>NZ_JAAGOZ010000082.1:0-2274 GCF_010499845.1 Salipiger sp. PrR007 | reverse complement strand
GCCACGCCTGCCTGTCGGCGCGGCATCCCAGCTCATCTCGGGGTCAAACCAGATCGTCAGCGAGCCCCGGCGCTTGAGTGCTTCATTGTAGGCTGGCCAGTTCCTGGTCTTGTAGGTCGGGGGTATGGGTCTGCTCATGCATCCCAGCTACCACCCTGGATTCGCGAGATGAATCCCTCACGCGATTTGTGCAACAGAGCCGGGTCTGGCGAGAACTTCCGCCGCAGGGCCGCAAGGTCCGGCGGGTCGCCCACGTCCAGCAGAGCGATATTCCGATCTGGTGCATGCATCGACGAGACATTCCGCTCCTTGGCGATCCCGGATTGCTGGAGGTAGCAGCGGGACTCCTCCTCGCCGCTCTTGAAGGCGCTGGGGCGGGGGCACTGATCATCGTGGAAAGGTCGCGAGCGCGGCATACCTGATCCCGAACAGCGGCGCCAAGGTGTAAATCAGCGCAACGGATCCGTCGCGCTCTTTTCCCTTTGGCAAAGAGGGGAAGGAACTGTGTTGTCGGGTCGGTAAGATGGCTCCTGCCATGTGCGACGGTCTGTTTTCCTCGCCCGGTATTGGCGAGGCCAACGACCCTCGAGCTCTCATGGCGCGATTTTCACCGTGCTGCTTGACGCGCCACAACGGTCAATGCGAATTCCACTAGATAGTTGTTTAACGCACGTGATGCATCTGCGGCGGCCTCGGCATTGCCTCCCAGAATTGCCATCAGGATTGCGCGATGCAGATCACGACCGCAGTCGATGTCACCTTTTTCCTCGCGGGCGTGAACGATCCAGAAGCGGCGTGACAGTCCCTGCAAGGGCAACATCATCGATCCCAAATAGCGATTTCCAGCGGCATCCAGAATCAGGGAGTGGGTTTGCCGGAGGGTGTGGATGTATTCCTGAAGAGTGAACCGGCCTTCAAGCCTTGAAGCAAGGTCTCGCATGGCAGCCTTTTGCGCCTCACTTGCGCGTTTGCACGCCAGCTCCACCGCCAACACCTCGACAGGCCGACGCACTTCAAGGCGGCTGAGCTGGTCTTCGACCGTTATCGCCGGAATCTCGATTCCGCGGCTGGCATGCACACGGATCATGTATCTGGGTGCAAGACGCTGGATAGCCTCGCGAATCGGCGTCCGGCCTAAACCCAATGTTTCGACGATGGTGCGTTCGGACACCATCGAGCCGGGGGCAAGTTCGCCGTTCTCGATCATGGCCTCCAGTGTGGCAACTGCCTGCTCTGTCTTGTTCATTTCGCCCTCCACTTCGCATGCAATCGACACCACAGCTTTACTCCAAAGACGATTGACATGCGATCGATATATCGGTCATATATCGATATCTTGAAAGCAAGGTCGAGAGGTATGCCGTTATGAAATATTCACCCAGTTCTGAACGCTGCCCGTTGCCGTTCTCGCCGTTCAAAAGCTGCACCGTGCCCCGCCCGATCGGGTGGCTGTCCAGCCGCAGCGCCGCCGGGGTGGAAAACATCGCGCCATACAGCCAATGGCAGAACCTAACCTTCGACCCGCCAATGGTGATGTTCGCCGCAAATCGCTACCCGGACGGCCGGCGCAAGGACACCGTAGTGAATACCGAAGAAACGGGCTGGTTTGTCTGGAACATGGCGACCTACGCCTTGCGTGAAGCCGTGAACATCAGCGCCATGGCTTTGCCGTCCGATGAAAGCGAATTCGACCGTATCGATGTGACTCGCGTCTATTCCGACAATGGAGCGGTGCCGATGGTGAAGGAAAGCCCCTGCAAATTCGAGTGCCGATATCTCAGTACGCATACAATGCGTGGCAACTCGGGCCACGGCACCGTCGATATCGTTTTTGCCCAAGTGGAGACGATCCACATCGACGACGAAGTGATCCAATCCGATGGTCAGTTGGACATCACTGCAATCGAGCCAATCGCCCGGCTAGGGTACTTCGACTACACCGTGGTGCGCGAAACCTTCGAGATGCGCGTACCCGGGTCCGACGCTGACGCCCAAGCGGGTTTGGAAGGCCGCGGTGGCACGTGACTGTGCCTTGAACAGCAATGATAGAACGTCCGGCCATGTGCGTCGAGGGGCTCTGTTGCACAAATCGCGTGAGGGATTCATCTCGCGAATCCAGGGTGGTAGCTGGGATGCATGAGCAGACCCATACCCCCGACCTACAAGACCAAGAACTGGCCAGCCTACAATGAAGCACTCAAGCGCCGGGGCTCGCTGACGATCTGGTTTGACCCCGAGATGAGCTGGGATGCCGCGCCGACAGGCAGGCGTGGC
>NZ_JAAGOZ010000081.1:0-2302 GCF_010499845.1 Salipiger sp. PrR007 | reverse complement strand
AAATCGACCGAGGCCTATGATCGCCTGCTGGTCGCGGGCGATCCGCACGCGCCGTCGCCCTACCGCGCAATTGCCGCTCTTCAGCACCTGCCGGCCTTCTACGAGGCCTTCGGCATCGAGGAAGGCGATCTGATGTGGCTGCCGCCCGAGGAAAGGATCACCGCCTGGTGATCCACCGGCCAAGGTCCGGGTCCGGGGCGCCCACCGCGCAGCGAGCCCGGGACAAATCGCACCGGTTTCGCGGCCCCGGGCACCATGCGCGAACGCTCTGACGGCAATTGCGCCTTCCCTCCCTGACTTGCCCACATCCTCCTGACGTTGCGGCAGGTCGCCTATCACCAGAGGTAGGGCAGCTTGGGAAGGATACATCATCCTCGTAGGTATCCCCCCCCCTCCATCCTCCTCCCTGACGGACCAGAGGACAGCCTGACCGCACACGCCAAATAACCCCGTCACCATGCTCAGAGCATGTGGGAGAACGTCAGCAAAACAGGGGGCGGAAAGTGGGGCACTTACGGGGGCATTTCTACCGCCCTCGGGCCGGAAGTCTCGTAACTTCGGTATGTTAGGTGTGATGTCCGGTTAAGATTGGAATCTGACACGTTATTAAGCGATTGATCCAGAATCTTTTTCCATTGGGGCATCACCACCAACTTGGAACATCTTCCGGGGAAGACTGGATCCTCCGCGCTATGGCTCCTCAAAGCCCATGAGACTGTGGCTCAGATCGCAGTCTTGCCCGAATAACACTGACTGGGTGCAAACGTGGATCAAAGCCCCTGACAGGGTACCTCGCGCAGCCGAGCACCTCCCCCTATCGTATGCCTTCGCCCTGCCGCGCAAGCGACAGGGCGAGATTTCACTTGTATTCACGTTGGATAAGGCGGACAGGTCTCTAGACCTGATGAGCACGGGACCAACCTAGTAGTGCCCACGGAAGCCTTTGAAGTTTAGAGGCTTAGAACGTTCTCCCGGTCGTACACCCGTGCATCGCTTCCCGAAATCACGGGGCTAAGCTGCGAAGCTCTGACCAGTGCCGTCACTTCTCTGGGCGTTAACCCGAGGTGTTGGGCAGCAGTCTTTGGCGTTTGGAACCTCTCTAGAAAGGCCTCGTAATCGTCGCAGGTTATGAACTCCGCGGCGTTTCGAAGCCCATTGGGTCGCCGACGATCTACACGGAGCAATCCAGCTGCAACTACTTGGCGAAGTTCTCGGCTGCTTAGGGCCAAACGCTTACGAACCTCCTCCAGTGTCAAATCGGCACGCTGGTGACGGCGTATCGCGGCAAGCAGCTCCTTATGGCTAACTCTAAGCCCAGCCAATCCGATCTCGGTCTTGTCAATGTAGGAACCGGGCAACTCTCCCTTCTCGAGATAGCGGAGGATTTGGCCTGCCGGGCACCGCAGCACGAAGGATGCGTGCGGAAGACTGATCATGTCGTCTCGGATGGCATGTCCGGGTTGAAGGATTGCCCGGGCTTCAACTCGTTTGAGGAGATCATCCAGCGCGTCAGCGCTGAACCGTGGTTTCTTGAAGGCAATGGTCGGAATGGGCTTGATCACCCTTTCCGACACAAGGCCGTCGAACATGGTGGCCCCGATACCCAGAATGTTGGCGCTCTGTTCCGCGCCGACGCTGGCGACCAGCGCAGCGACGTGCGTTGAGCATGCCCTAAGGCGGGTCCTAACGTCGAGTCCATCCGGAACGCCTCCGTCGGGCAAGTAACCATCAATTTCTAAGGCGCGTCGCACCCATTTTCGGGAGCGGTCTGTGGTTTCCGCGATTTTCTTGATGCACGCATCGACCTGCACTTCGGAGGGGGCGTATTGGTGTCTGGACAATAGGCAGTAGTCGCCTTGGTCTTTGATGAGGCCAAGCATGATCTCGCGAAACGCCTGCCGCTCTTTCTGCATCGAGGCCTGAAGCGCCCAGCCATGAAACCATGTTTTGCTGAGCCGCGTCGAATGTCGTCCGAGCGCTTCATCGACCTCATCGACCAGCTTCCCGTGCCCGGCACGGGTGACCGAGAAGCCCAGATCAATAAGTTCGCGCCGTCTTGTGAGCGGTGAGGCATCGGGGCGTAAAGTACCTTCGGCAAGAAACGCGCCCAGTCCCAGGCTCCAACGTTCCAGGGTGTCGATCTGGATATCAGGCAACCAGTCGACCATCTGGGTCTTCTGCTCAAGCCGCTCGAGAGCAGCTTTTTCAAAAACCGACAAGGCTTGTGTCAACGGCGGAGCAAAAACCGGCCACGGGGCGGCGCAAAAGCAGGCCACTTTCTTGCGCGCTTGAGCCCGCCGGG
>NZ_JAAGOZ010000080.1:0-2304 GCF_010499845.1 Salipiger sp. PrR007 | reverse complement strand
GTGTAACCGCCGGACGTAATCTCCCCGAAACCGCCGTTTGAATTTTCCCCAGACGAGAGCGTCAGGGCCAATTCCGAACTTCATCTATTCGGAATTGGCTCTGTCGCGGGACACAGGCCTGATGCTCCGAACGGAGAACGACAGGGGCAGGCAGGTGAAGGGACTGAGGGAGATTGTCTTGATCCAGGATTTGAAGAACCAGGGTCTCAGCATCACCGCGATCGCGCGGAAGGTTGGCTGCGACCGGAAGACGGTGCGGAAATATCTCGAGCTGGGGCTGGAAGCTCCGGTTTATGGGCCGCGGCAGCCACGGGCCCGAGTGATCGAACCCTATGAGCGCTATCTCCAGGAACGCGTTCAGGCCTTTCCCGATCTCAGCGGTGCACGGCTTCTGCGCGAGATCCGGGAACTGGGTTATGAGGGCGCCTACACCGCGGTGACGGACTTCCTGCGCGAGGTGCGCCCGACGCGGCACACCCCGTTCGAGCGGCGGTTCGAGACCCCACCCGGCAAGCAGGCCCAGGTCGACTTCGCGGAGTTCACGGTGGAGTTCACCGACGAGCCGGGCGTGGTTCGCAAGGTCTGGTTGTTCTCGCTGGTGCTGGGGCACAGCCGCTGGCTCTGGGGCCGGTTCGTCGCCAGCCAGAACCTGCAATCGGTGCTGCGCTGCCATATCGCGGCCTTCGCAGCGCTCGGCGGCGTGCCGGAGGAGATCCTCTATGACCGGATGAAGACAGCGGTAATCGGCGAAGACAAGGCCGGAGTGGTCACCTATAACGCCGCACTGGTCGCGTTGTTGAACCACTACGGCGCGGTGCCGCGGGCTTGCCAGCCGTATCGGGCCAAGACCAAGGGCAAGGTCGAGCGACCCTTCCGCTACATCCGGCAGGACTTCTTCCTGGCTCGCACATTCCGCAACATCGACGATCTCAACACCCAGTTCGAGGCCTGGCGGACCGAGGTCGCCAATTCCCGGGTTCATGCCACGACCCGACGCGTAGTGGACGCGGCCTTCGCCGACGAGCAGCCAAGCCTGAAGCCGCTCCCGGCGATCCCTTACAGCGCCGTGCTGACGGTCGAGCGGCGGGTGAGCAAGGAGGGGATGATCTCGGTCGGCGGCAACTTCTATTCCGTGCCCGACACCACCCGCCGCCGGACACTCGAGGTCCAGCATCACGCCGAAGAGCTTCGGATCTTCGAGGACGGGCAGCTAATTGCGCGCCACCCGATCTTGGAAGGCAAGGCTCGGCGTCGTATTGACCCCGCTCATCGCAAGGCGCCGCCGAGGAGACCCGCTCCACCGCCGTCATCGCAAGGGCTTCGGCGCCCGCTCGACTTCTATGATGCGGTAGGCCGACGCCTGGCCGCTGCGGGGTCGCAATCATGAGCGATCTTCTGGACCGCATCCGCGGCGCCCTCGTCGGCCTGAAGATGCCGCGTGCGCTGGAGGCGCTCGATCACACGGTGCGGCAGCTCGAGGCGGGCGAGATCACCGCGATCGAAGCGATCGACGGGCTTCTTAGCGAGGAGTACGCCACCCGCGAGACGCGCCGGATCGACGTCGCGCTACGCACGGCCAAGCTGCTGCCGGTCAAGACGCTCGAAGGCTTCGACTTCCGCTTCCAGCCTTCGCTCGATCGGGAGCGGATCGCGGCACTGGCCCAGCTCGACTTCATCCGGCGCGCCGAGGTCGTTCACTTCCTCGGGCCGCCGGGCACCGGCAAGAGCCATCTCGCCACCGCTCTCGGCGTCGCGGCCGTCAAGGCCGGGCGAAGTGTATATCGCGCCACCCTCGCGGAGCTGATCGCCGCGTTGAACCAGGCCGAACGCGAGGGACGACTGGCTGAGAAAATCCGGTTCTATGCCCGGGCTGCGCTGCTCATCGTCGACGAGATCGGCTATCTGCCGATCACCACCGGCGGTGCCAACCTGTTCTTCCAACTCGTCAACGCCCGATACGAAAAGGGCGCCATGATCCTGACCTCCAACCGTGGCTTCGCCGAATGGGGCGAGGTGTTCGGCGATCCGGTCGTCGCGACAGCCCTGCTGGATCGCCTCCTGCATCATGCGGTCGTTATCCAGATCGAAGGGGCCAGCTATCGGCTACGCGCCCATGCCGATCTCATTCCAGAGCATGTCAGGGCAAACGCACCCATCGCTCCGCCGCCACCCCCCAAGCGTCGCGGGCGTCCTCCAAAGCATCACAACGGAGGCGCCGATCACTGAAGCCGGCTGATCGCCGCGACCGCCGTAGTGGGGAATTTTACTTCGGCGCTTTTGGGGAAAATTAAGACGGCGTTGACA
>NZ_JAAGOZ010000079.1:0-2611 GCF_010499845.1 Salipiger sp. PrR007 | reverse complement strand
GTTCGGCGAATGACGCAGAACCTCGCCCGTATCAATCGGGTGCTTGCGACACGCTGGTACGACCTGCTCATCCCCGATGCGGATTTAGCTGCGCTACAAGAGCGTCTCTCGGACGACCCGGCAGGAGGTAAGCCTCTCGGGATGCACCGAAGGAACCTCTACCGTGTCTTCAATGATCGGGAGCTTACGACCGGTGGTCGCTTCTATGGTGGCTGGTGGCAAAGCGTGCCGAAAGCGTACCGGAGGCACTTGGCCGTGAACGGCAAGCGGATGGTCGAAATCGACTATTCGAACCTCCATCCCGTGATCCTCTACGCTGAAGCTGGCGCAACACCTCCGGTCGACTGTTATCGTGGGATTTTTGATGAAGTGACTGAGACGAAGGGAGGAGCCGAACTCCGCAGTATGGTCAAGGCCACCTTCAATGCAATGCTGAACGCAGAAAGGCCCCTGCGACAGGCTCCCAAAGGTATCGAACCGGGCAAGTTCAATATGTCGTGGCCCAGCGTTTCTAACGCAGTTCGCTCCGCTCACGGACCAATCGAGAATAAATTTTATACTGGTGCAGGAAAACGTCTACAGCGAACCGACAGCGATGTCGCGGAACGCGTGATGTTGGATTTCATTGAAAGCGGCATTCCTATCTTGCCCGTACACGACAGCTTTCTGGTACATGAGGGTCACCGTGAATTTTTGAACAAGTCAATGCAGTCGGCGCTAGTAGAGGTATGTGGCGTCGAGACAAAACTTAAGGTGATTGACGCGGACCTTAGCAGTGTTGTCGCCGAGCAAGCTGCTGATCGGGCCAAGGACCCGGAGGACTTCGGCCCGCAAACGAGTCTAGATATTTCCGAAATCCTCAGCTCGCAGGAAGGGTATGATCGCCGCCTCGACGCTTTTTTCAACATTGAGCAGGCATGACACTTGTTCTCACCAGCGCCGGACCTCTGAAAGGGAGAGAGATGCCACGCGTTCTCAACGCATGAATTTTGACGACTTTTTCGGTACTTGAGAAGAGTGTCCTCAAGGACGTTGCGCTTTCGCACATTCGTAGACCGCCCTAGCGATCTCCAGATGTAGGGACTACCAAGCGTCGCGGAGTTCAATGTGAATCCTGCAGTGTCTTGGGACTCTCTATGCCCGCATGGTGAACGACACAGTCTGCGAGGCGAACTAATGGATGCATTTTTCGGATAGGCTCAAAAATCACTGTTCGTTTTCGTGGCACTTTGTAGGCTCAGCCGAATCGGTAGCAGAGCTATATTGCTAGATCATTGAGATACATGCTTACCTCTCTCTTAGCGCGAAGATTACTGGAGATGTGCGATGAAGAACGATGCGATGGAACAAGAAGGCTCTCGGCCTTCAGTAGAGCCTGTGACAACTGGGGAGGCGGCTAGAGGTAGAGAAGAGAGTCACATAAAGATGCTTCTCAAAGAGCATTGGACGCTGATATGCGGTCTGGTATTTGTATCCTTTGGGTTCTTTCTGCTGCTTGAATTCAAACCTGAAAGCTTAGCTCAAAAGCTTGGCATTGGAATACCGATTGAGGTGGGGTTTGCATTCATTATTGCTTGGGTCGTGGGTATGACCGTAGAGAGGGAGGCTCGCAGGGAGTTAAGTGATCATGCAAACAAGCAGGCCGTAACAATAAGTGAGAACGTATTTAAGTACCTGTATAGTGTTGACCTTCCGAGAGATGTCTTTGATCTCGTCGAGGAGTACGTTTTTAAGCAGAAGGTAATCAAGACATCCCAACTGCTCGTTTTTGACCTCACCTCAGAAATTATTGAGGGTGATTGGATTGCCATGAATTGCGAATTTGATTACAGAATCAAAAACATATCTAGCGAAGATGTCGACTATCCCGTAAGGTTTCATGCTTCGAAAGTCTCTGGCTTGAATGAGCCTAAGGTTGGTGACGTCGGACTAAAGAGCTTAATCATTGGGAGTGAGGAGATTGAAGAGGCCGAGTTTCAGGACATTGATGACGCCGATGAGGATAACGTTGGTCAACAGAAATTTTCAAAGAATGTAACGCTGAGGCCGGGTGAAGAGAAGAGGATAAGAGTAAACTTTTCTCAATATAAGAGAGTCAATGACAATGATCTTTTCCAGACGAACGCGATCAGCCTATGCACGGAATTGCGCGTGCATTACAATGCTGAGATGATGAATCTCTTTTGGGAGCCAGTTCACCCGTCGGAGAAATTTGACAGAGAGATGAATCGGCAAGCTGGCACAAAAAATGCATGTAAAATCGCTGAGATTGATAGTCCGCTGCTGCCAAAACATGGTATCTTCATCTGGTGGAACAAAATTCCGGCTCGTGAGGAAACGCCTCCGGGCGAGATTCATTATCCTGAAGTGCAAGGAAAATAAGCGGAAAGACCCGATAGATGGTCCAATCTTGCCGTTGCTATGACCCTTGAAAGCCTCTAAGCTCACACTACTTAGTGAGGAACTCTACAGCGCTTTCTTATAGGTGACCTATGAAAAACCTAGGGACGGGCGGCGGCACTGGATGCTAACGCTTTGAATTCAAAGAAAATGGGTGAACACAGTTCGCCCATTTTTTCTTTTCTGCGAATCGACTGATGATTCCGATCGA
>NZ_JAAGOZ010000078.1:0-2637 GCF_010499845.1 Salipiger sp. PrR007 | reverse complement strand
TGCGGCGCGACAAACAGGATGAGATTCCGCGTCAATCAGGATGAGACGCAGCGGCGTGTGACCGCTTCCGGCCGGGCTACGCCCGCCCTCCACCGGTCACACGCCGCTGCGCAAATTCTTCGGTCTGTGATCGCGGCCGACCCGGTAGGCTGGGGGTTTTCATGATGGAGAACCACCTTTGTGCCGGGGCGCCATGTAACCGATCATCAAGCGAGGCTTTTTATGAAGCTGAGACGAGACCACCCGATTGATGTCGCCGCCGCAAAAGCCGGCATGAGCCGCGCGACGGGCTATCGCATTTCCGAAGACCCCACCCCGCCTTCTCAAAAGAAAGGGCCGCGCGGCCGTCGCAGACCCGATCCGCTCGAGGCGATCTTTGACAGCGAAGTGGTTCCGCTGTTGAGGACTGCCCCGGGCCTCCGGCCTGTCGCCATCTTTGAAGAGCTGTTGCGCCGGCACCCCGAGCTGTCATCCGGCATCCGGCGCACGTTGGAGCGGCGGATCCGTTCATGGCGGGCTCTGCACGGCGAAGAACAGGAAGTTATCTTCCGGCAGAGCCATGAGCCCGGTCGGATGGGGCTGTCTGACTTCACCAACATGGGAGCAGCGGGCGTCACGGTCCTTGGCCAGCCTCTACCGCATTTGCTCTACCACTTCCGCCTGCCATGGTCTGGCTTCGAGCACGCCCATGTCATTTTGGGTGGTGAGAGCTTCGTTGCACTGGCGGAGGGTTTGCAGAACGCACTGTGGTCCGTGGGCGGAGCCCCGGCCTTCCACCGCAGCGACAGCCTGTCGGCCGCCTTCCGCAATCTTGATGCCGAGGCCCGAACCGATCTCACCAAACGCTACGACGGGCTCTGCGCGCACTACCGGATGACCCCCACGCGGAACAACAAGGGAGTGGCGCATGAGAACGGCTCCATAGAAAGTGCTCACGGCCATCTCAAGAACGCGATCCGGGACGCGCTGCTGATGCGCGGGAGTGCCGACTTCGAAGACCTTGGCGCTTACCGCGCCTTCATCGATGAGATCGTCGGCCGTCACAATGCCGCCCGCGGCAAACGCATCGAGGCTGAGCGCGCGTATCTGCAGGAGTTGCCCGAGCGCCGGACCACGGACTACGAGGAAGTCATCGTCACCGTGACCAGCGCCGGCGGGTTCACCCTGCGCAAGGTATTCTACACAGTCCCCTCCCGCTTGATTGGGCACCGCCTGCGCGTGCGCCTCTATGACGAGCGGCTGGAGCTGTTCGTCGGCGGCACTCATCTGCTCAACCTGCCCAGGGGCCGCGGCCACCCGGACGGCAAGCATGACCAGGTGGTCAACTACCACCATGTCATCCACTCCCTACGCAAGAAGCCGATGGCCCTTCTGCACCTCGTCTATCGTGACAAACTCTTCCCCCGAGGCGAGTACCGCCGCGCCTTCGAAGCCCTTACGGCGCGGCTGCCTGAGCGGCAGGCCTGCAAGGCGACCGTCGAGCTTTTGGCCCTGGCCCACGAGCGCAACTGCGAAGTGGCCCTGGCTGAAGACCTTGCCGCTCTGCTGGACGTGGGCGACCTGCCGGACCTTGCGGTCCTGCGGCGGAAGTTCTCGCCAGACCCCGCCAGCCTGCCGGTGGTCACGGTGCGCGCCACCTCCCTCAACAGCTACGAAGACCTTCTTGGGGCTGGCACAGATACGGGAGCATACGCATGAAGCGGATCCACTCCACCGACGAAGCACGTCTGGGCATCATGCTTGGCGAACTGCGCCTGCCAACCATAAAGACCCTGTGGCCCCAGTTCGCCGAACAGGCGGACAAGGAAGGCTGGCCGGCAGCGAGGTTCCTTGCCGCGATCGCAGAGCATGAACTCGCCGAGCGAGCACACCGCCGTACTGCCCGCCACCTGGCCGAAGCCCATATCCCGCCCGGCAAGACGCTGGACAGCTTTGACTTCGATGTCGTGCCGATGATCTCGAAGGCTCAGGTCATGGCGATGGCTGCCGGCGACAGCTGGCTGGCGAAAGGCGCGAATGTGCTCATGTTCGGCCCGCCGGGCGGCGGAAAGAGCCATCTGGCGGCAGCCATTGGCCTTGCCTTGATCGAGAACGGCTGGCGGGTCCTGTTCACGAGGACAACCGACCTCGTCCAAAAGCTTCAGGTCGCACGCCGGGAGCTGCAGCTCGAGGCGGCCATCTCCAAGCTCGACAAGTACGACCTGCTCATCCTTGATGACCTCGCCTACGTCACCAAGGACCAGGCGGAAACAAGCGTTCTGTTCGAGCTCATCTCGGGCCGATACGAGCGGCGCTCGATCATGATCACGGCCAATCAGCCCTTCGGAGAATGGAACAAGGTCTTCCCCGATCCCGCGATGACGCTCGCGGCTGTGGACCGGCTCGTCCACCACGCGACCATCTTCGAAATGAACGTGGAAAGCTATCGACGGCGTTCGGCGCTTGAAGCCAAACGCAGGCGCGGACGCCCAGCATCATACGCGACAATCAAAAGCACTGGCCTGATTGACGCGGAGCGACAATCACCCGCCGACGAAAACCTTGCCAGCGGCAATCAAGGTGATACCGTCACCGATGTCGCGACATAGAATCTCATCTTGATTGTCGCTGCCGTCTCTCCCTGATTGTCGCGCTATA
>NZ_JAAGOZ010000077.1:0-2641 GCF_010499845.1 Salipiger sp. PrR007 | reverse complement strand
CCGGTGTCGCGGGTGCCGATGGCCTTAGGCGTGCTCGAGGCCCGGGCAGCCGGCTGGTCCTCGGGATATTTGACCGCGACGCGGTAGGTCGGGGTCTTGCTGCGGCCTTCGGTCAGGACAAAGGCGATGGCGCGACGCGAGGTGTAGATGGTCATGTTGCTGTGGGCGCTGGCGATAACCGGTTTTACCGAGACCGTGTTGCGGTTCGACAGAACCTCGACATCGAAGGCTTCGGAATCCCCCAAAAGCACCTGCTCGATCCGCTCGCCGCGGCCGAGCTCGAGCGCGGTATTGGTCCGCAGGTTTGTGTCGACGCGGATCACGTCGGAGGAGTTGTACCAGACCGAGCGCACGCGGGCGTCCTGGCCCATGGTTTGTGGCGCGCGTTCGGCCAGTGCCGGTAGCGGCAGGAGCAGAAGGGCGGAAATCGCGAGGGCTTTGGCGTATCGCATGATTAGCCTCCCAGCGTCTCGGCCGAGACATTGAAACTGGTCACCGTAAAGCCGAGCGGGTTTTCCCAGACCCGTTCGAGGGCGCGTTCCTCGCGCGGCTGGAACTCGAAACCGATGACGGCGACGAAGGGACGGGTGACGCTGTCCTGCCGGGGCGTGCGCAGCGTCTTCTCATAGCGGACCTGGGCGACGGTCGGCTCGAGGAAGGTGATGGTCTTCACCCTCACGGTGACTTCCGCCCCCTGCCCATAGAGGCGGGGCGGGTAGGTCTCATTGTCACTGTCATTGCTCCAGAGGGCCACCAGCGAGCGGCGGGCGCCGCCGGCCGAGCGGCGCTGCACGCTTTCGAGACGCTCCTGGATTCCGGCCATGAGGAAGGACTCGCGGTCCGACACGTAAGAGACCAGCAGGCTTTCCTTCACCGCCTGTTCATCCTCGATGCCAGTAGGCTGCACCTGCATGATGCGCTCGGCCGCGCCGGTGTCGCGGTCTACCAGAACGGTGAAGACCTCGGTTGTCTTGAGCGGCATCATCGTGGCGATGGAGGCGGCCATGAGGACCGAGACGCCGGTGGCAACGCCGGCGACGATCCAGGCGCGCTTTTCGCTGCGGCGCGGGGCCATGATGATGTCCGTATCGAAGCTGTGTTCTTTCACCAAAACCTCCTTCGCGGGCCGATTACTTGCCGCTCTTGGCGACGGATTTCTGCGCCAGGGACACCGCGAGCCGGGCGGCCGCGGCCGCGCTGCCAGGCGCGCCGCCCGCGGCGCTCGAGATTGCCGCGCCGGCCGCATGGCCCTCCCGGCGGGCGCCGGAGCTGATCCCGTATTTGGGTTCCTTGCGCCCGGTCATGCCCTCAGCCATGCCGCGGGCGCCGGCCACGGCGCCATAGCTGTGGGACTTGGCCTGCTGGTAGGTGCCGGAGGCAGCTTGCCCGAGGCCGATGGCGGTCGAGCCGAGGGATTGGGCAATGGTTGGGACCATGAACATGAGCCCGGTGCCGAGCATCATGACCACCACGAAGCCGATGATGTCGCCAATGGTCTCGGCGCTCGCGGGATCGGGCGCGAGCATCTTGCTGGTCGCAATGGTGAAGCCGGCCATAGCTGCGGTCAGCAGGGGCACGAAGGCGAACCCCAGGGCGAGCTTTGCGTAGGTCTCGAAGATCGGCGCTGACTGCTTGAAGAGCGTGCAGGCGATCGCCAGCGGCCCCACAACGATCAGCACCGCGATCATCAGTTTCGCAGCGCAGATGACGACGATGGAGATGGTCGCCATCAAGGCTGCGATGAGAAACATGAGCAGGCTGGCGAGGGCGCCGGAGATGTAGGAGCCGTTTTCCGAGACCGCTTGGCCCAGATCAAGCGCATCGCCATAGAGTTCGTCCAACCCGCGATACAGGTCTGTCACGGTCGCCCCTGTGGCGGCCGAGAGTACGGTCCCGCCCAACTGGCTGGGGGTTTCTGTCAGAACGCCATAGACCGCATCGAAATTGGCGAAGGAGGACAGGAATATCATGACCAGGGCAATGCGCGTGATGAGGCTCAGCCCATTGCGGAGCGTCATCGGGACGGCCTGGATGGCCAGGTTGATCCCGGTCATCGCCACGAGGAGCACCGCGCCGACGCGGAACACCGGGATGACCGAGCCCGCCACCTCGTTGTAGGCCGCGGCCCCGACAGACGCGGCTGTGGTGTCCACCGCCGACAGGACATCTGCAATGATGGCCATCAGGGCGCGTCCCGGCAGGTTTTGTTCCGGAAGGACCGGTAGGTGTCGGACACGTCGTATTCGTTCGCGATATTGTACTCGCGCAGCTTCGCCATGTCCGTCTCGGTGATGTCTTCGGGCATCACGCCAAGGAACTCGACTGAGAACTCCTCGAAGGAGCGTGCCGCCTGCGGGCAGGTGCAGCTCTGCTCTTCGAGGCGCTGCACCTTGTTGAAGGTCTGATAGGCGGTGCGCGCCGTGCCGAAGTTGAACCCCGGCTTGGCGAGCAGCCCGACCTTCGGCGGCTCTCGTCGGCAGAGCGCCTCGTCGCCTTCGAAGAAATACATGCTGCGGCTTTGCATCTCCTGCAGGATCGTCAGGAGCTTATCGGCATCTTCGGCGTCCACCGCCGCGACGGCCGCGGCGCTCAGCTCCGGTGCCGAGACGGCGCTGTAGTCCTCGGCCCAGGCGACACCGGC
>NZ_JAAGOZ010000076.1:0-2658 GCF_010499845.1 Salipiger sp. PrR007 | reverse complement strand
TGTGCAGCGACACCGCTGGTGAAACAGCGCGACATTGCAGGTGGTGATTTTGGGGGAAGCGGAAGCCGGGCGTAGCCCGGATGTAGCTTCCCCCAAAATCTCGCGCGGGTTTACCCCGTGCGGTTGGCGGTGACGGCGGTCAGGGTGGTCCGATCTTCGACGACCAAGAAGAGGATCGGATGCCCGGCCGTTTCATCACCGACCGACAACACGAGGATTACATGACCCTTCGACAGCATCACACGCAAAAGATTGCGGCAGCCAAGGCCGGCTTCAGTGTCAGCACCGGAGCCCGGATCGAACGCGACCCCCGCCCTCCATCTCAGAAACGACGTGAGCGCCGACACGGAGGCGGCAAACCCGACCCTTTGGCCGGCCTTTGGGATGAAGAGATCGTTCCGCTGATCGAAGCGACACCGGGCCTTCGGCCGATCGCGGTGCTCGAGGAGATGCAGTACCGTCATCCGGACCGGGACCTGAGCTCTGCGCGCCGCACCTTGGAGCGCCGGATGCGGCTTTGGCGCGCCGAACACGGGCCGGACAAGGAAGTGATCTTCCGCCAGTCACACCCGCCGGGACGGGAGGGCATGTCCGACTTCTTCGACGCGCGCGCGCTCGGCGTCACGATTGCCGGAGTGCCCTTGGCGCATCGGATCTATCACTTCACCCTGGTCCACTCGGGCTGGGAGCATGCCGAGGTGGTGCTTGGTGGCGAGAGCTACACCGCCTTGGCTGGCGGATTGCAGAACGCCCTATGGCTTCTCGGCGGCGCCCCGCGCGAACATCGGACGGACAGCTTGTCGGCCGCCTTCGCCAATCTCGATCGGGATGCCCGAGAGGACCTGCGCACACGCTATGACGCGCTGTGTGCCGACTACGGCATGGAAGCGACCCGGAACAATCGCGGCATTGCACACGAAAACGGGTCTATCGAGAGCCGGCACGGGCATCTCAAGACCCGCTTGGAGCAGGCCCTGCTGCTGCGTGGCAGTCATGACTTCGATGAGTTGGACGGCTGGCGACACTTCGTGGCCCAGGTTGTCGCGCGCCACAATGCACGGCATCGGGACCGCCTGAGGGTCGAACGGCCACATCTGCAGCCGCTTCCGGCGCGCCGTAGCTGTGATTACGACGAGGCGCGCGTGCGGGTGACCTCGTCGGGCGGCTTCGTGTTCCGAAAGGTGTTCTACACCGTTCACTCTCGCCTGATCGGCTACGAGCTGAAGCTGCGCATCTTCGATGATCGCCTGGAGTTGTTCCTCGGCGGCACACCCCTCGAGACCCTACCGCGCGGGCGCCCGCCTGCCGGCGGACGTGGGGGCCATGGCTATGTCGTTAGCTACCATCACGTCATCCACAGCTTGCGGGCCAAGCCTCAGGCCTTCGCCAACCTGACCTATCGCGACGCGCTCTTCCCTCGCACGGAATACCGCCGATGCTGGGACGCGCTGACGGCTGCCGGACCGCTGCGGCAAGCCTGCCGGATCATAGTCGGCCTGCTGTGGCTCGCCCATGATCAGACCTGCGAGGCGGAATTGGCCGCCGCCCTCTCGGCAATCCTTGCCCGAGGCGAACTTCCGGTCCTCGGGGACCTGCGCTCCCGCTTCACGCGGACCGAAGGCGATGGTGGGCCCGATGTCCCGGTCTGCATCCCCTCTGCCGGCAGCTACGATGACCTGATCCAAGGACAGGGAGCGGCCGCATGAGCATGACCGTGGAAACCGCAACACTGCCGACCTTACTGACGGCGCTCAGGCTGCCCACGGTTGCCCGCCTCTGGCCGGAGTTCTGCACCCGTGCCGACAAGGAGGGTTGGCCGGCCGAACGCTTGTTGGCGGCGCTGTGCGAGCTGGAGCTGAGCGAGCGGGAACAGCGCCGCATCCAACGCCATCTTGCCGCTGCAAGACTGCCGCAAGGGAAAACGCTCGACGCCTTCGACTTCCTGGCGGTCCCCACCTTGAGCCAGGCCCGCGTCAGAGCGCTGGTCGAAGGCGACAGCTGGCTGCAGGCAGGGCACAATTTGCTGGCCTTCGGCCCGCCCGGCTCGGGCAAGACGCACCTCGCGGGGGCCATCGGATACGAACTCATCCAACGAGGGTACCGTGTGCTTATGGCAAGAACGTCGGACCTGGTCCAACGCCTGCAAGTGGCGCGGCAGGACCTGGCGCTCACTCAGGAGATCGCGAAGCTCGACAAGTTCGACCTGCTCATCCTCGACGACCTGTCGTACGTGCGAAAAGATCAGGCCGAGACCAGCGCCCTCTTCGAGCTCATCTCCGCACGATACGAGCGGCGCTCTATCATGATTACGGCCAATCAGCCGTTCAGTGGTTGGGACGCCATCTTCCCCGACAGGGCGATGACCATCGCCGCCATCGATCGGCTCGTTCACCATGCGACAATCTTCGAGATGAACGTCGAAAGCTACCGACGCCGTGCAGCCTATGCCGCCGCGACATCGCTCAGCGACATCGAAGATGACCGCGACAAACAACAGCCCGAAAAGGAGATCGCCACAGCAAAGGACAACTCGCGGCCAGCGACATTGAGCAGCGACATCGAAACTTGATCTGACGGCCGCAAACCGGCACCGTCAAAAAACGTCACCGTCATCCACCTGCGATGTCGCTCAGCACTCAACTGCGATGTCGCGCCACA
>NZ_JAAGOZ010000075.1:0-3007 GCF_010499845.1 Salipiger sp. PrR007 | reverse complement strand
CGCGAGAACGTCGCGGGGCTGGTCAAGGTTGAGACGAAGCAAAAGGAGCTGACCGAGCAGCTCGGCGAGATCGAAGGTTTGCACGAGAGCATTGCCAACCAGCGTCCGTTCGATGCGGCGGCAGAAAGCGCGCGCGAGGCCGCCGATGAAGTGGAGAGGCTCGCGAACGCGGAAACGAACCTCAAATCAGGGATCGATGCGGCCAAAAAGCTGATCCGCGAAAAAGAGGACTTCCGGCCCGACGCCTATCCCGATTGGTCCTACAAGAATGGCAAGCGCTACAACAGCGGCTGGCGCGCGGGCTATGGCTCGGACACCTACACGACGCCGGATGGTAAGGCGCATCGGGTCGCCGAGGGCATGACGATCACCCGCGCCCAGGCCGAGCTCGATCTTGATCGGCGGATTCGGGACTATTTCGACGCCATCACCGCGCAGATTGGCGAGACCGCATTCGCAGCGCTTTCGGACGATCAGAAGGGCAGCCTTGCCTCGCTGCTGCACAACTACGGCACGGGCGAGTTCCGTGCGGGCGGCGATCTCGGCGGCGTTGTCTCGGCGCTTCGCGGCGGCAATGCGCAAGGCGTCGCCGATGCGATTGGCGGGCTTGCCGGGCACAACAACGGCATCAACGAAAAGCGCCGCCTTGAAGAGGCCGCGGCCTTCGGCAGCACCCGGTCGGCAGAGGCTGCGCTCGCGCGCGCCGAAGCGCTGAAAAAGGTTGTCGACACCGGTGCCGAGCAGCTCGAGCAGCTGAAGCTCGAGGCCGAGCTGGCGGGCCAGAGCGTCGAGGCGCAGGCGCGGCTCACCTTCCAATATGAGGCGGTGCGCCGCGCGAAAGAGGCTGGGATCAACCCCGAGACCGCGCTGGCTGAGGATGGGCGCAAGCTGATCGACGTGATCAATGAGCAGGCCGAGGCCTACGGCAAGCTGATGGCGGCGCGGGATGCGGCTGACAAGCGCGACGAAGAAACCGGTGATACCGATGAAGATCGCGCCGCTCGGCTTGAACGCTATCGCAATGAAATGTCGCGGCTCTTCGAAAACCTCAAGCCCGGTGGGGAAGGGTGGAGAGGCTTTGTCGACGACTTCGGTGACTACCTGCTCGACAAGCTCTGGCAGATCGCTTGGGACCCGGTCTGGCAGCAACTCGCCCTGCTCATGGAAGGTGTGTTCGGGCCAGGCGGCACGCTCTCGTTTTCCGGCTCTGGCGCGGCCTCCGGATATACCGGCAGTGCCGGCGCAATGGCCTCGGGCGGGCTTTACTCTACGGGCGGACCGCTGCCGCGCCGCGCGGGGGGTGGCGGCTTCCAGAGCGTGCCGCGCGCGGCCGGCATGCTGCGAGGCCCCGGCAGTAAGAAGCAGGACAACCTGCTGTTCTGGGGCTCGCGGGGCGAGTTCATGCAGCCCGCCGCGTCGGTGGATTACTACGGGCTTGAGTTCATGGAAGCGCTGCGCAGGCGAGAGGTGCCGAAGTTTGCCGAAGGTGGGGCGCTGCCCGGCGCGTCCGCGGGCGGGGGCGCCTGGCGCGGGACCGCCCCGAAGGTCGAAATCCCCGTCAACATCGAAACGCTGCCGGGAACAGGCGCCGAAGTGCAGGCCAGTCCCGCAGGTATCAATGTTCGCATGGTCGAGAATGCGGTTGGCGGCTACCTGCGCAGCGAGCGCGGGCAAAACATGATGAACCAAACCTTCGGCCTGAAGGGCCGACCGAGAGGAGCATGAGCATGCCCAACTGGCCAGCAGACTTGCCGTTTTTCTCCGCTCGGAGCGGCTACCAACTCAGCGGCCCGACTGGGCACATCCTGCGCTACAAGCCGGATGTCGGCCCGCCGCAGCGCCGCCTGCGCACCAGCGCCGCCCGGCGACCGTTCTCGGGAAAAATCGGGTATCTCACCGTCGCGCAGCTTGCGCAGTTCGAGGAGTTTTACCGGACCGCCCTCGGAAACGGTGTGCTCTCATTCTCGGCAACTGATCCCGTTACCGGCAAACCGCACACCTATTGCTTTGCGGGCGAGTACAAGATCACGCCGAACAAGCTCGGTGTGAGTGTCGCCGCCGAGTTGGAGATTCTGCCATGAGGCAGGTCAGCGAACGCCTCCTCGCTGCGGTCTATGCCGACGCCAGCGCTGCTGTTGTGGTGCCGCTCGTGCAGCTGTCGCATCCTGACTGGGGCGATCCCGTGCGCTTCGTTCGAAACGACGAGCCGGTGACACATGCCGGCGAGGAATACCTGCCGTTTCCGTTCGAGATCACTCTTCCGGATGATGAAGACGAAGGCTTCCCCGTCCTCAAGTGGACCGCGTCGAACGTCTCACGCGAGATCATCGGCCAGTTCCGGGCGATCACCGGCGAGGTGCTAGGCCGGGTGGTCTACGTGCTGACCTCGCATCCTGATGTCATCGAGGTCGGCCCCTTCGAGGTCGAGATCACCGGTATTGAATACGACGCGCTGACCATCAGCGGCGTGATGACAATCGAACCGATCCTGCAAGAGCAGTTCGGCTATCTGGAAATGACGCCCGGCACGACTCCGGCGCTCTTCTGATCCATGTGGACCGATGCTTGGATCGGCCTGCCTTACGCGGTGCGGGGGCGGGGCCCGGCCGCTTTTGACTGCCTGGGACTCTTCATTGCTCTGCACCTCGCCCGGCGCGGCGTGGTGATCCCTGACCCGGCCTGCACGATGACCGAGGCGCTGCGGCGTGGCGCCGTGGATGAGCTTCGCCCGCGGTTCCGGCGCGTCGAAGTCGCCGAAGAGGGCGATGCCCTGCTCTTCATGATGGCGGGGCGCCCGCTGCACCTGGGCTATGCGCTCGACAATACCGACATGCTCCACACGCTCGACGATGCCGGATACTGCAGCCGCATCGAGCGATGGAGCGGCGCCAGCTGGCGCGGGAAGCTCGAAGGAATCTACCGCTTTGCTCGATGACCTGACCCAAGCTCGCGCCATCTCGGTGGCGGCCGAGACCCATCCGCTTTGCCGGGACGTGATCTATCGCGA
>NZ_JAAGOZ010000074.1:0-3162 GCF_010499845.1 Salipiger sp. PrR007 | reverse complement strand
GTGAGCGTCACGAGCGGGTCATCTTGCGGGTGAGCTCTGCGCGCCAGAGATAGTCGGCACGCACTTTCAGGAGAGTTTGCCGATGAGCTTCGACGAGCCGAAGAGTACAGATAATGCCATGCATCAAGTCATGCATGAAGCCCGTGACTATCAGCGGATCGAGGTGATCACCGGGCGCCGTCGCCGCCGTAACTGGACCGATGATGAGCGTGCGCAGATCGTGGCGGAGAGCGCGGTGCCGGGCGCGAACATCTCCGACGTCGCGCGTCGCTGGGGCGTGCATCGTGGGCTGCTCACTGTCTGGCGGCGGGAGGCTGGCGTCAGCGGCAGCGCGCGGGGTCGCCGGAGGGTGACCCCGCCGCAGGAGCCGTTTCATTTCGTGCCGATCACCCTTGCCGCGCCGGAAGCTCCGCTGCCTGCCGCGGAGCGGCGCCCGGAAGAGCCGGGCAGCACGGCCTGCGGCCGGATCGAGCTCGAGATCGGAGGGGGCCGCATGGTCCTGACCGGGCCCGTCGACCCCGTTGTTGTGACTGCGCTCGTCGCGGCGTTGCGCGCACCATGATCCTGCCGACAGGTGGCGTGAAGATCGTCGTCGCCACGACGCCGATCGACTTCCGGCGCGGCATCAACGGACTGGTAGCGATCGTCGCCAGCGCGCTCGCAGCCGACCCGTATTGCGGTGATGTCTTCATCTTCCGACCGCGCCGCGCGGACAGGTTGCGACTGATCTTTTGGGACGGCAGCGGCATGGTTCTGGCCACGAAGTGGCTTGAGGGCCGCCGGTTCACCTGGCCTGCTCCCGGGGATGGCGCGATGGTGCTGACGCGCGAGGAGTTCGGGTTGCTCCTGGCCGGCCTGGATTGGACGAAGGCTCGACGCCCAGCTGTCAAAAGGCCCGTATATATTGCCTGAACTATCTGTATTTATTTGAGTTTTGTCGCCTGCATGGTATGGTTCGCCATGCAGGCTGACAGCACTTTGATCCCAACTGATGCGCCCGGTTTGACGCGGCTCGTGAAGGCCCTTCAGGCCGAGAATGCAGAGTTGCGCGTCTATGCCACCCTGCTGCGGATCATGATCTTCGGCGCCAAATCCGAGAAGCTTGCGACGCTTGATCCCACGCAGACTGCCCTCGATCTCGGGGACCTGGCGGATGTGCCTGCAGCTGCAAATGATGACGCCCCGACGACGCTAGAGGGGCGGGACGCGCCAAAGACCGCCACGCCGCGCGCGGCGGCACGCAACATGGGGGCACTGCCGCGGCATCTGCCCCGCGTCGAGGTCGTCATCGAACCCGAAGACGCAGGCAATGCCTGCTGTGGCGCCCTGCGGGTGCGCATCGGCGAGGATGTCAGCGAAGCGCTGGATGTCGTGCCCGCGCGGCTGCGTGTCATCCGCACGATCCGTCCGAAGTATGCCTGCCGGCACTGCCAGGAGCGCGTCGTTCAAGCGCCGGCACCTGCACGGGTGATGTCTGGTGGCATGGTCAGCACGGCGCTGGTGGCCCATGTTGTGGCCGCCAAATTTGCATGGCACCTGCCGCTGTACCGGCAGACGCAGATCTTCGCCGGCCATGGCGTCCAGCTTGACCGCGGCACGCTGGGCGGCTGGATCGCACGCGCCGCCTGGTGGCTCAAGCCCCTGCATGAGCGGTTGCTGCGCTTCATCCAGGCGCAGCCGCGGGTATTTTGTGACGAGACACCTTTGCCCCGGCTCGCCCCCGGCCGCGGCCGAACCAAGGTGAGCCAGCTCTGGGCCTATGCCATCGACGACCGGAACTGGCGGGGCCCCGCACCGCCAGCCGTGGCCTATGTCTACACCGAGGGACGCGGCGCGCAGGATCTTCTGGCGCACCTGGGCGGCTTTGCCGGCGTTCTCCAGGTAGATGGGTTTGGCGCTTACAAGACCGTGGCCAAGCAGCGTCGCAAGAGCAACGCCGCCCCGCTCGAGCTTGCCTTCTGCCTTGCCCATGCCCGGCGCAAGTTTGCGGACGTGTTCAAGACGACCCAGTCGCGGGCGGCGCTCGAGGTCCTGGGCCGGATCGCCAAGGTCTATGAGGTGGAGAAGCGTATCCGTGGCCTGAGCGATGTCGAGCGGCTGGCGGTGCGCAAGGCCGAGAGTGCAGTCTTGATGGATGATCTGAAGCGGCAGCTGACAGAGATCCGCGACGCCGTCGCGTCGCAGTCCTCGATTGGCAAGGCCGCGGCCTATACCTTGAAGCATTGGCAAGGACTGACTGTCTTCCTGCAGGACGGTCGGATCGAGGTGGACAGCAACATCGTCGAGCGCGCCATCAAGCCGGTATGCCTAACGAGAAAGAACGCACTTTTCGCCGGCTCTGCCAGCGGCGGCGAGAGCTGGGCTGTCTTGGCCTCGCTGGTCAACACCTGCAAGATGAACGACATTGACCCAGAGACCTGGCTCTCCGATGTGCTCGAGCGCATCGTCTCGGGGCGCACCACGATCAACCGGCTCGATGAGCTTCTGCCCTGGACCTGGAAGGCGGCACGCCTGGCCAAGGCCAACGACACTCTGGAGGCGCAGGCTGCATGAACACATCCACCCCGACCAGTGCGCCGAAGCGGCTCATGCTCGACGAGAAGGACTTCTTCGACGTCCTCCGTGCGCAGCGCCCCAGTCCACCCGCCACCGATCCGCAGACCCTGGATGGATACCTCACCGCGCTCATCATCGGGCCGCGCTTCATCGATCCTCGCCAATGGATCCCATCCTTTGTAGGCGAAGGTGCCCTCATGGCGCCCGAGCACACGACCGAGGCCAAGGCAGTCCAGTCCCTGGTTGCGGCCTACAACACGATCTCCTCGGGGCTGGGCGACACGCCCGGGACCTGGCGCCCGCGGCTGGTGGCGCACGGCGATGCGGCGGCTGCGCCCTACCTGTGGGCAGGTGGCTTCCTGCTCGGGACGAAGTTCGCGCCCAGGCTCTGGAAACCGGTATTGCAGGGCGCCGAGGGCGACCTGATAGGACCAATCAGAGAAATGGCCGACCCGCGTGTCAATCTTGATGCCGCCGCTGTCGCGAAGGTGGCCAAGGCCGTCGTCGCCATCCGCGCGCACTTCATGCCGCGCAGGGCAAAGTCCTTCCGCTGAGAGCGATCCGCCCGTCAAGGCCGGTCGACAGCGGCCAGCTCGTGACGCTCAC
>NZ_JAAGOZ010000073.1:0-3218 GCF_010499845.1 Salipiger sp. PrR007 | reverse complement strand
AAATCGACCGAGGCCTATGATCGCCTGCTGGTCGCGGGCGATCCGCACGCGCCGTCGCCCTACCGCGCAATTGCCGCCCTTCAGCACCTGCCGGCCTTCTACGAGGCCTTCGGCATCGAGGAAGGCGATCCAATGTGGCTGCCGCCCGAGGAACGGATCACCGCCTGGTGATCCACCGGCCAAGGTCCGGGGCCCCCACCACGCAGCGAGCCTTGGACGCCCCCACATGGGAACCAGACCTCACGACCAAATCCAGAAAAGTTTGCGAGGGATAGGAGTACTCAATGAAGTCACCACTGATCGCCACCGCGGTCCTGCTGCTTTGCGCAGGCTGCATGGAAGACACGATGAGCGGTACGGGGGCCAATAGCACCGGTGGCACGGCCTCGGGCACCATACGCGAACGTTCTGATGGCAATTACGCCTTGGGAGTAACCGTCGCCGGCGGCGCCTTCTGCTCGGCGGTCTACAGCGATCCCAAACCCGGCGGCAGCGAAATCCGCCCGCTCGCCTGCACTGGCGGGCAAAGCGGCAATGCCACCGTTCTCTATGACGACGGCGGAAAGCCCAAGAGCGCAACCTACGGCGGTCTCGAGATCGGCAGCGGAACCGTTCGGTTCTGAGACCAAGTTGGGCCCGTGCCGCTGACCTCATGGGTGGCACGCCCCTCCGGCCAAAGACTTAGCAAAAGGCCACTGCGACGGACCAGAGCAGGCTGATCGCGCGAGGCCGCCCACGCAGGTCATCCGAACACGGCGGCCCCGTCGAGAATACGGGCGATCACCCCGGCAATGAGCCCAGCGAGCAGGAGCACCAGACCGGCGCCAGCCAAGAGCAGAAACGTTGCGAGGCGTGACAGAGGGCCCTGCATTTCCTCGCCATGCGCCGCAATGGCTCGGGCCAGAGCCGTGATCTCCCCTTTAATGCCGAAGAGCAGGACGGCGAGGCCGAGAAGGATCGCGCTGACCGTCAGGCTGATTGCCACGTACCGGGGCGCGGTGGTTGGACCATCGGCGAGCAACAGGCTCGCGATGATGAGCCCGGCAAGCCCCGCGCTCAGAGCCCAGGCAATCGAGAAGACAGCGCGAAAAATCCGCAAGTGCCATCGGCTCATCGCGTTGCCATCCCTGCGGCCTGCCGGTCACCGGCAGGTGGCGCGCGATGCACATGACGCAAGAGCCACAGCGCGTAGAGCAACCCGGGGAGCACCAGCGCCAACGGGATCAGCAGCAGACCGGAACAGCTGGCGACGAGCGCCTGTCGCAACGCATCCGCAAATGCGCCGGTGATGACGCCGTTCAGCACATGCACCGCGCCGAACAGAACCGACGTCAGCAGGATCGCCGGCCAAATCTTCATCCTTTGGCGAAACGCACGATAGAGCACGCCGCGAAACATAACCTCTTCCGAGACCCCGACGCAGGCGGTGTTGAGCAGGATCAATGCGCCCACCCCCGCAGAAGGAAGGCCCAGCAGAAGTGCCAGCAGCATTTGCAGCGCCACAAGCAGCAGCGGAAACCAAAGCAACCGAAGCGTGCCACGCTCGGGCGCGTTGAGCCCCAGATCACTCCAGCCCCGCCAGATGCTCACTACGACCAACATCGCCGCGGCGAGCACGACCTGCCACAGCACACCCTGCGTCACAATCTCATCGAGCCCGCGCTCCGCCGGCCGAAGAAGAAGCGCACCGCCAAATGTAATGACAGTCCACGCAGCCAGCGTCGCAAGAGCCCAGCCGATGCGGGATGGTCCTGCCGGTTTGGCTTTGGCGCATGACATGGTCTTCGCCGCGCCTACCCGCCCGCGAACGGCGAAAGCGGTACGCTCAACGTTGCCGTGTCGGTCACCACGCTCAGTCCTTCATTGATCGGGGCAATTTGCGCGGGCACGTCTGTCTCTCCGTCGGATAGGGCAAGTTCCGTGCCGTCGTAGCTGAGCAGCAGGTGGCGGTCTTCCGGCAGGTACACCAGCATTGTGCCGCCGCCTCTGCCCTCCCGCGAGACGCCGAAGTCGCAGCGTTCTACCGCACCGCCCGAGAGCTGGCAGTCAAGCCGCCCGATCTCGTCGAAAAGCTCTGCGGCGGCCCGACGCATCGCCGTCGCTGCGGCGAGATACTCCGCAGCGGCCCATCCGTCCGTGCCGCTATTGTCGATGAAGCGGACCCGGCACCAGGCGCGATCAGGTCGCTCCTCGCAGCCATCGTTCTTCATGACGCGGCCCAGCGAGGCACGGGCGCGCACGCCACTGGCCGTGCTCGGCTCGGATCGAATGTTGAGCGTGGCATCGACGCCGCTGACGATCACATAAGCCGCGTCGCGAATGTCGGGCGCGCGCTCCTGCGGGATCAGCAACGCGGTCACGCCAGCGCCGGTCAACCGAAGCCCGTCGCCCTCGGACTCCACGCGCGCGCCGCTTCCCAGAAGGTCGCGCAGACGCGCTTCCTGCTGTGACAGCGACGCCGGGCAAGCCACGCGCGTGGTCGCTAATGGCAAGGTCAGCGTCAATCTGCCGTCCTCGATCTGTCCGTGGCCCGAGAGACGGTTGCAGCCCGTGTGACCCGAAAGCGCCCCGTCCTCCTCGAGGGTCAGCACAGGGGCGCCTTCGGTCGGGGCGCCGTTGAGTGCGGTGATGTCCCAGCTTGCCGCGCTGGCCGGTGTCGCGATGAGCGCAAGCAGAGTGGCAAGTCTATGCATGGAGCCCCCCATCAGGACATGATCACGAAATCCCGGCCTGAACGCCGGTCAGGATGCAATGGCAAGTCGGTGAAGACAAAAATCATTCCGGGATGACTGCGTTCCGAGATTAGACTGGAGAACGCGTCATCCGAGCGCACCCGCGTCAGGTCGTGCTCTGCGCGCGCCGCATCATCGTAGGTCAGCGCCTGCCACCTCATGCCCCGTGTGCCATCATCTGGCCCGTTCAATACATAGACATGCGGCCCCAGCGGGCGGCCGTCCCAGATCAACGGGCCCTCCGCCACCTCGCGGTCGTTCTCTATCAGCAGGATACGTTCATCATGGGATGATGCGATCATCGAGGTGATCGGATGCGCTTCATCCAGATTCCAGTCAGAGGGATGTTTCCGCAGCTCAAGCGTTGACAGGATGCGTTCGAACTCGTCCTCGCTGTAGGCGCCGAGGATGCGGCGCGACAAACAGGATGAGATTCCGCGTCAATCAGGATGAGACGCAGCGGCGTGTGACCGCTTCCGGCCGGGC
>NZ_JAAGOZ010000072.1:0-229622 GCF_010499845.1 Salipiger sp. PrR007 | reverse complement strand
ACGCGCCGGCCCTGGCGTGAGCGTGGCACCATGTCCCGCGCCGCTCGAGTCGCGGCCCCCCCCGGGGTGGAAACAGCAGGATCAGGAAGTCCGCGGCGCGGCTCCGTCCCACGCCTTTTGTGCCAAGCGCCGCCGCCAGCTGATCACGTTGTTGTTATGACCCGGGTGCATGGCGGGATCTCCGAATTGTCGGTGGTCCGACAGGCCGCCCATCTCTATCTCACCGCCGGTGCAGAAAGGATGACCCATGGCGACCGCAGAGGCAGTGCTGACCACCGTAACGACCGAAGGCTCCGTCCATCGGGCGGCGGCGCTGCTCTATGGCCATTGGAAACGCCTCAGCGCCGCGGCGATCCGCAGCCGCTTTCACAGCCGCGTCGGCGACGAGTGGCTGAAGCGCCGCGCCGAGTCCTGCCGTCCTGATCTGGTTCTGGGACTGGAGGCCGACGGCGACACCCGCGCCGTGCTCGAGATTTACCGCGTTGCCAAGACCCATGCCGAGATCGCGCTCTCGGTCGAGGATGCCTACCAGGGGCGCGGCTACGGGCGGCAGCTCTTTTCCGCCGCGCTCGGCCATGCGCGGGACATGGGGATCGAGACCGTCGAGGCCAGTTTCTCCCACGACAACCGCGCCATGCTGCAGATCGCGCTCAGCGCGGGTGCCAAGATCATCGCCGAGAGCGGCAACCGCTGCGCGACGATCTGGCTCTGAGGCTTTAGGCCGCCTTCGCCTCGCGGATCCGCGCGCGGCACCAGTCGGTCACCGCATCGACATCCGGAGCAAGCGGCTCGGCCAGGTCCTCGGCGAAGGCGAGGAAGGCATCCAGGTTGCCGGCGTTCACTGCCACAAGCACCGGCACGCCCGCCGACAGCGCCTCGCCGATCACCGGACGGAAGCCGCGGCCGTCGACCTCCTGCTTGCCGAACTTGTTGACCAGCAGCAACGCCGCGCCCTTCTGCAGCCCGGCGCTCACCAGCCCGACAACCCTTTCGAGCCCCTGCGGATCGAGCCGACACCCGCGCGACAGCGCCCCGAGGTCCTGGCTGATGCGCACGACGTCCGTGCCGCTCAGGACCTGCAGGTCCATGTGGCACTTGCTGGTCGGCCCGGTCTCGATGTTGTGCTGCACAGCGCCGGCGAGCGGCACGCCCTCGGCGCGCAGGCGGTCCGCCACCTCGCGCATCAGCACATCGACCTCGCCGCGGCCCAGACCCGTTACGTACCCAAGCATGCTCGTCCCCTTGAAACTCCGCGTCGCAGGTTACAAGATGCCCGACGTGCAGGCCAGAGGAGGCGCAAGATCACCCGCATGCCCGAAATTCCCCTGCTCCCGAACCCCGCCGACCCGCGCCTCACCCGGCGCATCTCGGGCACCGACCAGACCGGTGCCGAGACCGAGATCTCGGTGGTCGAGGAGCGCCCGCTCACCATCTATCTCAACCGCCAGGAAATCGTCACCGCGATGACCATCGGCGACTATCCCGAGTATCTGGCGCTGGGGTTCCTGCGCAATCAGGGGATGCTGCGCGCCGATGACGTCGTGACCGGCGTCGATTACGACGACGAGATCGAGACCGTCGTCGTGCGCACCCTTCGCGAGACCTCCTACGAGGAAAAGGTGCAGAAGAAGACCCGCACCTCGGGCTGCGCCGTCGGTACCGTCTTCGGCGACATGATGGAGGGGCTCGAGGGGCTATCCCTGCCGCAAGCCGAGGTCCGCACCTCTTGGCTCTACGCGCTGGGGAAAGAGATCAACACCACCCCCTCGCTCTATCTCGAGGCCGGGGCGATCCATGGCACCGTGCTTTGCGAGCGGGACAAGCCCTTGGTCTACATGGAAGATGTCGGGCGGCACAACGCCGTCGACAAGATCTCGGGCTTCATGTTCCAACATGGGCTGGGGCCCGAGGACAAGATCCTCTACACCACCGGGCGGCTGACCTCGGAGATGGTGATCAAGACCGCGCTGATGGGCATTCCTGTGCTGGCCTCGCGCTCGGGTTTCACCGCCTGGGGCGTCGAGATTGCCCGGCAGGTGGGGCTGACGCTGATCGGCCGGATGCGTGGGCAACGCTTCGTGTGTCTTTCGGGCGAGGAACGGCTGGTACGCGATGTGGATCCTGCCTCGGTGCCCGAGGAAGACCGCAAGTCCCGTCGCAAATCCGCCGGTGAGGCCGCAGAATGAGCCGCCCGCTGCAACAGCCGCTTGGGGTGATCCTCGCAGGCGGCCTCGCCACGCGCATGGGCGGCGGCGACAAGGGGCTGCTGGAGATCGGCGGCGCGCCGCTGCTGCAACGCGTGATCGACCGGATCGAGCCGCAAGTGGGCGGGCTGGCGCTCAACGCCAACGGCGAGGCCGCGCGCTTTGCCCGCTATCGCCTGCCGGTGCTGCCCGATACGATCGCCGGCTTCCCCGGCCCGCTGGCGGGCGTGCTGGCGGGTCTCGACTGGGCCGCCGAGCAGGGGGCCGACAGCATCGTGACGGTGGCCGCCGACACGCCCTTCTTTCCCTGCGATCTGGTACCGCGCCTGCTGCTCGCCGCCGAGGAGGCGCCGCACCTGCTGGCGTTGGCCTGCACACCGCGCTCCGGGGACGAAGCGCTGAAGTCCGGCGGCGGCAAGAAGATCAACCGGCACCCCACGTTCGGCCTCTGGCCGGTGTCGCTGCGAAACGATCTGCGCGCGGCGCTCGAAGGCGGTCTACGCAAGGTTGTGCTCTGGACCGACCAGCACGGCGCGGGCGAGGCGCTGTTCTCCGCCGAGCCCTTCGATCCCTTCTTCAACGTCAACACGCCCGAAGATCTGGCGCGGGCGCAGGCTCTGGCGTCGTGAGGATCTACGGCGTCACGGGCAGCAAGAACTGCGGCAAGACCGGGCTGATGGAGCGGCTGGTGGCGGAGGTCTGCGCCCGGGGTCTGTCGGTCTCGACGCTCAAGCACGCGCATCACAGCACCGATGTCGATCAGCCCGGCCGCGACAGCTACAGGCACCGGCAGGCCGGCGCGCACGAGGTGCTGCTCGCCTCGCCGCATCGCTGGGCGCTGATGCACGAGCTGCGCGATGCGCCCGAGCCACCGCTGGAGGAGCTGCTGACCAGGCTGAGCCCGGTCGATCTGGTGCTGATCGAGGGCTACAAGACCGCGCCGCACCCGAAGATCGAGGCGCATCGCGCCGAGACCGGCAAACCGCTGCTCTCGCCCGCCAACGCCAGCATCCGCGCCGTGGCCGCCGACAGCGTGGTGGAGACCGCCCTACCCCGCTTTGACCTCGACGACACCGCCGCCATCACCGATTTCATCCTGCGCGAGGTGGGCTTGTGAGCTTCGACACTTTCGTCGTCGTGGACTGGTCGGGGGCCTCGAAACCCTCGCCCGCCAAGCCGTCGAAGGATGCGATCTGGATCGGCATCGCCCGCGAAGGAAGCGTCGAAGCCAGCTACCACCGGACCCGCGCGGACGCGACCGACACCCTCGCCACCCTCTTTGAGACCGAGCGCGATGCCGGGCGGCGGGTGCTGGCGGGGTTCGACTTCCCCTTCGCCTATCCGGGGGGCTTTGCCGAGGCGCTCACCGGTACGCCGGGTCCGCTGCGGCTCTGGGAGGCGCTGGCGGCGCGCATCGAGGATGCGCCGGACAATGCCAACAACCGCTTTCAAGTCGCCGCCGAGCTGAACGATCTCTTCCCCGGGATCGGGCCGTTCTGGGGCTGCCCCGAGACGTTTGACGACCCGCGCCTGCCGAGCAAGGGCACGCGCCGGGACGGCCACAGGATGCCTGAACGGCGCACGTGCGACGCCACCCCCGGCGCGCAGACGGTGTGGAAGCTCTACACCACCGGCTCGGTCGGCTCGCAGGCGCTGCTCGGAATCCCCCGCCTGCAGGCCCTGCGCGCGCGCTTCGGCGCCGATCTCTCGGTCCGCCCCTTCGAGCAGCACGACACGCCGATCACGCTGGTCGAGCTCTTTCCCTCGCTGATCGCGAAGACCGTGGCCGCGCTGGCCGAGCCGGACGAGATCAAGGACCGCGCGCAGGTACGCATCCTTGCCGGGGCGCTGCGCGCGCTCGACCCACAACAGCTTGACGCCATGACCCGAGAGGGCGACGCAGTGGAAGGCTGGATCCTCGGACTCGGCCACGAGGAGACCCTGACCCGGGCCGCGCATCGCGCCTTTCCCCAACCCTGCGAGGCCCCCATGCCCTCCGATCCCGACAGCCCCCTCCTTCCGCCGCGCCTGCGCGACGACTGTTTCGCCATGCCGCAGGGCGTGAGCTGGGTGCCCGTCGACGAGGCGCTCGCCAAGCTGCGCGCCGCGCTCAGCCCGGTGACCGGCACCACGACGATTGCCACGGCCCGCGCCGCGGGCCGCGTGCTGGCGGCGGATGTGGCGGCCAAACGCTCGAACCCTCCGATGCCGAACTCCGCGGTGGATGGCTACGGCTTTGCCCATGCCGCAACCGGCAGCGGCGTGCAGCGCCTGCCGCTGGTGGCGGGCCGCGCGGCAGCCGGGCAGCCCTATGCCGACGCCGTGCCGCCGGGCGATGCGGTGCGCATCCTCACCGGGGCGATCCTGCCCGAGGGGGTCGATACGGTCGTGCTCGAGGAAGATACCAACACTGATGGCACAACTGTGGTCTTCGACGGGCCGCTCAAGCCGCGCGCCAACACCCGCAAGGCCGGCGAGGACATGGCTGCCGGCGATCTTGCCCTGCGCAAGGGCCGCCGCCTGCGCGCGCCCGACCTGGCGCTGGCCTCGGCGCTCGGCATCGCCGAGCTGCCGGTGCACCGTCCGCTGCGGGTGGGCGTGCTGTCGACCGGCGACGAGATCATCGCCTCGCCGGAGCTGCCCGCCGCGCCGCATCAGATCTGGGACGCCAACCGTCCCATGCTGCTGTCGCTGGCGCAGGGCTGGCACTACGAGCCGGTGGACCTCGGCCACGTCGGCGACGACGCCGCGGCAATCGCGGAGCGCCTGCACGAAGGCGCGCGCGAGGCGGATGTGATCCTGACGTCGGGCGGCGCCTCGACGGGCGACGAGGACCACGTCTCGGCGCTGCTGCGCGCCCGCGGCACCCTGTCGAGCTGGCGCATCGCGCTGAAACCCGGGCGTCCGCTGGCGCTGGCGATGTGGGAGGGCGTGCCGGTCTTCGGTCTGCCGGGCAACCCGGTGGCGGCGCTGGTCTGCGCGCTGATCTTCGCGCGCCCCGCCCTGTCGCTTCTTTCCGGCGCGGGCTGGACCGAGCCGCAGGGGTTCACCGTCCCCGCCGCCTTTGAAAAGCGCAAGAAGCCGGGCCGGCGCGAATACCTGCGGGCACGGCTGAACGAAGACGGCGCGGCGGAGGTCTTCGGCTCAGAAGGCTCGGGGCGGATCAGCGGGCTCTCGTGGGCGGACGGGCTGGTGGAGCTGCCGGACGGAGCGCGCGAAGTCACGCCGGGTACGCCGGTGCGCTACATCCCCTACGCGTCCTTCGGGCTGGTCTGAGGCAGGCCGAAGCCGGACCTCAGCCCTTGCGGATCAGGTAGACCTGCGCCGCGCCCTCGTCCGCCTGACCCACCAGCGCATGGCCGGCCTCGTTGCAGAAATGCGGCACGTCGATCACCGCCGCCGGGTCGGTCGCGACCACCCGCAGCACCTCGCCCGTTCCCATGCCCTGCAGGCGCTTGCGCGCCTTGAGCACCGGAAGCGGGCAGAGCAGCCCGCGCGCATCAAGTTCCTGATCCCAAGTCATGCCTTCTCAATAGCAGACGGCCCGGCGCTGTCCATCCGTCTGCTGCCGCCTTTGATAGAGAACGCCTATCAACTGACGGCACAGCGATATTGACCGGCAATGACCCTATGCCCCAAGAACGGATACCCACCGCGACGACAGGGAGGCATTCGATGGCGCTGGATCAGCAGCAGGGGATCTGGAAATCCGGCCGCAAGGGCGGCAAGGGACGCGCCACGCCGAAGGGCCGACAGCTCGACGACCGCGCATGGGACGAGGTGAAGGCGCTGCTCGGTGACCGTCCGCGCCGGCGCGATCTGCTGATCGAGTTCCTGCACCTGATCCAGGACCGCTACCACCACCTCTCGGCGGCCCACCTGCGCGCGTTGGCCGAGGAGATGCGGCTGTCGATGGCCGAGGTCTGGGAGGTCGCCACCTTCTACGCCCATTTCGACCCGGTAAAGGAAGGCGAGACCCCGCCGCCCGATCTGACCATCCGTGTCTGCGACTCGCTGTCGTGCGAGATGGCGGGGTCCGAGGCGCTCTTCGACGCGCTTTGCGCCGGGCATGACCCCGCAAAGGTCCGCGTGCTGCGCGCGCCCTGCATGGGCCGCTGCGACACCGGCCCGACGGTCGAGATCGGCCATCTGCACGTCGATCACGCCACGCCACAGAAAATTCGCTCGGCGATCGACAAGGGCGATTTCGAGCCGGTGATCCCCGCCTACGAGGACTTCAAGACCTATCGGGCGGGCGGTGGCTATGACCGGCTGCTGACCCTGCGCGAAAGCGGCGACTGGGAGAAGGTGCAGGAGGAGATCTTCGCCGCCGGCCTGCGCGGCATGGGCGGCGCAGGGTTCCCCTCGGGCAAGAAGTGGGGCTTTGTGCGCGCCAACCCCGGTCCGCGCTACCTTGCGGTGAACGGCGACGAGGGCGAGCCCGGCACCTTCAAGGACCGCTTCTATCTCGAACGCACGCCTCACATGATGCTCGAAGGCATGCTGATCGCCGCCTGGGCGGTCGAGGCCGAGACCTGCTTCATCTACATGCGCGACGAGTATCCGGCGATCCTTCACATCCTGCACAAGGAGATCGCCGCGCTCGAGGCGGCGGGGATCGTGCAGCCCGGCTTCATCGAGCTGCGCCGCGGCGCGGGCGCCTACATCTGCGGCGAAGAGTCCGCGATGATCGAATCCATCGAGGGCAAGCGCGGCATGCCGCGGCTGCGCCCGCCCTTCGTGGCGCAGGTGGGCATCTTCGACCGCCCGACGCTGGTGCACAATGTCGAGACCCTGCATTGGATCGGCCGCATCGCCCGCGAGGGGCACGCGATCAAGTCCAAGGTCGCGCACAACGATCGCAAGGGGATGCGCAGCTACTCGCTCTCCGGCCGTGTCGCCAATCCGGGCGTCTACGTGCTGCCTGCCGGCAGCACGATCAATGATCTTATCGAGGCCGCGGGCGGCATGGCCGAGGGCCATGTGTTCAAGGCCTATCAGCCGGGGGGGCCATCCTCGGGGCTGCTGCCGGCCTCGCTGGGCGACGTGCCGCTCGATTTCGACACGCTGCAGCCGCATGGCACCTTCATCGGCTCCGCAGCCGTGGTGGTGCTGTCGGACAAGGACAGCGCCCGCGGAGCGGCTCTCAACATGCTGAAGTTCTTCGAAAAAGAGAGCTGCGGCCAATGCACGCCCTGCCGTGTCGGCTGCGAGAAGGCGGTGAAGCTGATGCAGGCCGAAAGCTGGGACGGGGAGCTGCTCGAGGACCTCTGCCAGGTGATGACCGACGCCTCGATCTGCGGCCTGGGCCAGGCGGCCCCGAACCCGATCCGACTGGTGATGAAGCACTTCCCCGAGGAGGTGAAATGATGCGCGCGGTCCCCTCCCGTCCCCCTGCCCGCGCGCATTTTCCCGGGCCGCAGCCGTCCTCCGCTCAGTCGGACGCGGCCCGGGACCAATATCGCCGCACATTTCCTTGCGGCTCTCCCAAGACCCTGACCCCCGGAGCTGCACACAATGGCTGACGGATCGAACCTTCCCCAGACCTCCTTCATCCTCGACGGGCAGGAGGTCACCGCCCTCCCCGGAGAGACCATCTGGCAGGTCGCCAAGCGGCTCGGCACCACCATCCCGCACCTGTGCCACAAGGAGGCGCCGGGCTACCGGCCCGACGGCAACTGCCGCGCCTGCATGGTCGAGATCGACGGCGAGCGGACGTTGGCGGCCTCGTGCTGCCGCGCGCCCGCCGAGGGCATGAAGGTGACCACCGACAGCGCCCGCGCGAAGAAATCGCGCGAGCTTGTGATGGAGCTGCTTCTGGCAGACCAGCCCGAACGCGCGCAGGCGCACGACCGCGGCTCGCACCTGTGGGACATGGCCGACCTGACCGGGGTTTCCGACAGCCGTTTCCCCAGGCTCGAAGAGGCCCGCATCCCGCTGCTCGATGACAGCCACGTGGCGATGAAGGTCAATCTGGATGCCTGCATCCAGTGCAACCTCTGCGTCCGCGCCTGCCGCGAGGTGCAGGTGAACGACGTGATCGGCATGGCGGACCGGGGGCATGACGCTTTCCCCGTCTTCGACATGGACGACCCCATGGGCGAAAGCACCTGCGTCGCCTGCGGCGAATGCGTGCAGGCCTGCCCCACCGGCGCGCTGATGCCCGCCACCGTGGTGGACGCGGCCCAGCACGGCGACAGCCGTGACTTCGATGAGGCGGTGCAATCGGTCTGCCCCTTCTGCGGCGTCGGCTGCCAGGTCTCGCTGAAGCTGAAGGACGGCAAGGTCAAATACGTCGAAGGGATCAACGGCCCTGCCAACGAGGGTCGGCTTTGCGTCAAGGGGCGGTTCGGCTTCGATTACATCCACCACCCGCACCGGCTGACCAAGCCGCTGATCCGTCTCGAAGGCGCCGAGAAGGGGCTGAACGTCGATCCTGCCAACCCCTTCACCCACTTCCGCGAAGCGTCGTGGGACGAGGCAATGGAGGTCGCGGCCAGCGGTCTGGCGAAGCTGCGCGACCAGGGCGGCGAGACGGTGGCCGGTTTCGGCTCGGCCAAATGCACCAACGAAGAGGCCTATCTCTTCCAGAAGCTGATCCGGCAGGGCTTTGGCCACAACAACGTCGACCATTGCACGCGACTTTGCCATGCGTCGTCGGTCTCGGCGCTGATGGAGAACGTCGGCTCGGGGGCGGTCTCGGCCACCTTCAACGAGATCGAGAACGCCGATGTCGCCATTGTCATCGGCGCCAACCCGATCGAGAACCACCCGGTCGCCGCGACCTTCTTCAAGCAGTTCGCCAAGCGTGGCGGCAAGCTCATCGTCATGGATCCGCGCGGTCAGGCGCTGAAGCGCTTCGCCAGCCACATGGTGCAGTTCCGCCCCGGCGCCGACGTGCCGCTGCTCAACTCGATCATGTCGGTGATCGTCGAGGAAGGACTTTACGATCAGGCCTATATCGACCGCTTCACCGAGAACTGGGAGCACGAGAAGCAGCACCTCGCCGGTTTCGCCCCCGAAACGCTGGAGGATCTGACCGGCATCGACGCCGCCACGGTGCGCGATGTCGCCCGCACCTTTGCCAAGGGCAAGGCGGGGATGATCTTCTGGGGCATGGGGGTCAGCCAGCACATCCACGGCACCGACAATTCACGCTGCCTGATCTCCCTCGCGCTGATGACCGGCAACGTCGGCAAGCCGGGCGCCGGGCTGCACCCGCTGCGCGGCCAGAACAACGTGCAGGGGGCGTCCGATGCGGGACTCATCCCGATGTTCCTGCCCGACTATCAGGACGTGACTGACGACGGCGTGCGCTCGGCCTTCACCGAGATCTGGGGCTCGGAAGACTTCAGCGGCCAGAAGGGTCTCACGGTCACCGAGATCATGGACGCGGTGCACGATGGCGCGATCCGCGGCATGTACATCCTCGGCGAGAACCCGGCCATGTCGGACCCGGATGTGACCCATGCCCGCGCCGCGCTGGCCAAACTCGATCACCTCGTGGTGCAGGACATTTTCCTGACAGAGACCGCCAATTACGCCGACGTGATCCTGCCCGCCGCCGCCTTCTACGAAAAGACCGGCACCGTGACCAACACCAACCGGCAGGTGCAGATGGGCCGCGCCGGGGCCACGCCCCCGGGCGACGCGCGCGAGGACTGGGCGATCACCGTCGAGCTGGCGCAGCGGCTGGGGCTGGGCTGGACCTACAGCCACCCGCGCGAGGTTTTCGCCGAGATGGCGCGCGGAATGCCCTCGCTCGACAACATCACCTGGGAGCGGCTGGAGCGCGAGGACGCGGTGACCTATCCGTCGCTCTCGCCCGAGGATCCCGGTCAGCCCATCGTCTTTGGCGACGGCTTCCCGCGCGAAGGCGGCCGGGCGCGGTTCACCCCCGCCTCGGTGATCCCGCCGGACGAGACGCCCGACGCCGATTACCCAATGATCCTGACCACGGGGCGGCAGCTCGAGCATTGGCACACCGGCTCGATGACCCGCCGCTCGAAGGTGCTCGACGCGGTGGAGCCCGGCGCCAACTGCTCGCTGCACCCCTCGACCCTGCGCAAGCTCGGCGTCGAGCCCGGCGGCATGGTCAGGCTACAGACACGGCGCGGCGAGATCGAGGTCATGGCCCGTGCAGACCGCGCGGTGGCGCCCGACATGGTGTTCCTGCCCTTCGCCTATGTCGAGGCGGCGGCGAACATCCTCACCAACCCGGCCATCGACCCCTACGGCAAGATCCCCGAGTTCAAGTTCTCGGCGGTGCGGGTCACGGCGGCGTAGCGGAGCGGCGCGCCCCGCCGTCAGCCCGCCTCTGGCAGCCAGACGGTGAAGACCGCCCCGCCGTCCGGCGCATTGGCGGCGGTGATCAACCCGCCCGCCCGCTGCACGATGCTTTGCGAGATCGACAGGCCCAGCCCGGTGCCTTCGCCGCGGCGGGTGGTGAAGAAGGGATCGAAGAGCGACGGCAGGTTCTCTGGCGGGATGCCAGGCCCGGTATCGCGCACCACCAGCGCCACGCCCGGCAGGCCGTCCCGCGCCTCTTCGGAGAGCAAAAGCGAAAGACGCCCTGTCTCGCCCATCGCCTGCGCCGCGTTGAGGATGAGGTTGATCACCACCTGCTGCATCTCGCCCGCGTCGATGGCCACCTGCGGCAGGGCGGGCAGTTCGGTCTCGACCGTGATCGCGCCCTTGCTCAGCGCGTGCTCGACCAGCAGCAGGGAATCCTCGACCAGAGGCGCCAGATCGACGGTCTCGCCGCAGTCAGAGAACTCGGCAGGGCGGGCGAATTTCAGCAGTTTTCCGACGATGGCCTCCATCCGCATGATCTGCCGGTCGATGAGCGACAGCTCGGTCTCGACTTGCGCGGCGGCCTCGCCCAGTTCCATGCGGATCACCTCGACGTTGCCCTGGATCACCGCCATCGGGTTGTTGATCTCATGCGCAACCCCTGCAGTGATTTCGCCGATCGAGGCGAGTTTCTCGCTCATCACGAGCTGGCGGTAGGTGTCTTCGAGCTTGGCATTGGCCTCGCGCAGTTCGGCTGTGCGCTGATCGACCCGGTCCTCCAGCTCCTCGGCCCAGGCCCGCAGTTTCAGGTCCCGGTCCTGCACCTGATCGAGAAGCCCGTCGAGATGCGCCGCCACCTGGCCGATCTCGTCCAGTCCCACCGGGCCGATGCGCGCCGAGAGGTTGCCCCGGCCCACCCGCCGCATGGTGTGGGTCATCCGCTCGAGCGGGGCGAAGATGCCCTTGGCCATCCACAGGAACACCGGCGCGGAAAGCGCCAGCACCGCCGCGAAGGCCGCCATCATCCACAGGTAGGCGGCGCGCTTGGCCTCGGCGAAAGGCGCCTCGAGGAAGCCGACGTAGAGCATGCCAACCCGCTTGCCGAAACTGTCGGTGAGCGGCAGATACCCCGAGATGTACCAGTCGTTGACCACGAAGGCGCGGTCGAGCCAGGTCCGCCCCTCGCCCAGCACCGCCTGCCGCACCGATGCCGAGACCCGCGTGCCGAGCGCCCGCACGTCCTCGAACAGCCGCACGTTGGTCGAGATGCGCACGTCGTCGAGGAAGAGCGTCGCGGTGCCCTGCCGCGCGCCGCCGGTGACCGGGTTGAGATAGACCAGCGCATTGATCGCATCGATGAAGCCGAGGTTGCTGTTGAGCAGGATGCCCCCGACCAGCACGCCCTCGCGACCCGGCAGCGAGACCGGGCTGGCTGCATGAACCACCATGCCGCGGTCTTCGACCCTGCGCTCGGTGGGCACGGCGGCCTGTGTCTTGATCAGATCGATACGCGCCCGGGCCGCGAGGTTGCGCGGCAGCGCCGCGAGCGCCTCGTCCGGGAAGATGTCGATGGCGGTGCGGGTCGTGCCCTGCCCCGCGGCGGCGATCACCGGCCAGTCGGCGGCGGCCTCGGGCACCTCGGAGGCTGGCAGGTAGTAGAGGAAATCCAGGAGCAGTTCAGAGCGTTTGTTGAGCAGGAACTGCCGGTCCGGCACGCCGTCTGCAAAGGCTTCGGCAAAGGCGACGGAGCCCGACACCCCCGACAGCTCTTCGCCGGTGCGCGCCATGAGCTGCGAGAGGTATTGCTCGGCGATGCGCAGGTCGCTCTGCACGTTGGCCGCCAGCACCTTGTCGTAATCCTCGGTCCAGCGGGTCATGCCGAGCAGCAGCAGGAGCGGCATCAGCAGGACCAGCGGCGCAAGCGCAAGGATCAGCAGGCGCAGGCGGACGGAGATCATCGGGCGGGACTTGGCTTTCATGTCGGAGCGAGCCTAGCACGGCCCTCGCCCCCGGTCAGTCTGGATCGTCGGGCCCGATTTGGGGGCCGGATTTGGGCGCGGCTCAGTGGTGGTGGTCGTGCGGGTCGTCGAGCGAGCCGTGAATGGCGAACTGCTCGAGCCCGGCGTCGCTGGCCTCGATCACCCGGTAGCTTTCGCGCACCCCGGCCTCGGTCAGCTCGCGGGCGACGGTGAGCAGGGTGTTGGCCGGGTGGTCGTCGCAGAGCTCGACCATCTGCGCCAGCTCTTCGGCGGCGACCGGGCGCGCGGCCTCGACCGAAGGCGCGCCGTAATAGGTCACGAAGTGCTCGGCCAAGAGGTCGGTCAGCGCCTGCATCTCGGCGGGCTCGGCATTGGTCACCGCGACGAAGGTCACCCGGCCGAAGGTCTCGAGCCCCAGCCAGCCGTTGGCAAAGGCCTGTCGCGCCTTGCCGGTAAGATCGCCCTCGGTCCAATTGGAGAACTCGAAGCCGCCCGAGATGCACCATTCCCCGGTGCGGGCGGGCGAGGCGAAGACACGGGTGTCGCTTTCGTCGAAATGGATGGCGCGGGCGAGCTTCATGCAAAATCCTTCAAGGGGCGGGCTCAAGCAGGGTGGTGAGCGGAATGAGATGGGTGGTCTCGCCGTCGCGCAGCAACATGCCGAAGTCCTCGTCGACGCCGAGGAAGGTGCCGGAAAGCCCGTTCTGCGTGACCTCCTCGCCCATGTCCTGCGCCAGTGCGCGCCAGTCGGTGTGCAGCGCGCGGCTGCCCTCGTCCTCCCAGCGGTTGACCCAGTTCAGCGTGTGACGCGCCCAGGCTTCCAGCAACGCGGGCGGCTGCACCTCGGCGCAGCCCTCGGCGAAGAGCGAGGTCTGGTCGGGGGTGTCGCCGGGACGGTCGCTCTCGGGGATCAGCGGCAGGGTGAAGCCGATGACCAGCCAGTCCGGCACTTGGGCGGGATCGCTCGTCGAGGCCATGCAGCGGAACCGCCCGCAGGCGGCGCCGTTGATCCGGATGCCGCCGTCCCAGTCCAAGTGCACCGAGACCTCGGGCGGCGCCATGACGCCAAGCGCGTTCTGGAAACCGACGCCGCAGAGCGGCAGCATCGACAGGGCCTGCTTGAGCGGCACCTCGGGGGCAAAGACCAGCGCGCCCTGAAGCACATCGGCGGTTATGCGATAGGCGACCAGCCCGGCATCGCAGCCCAGAAGGGCGCGCTGGCAGGCGTGGTCAAAGGCATCAGTGGTCACCTCCTCGCCCCACAGAAGGGGCGGGAAGGCAAGCGCGTCGGTGGTGCTCATGCCACCCCCTGCGCCACCAGCGCGGATGCGATCGCATGGAACGCCTGTGCCTGCGCGCTGTCGGGCTGGCTCACCACGATCGGCGCGCCGCCGTCCGAGGCGAGGCGGATCTGCAGGTCGAGCGGCACCTCGGCGAGCAGCGGCACGCCGAGCTTCGCCGCCTCGGCGGCGACGCCGCCATGGCCGAAGACATGCTCTTCATGGCCGCAGTTCGAGCAGACGTGGGTGCTCATGTTCTCCACCATGCCGAGGATCGGCACGTTCAGTTGCTTGAACATGTCGATGCCCTTGCGCGCATCGAGCAGCGCCACGTCCTGCGGCGTGCTGACCACGATGGCCCCGTCCACATGCGCCTTCTGGCTCAGCGTCATCTGCACGTCGCCGGTGCCCGGCGGCAGATCGACGATCAGCACGTCGAGCGCGCCCCATTGCACCTGCATCATCATCTGCTGCAGCGCGCCCATCAGCATCGGGCCGCGCCAGACCACCGCCTGATCCTCGTTGGTCATCAGGCCGATCGACATCATGGTGACGCCGTGGTTGCGCAGCGGCAGGATGGTCTTGCCGTCGGGCGAGGCAGGACGGCCCGAGACACCCAGCATGCGCGGCTGGCTCGGCCCGTAGACATCGGCATCCAGCAGACCTACGCGCCGCCCCTGCTGCGCGAGCGCGCAGGCGATGTTGGACGAGACGGTGGACTTGCCGACCCCGCCCTTGCCCGAGGCAATCGCGATGATGTGGTTTACCCCCGGGATGCGCTGCGGGCCTTGCGGCTCGGCCTTGCGCATCTTCAGATCGGGCGGCGCCTTCTCGGTGTGGCCGGTCAGCACGATCGAGACCGCCGAGACACCCTCGGTGGCCTTGAGCGCGTTCTCGGCCTGATCCTTGATCTTGGTGTAGGCGGCGCTCTGGCTGGGCGGGATCTCCATGACGAAACGCACCGCGCCCGCCTCGTCCACATTCAGCGCGCGCACGACGCCGCTCGACATGATGTCGCCGCCCGCAACCGGATCGGCGACGCTCTTCAGGACGGCCTGAACCGCCTCTCTGCTGGCTGGCAAGGGTTTACTCCTGTCCCTTGATCTCGCCCGTGACCTCATGGGTCAGACCGAGCTCTTCGATGGTGATCACGGCTTTCACGGCAAAACTCTTCCCGGCCGTGTCGCTGCCGCGCATGGCCTCCTCGATGGCCTGCTGCGAGGTGACGCCCACCTGCTTGAGGAACTTGCGCATGGACATGTTGAAATCGTCGCTCATTCGGGCCTCCTGTGGCTCGGCATTCAGTGGTCGCGCCGTTTGCTGAGGTAATCGTCCGTGGTCCGGGGACGCGGACGCTCGCCGGCGGCAAACGGGTTGTCCTGCGCATGATACTGCGCATTCACCCGGCAGTCGTCACACATCTGGATCATCCGCAGCTTGTCGCCGCCGAACATGGCGTGGGACTGAAGCTTTTCGGTGATCCGGTCAATGGTCGATTTCACCCCGAAAAGCGTGCCGCACTCGATGCAGGCAAAGGGCTCTTCCTCGTTGACCACGCGCTGCTCGAGCGCCTCGTCGCTGAGCAGAAGGCGCGGCTCGTAGGTGATCGCATCCTCGGGGCAGACGTTGGCGCAAAGCCCGCACTGCAGGCAGGCGTCCTCCTGGAAGCGCAGCTGCGGCAGGTCCGGGTTGTCGCCGAGCGCGCCGGAGGGGCACAGCGAGACGCAGGACAGGCACAGCGTGCAGGCGTCGGTATCGACCAGCACGGCGCCATAGGGCGCGCCCTCGGGCAGCGGAAGGCTCTCGGCACCGGGATGCAGCGCCTTCGCCGCCTGCCGGGTGATCTGGCGGCGGGTGCCCATCGGGCGCACCGGCGTGGCGACCGGCGCGGGGGCCTCTTCGGCGTAGAGCGCGGCGGACATGGCGTCGGGATCCGGTGTTTCCAGCAGGCGCACCTTGCCGCCACCGCTGATCGCATCCGACAGCGCCACCTGCGCCTGCAGCGCCGGCAGGTCGGCCCCCGGCCCTGGCAAGATTGTGACCGAGGCAAAGCCGGCGGCCAGCGCAGCCACGCTCTCGGCATGGCCGAAGGCGCCGATGGCGCGGATTTCCAGCGGGATCACGTCGGCGGGCAGCCCGTCGCCGTGGCGCGCCGAAAGCCGGATCATCTCGGCCCCATGCGCGTCGTGCACCAGAAGGCGCGGCGCTTGGCCCCCAGCGTCGAGGAAGGTCTTGGCCAGCGTCTGCACGCGGCGCATGGTGAGATCCACCGGCGGCGCATCGTAGCTGATCGCCCCCGACGGGCAGGCCGAAGAACAGGCCCCGCAGCCGGCGCAAATCATCGGATCGACCGTTACATGCTCGCCATCGGGCGAGATCGCCCCGGTGGGGCAGAGGTCGAGGCAATTGGTGCAGCCGGTCTGGCCCGCGCGGGAATGGGCGCAAAGCAGAGATTCGAGCCGCACGTAGAGCGGTTTCTCGAATGTGCCGACAAGGTGCGACGCCGCCATGACCGCTGCCGCCACCGCCTGCGGGCGCCCGGGATCGGCGCGCAGGTAGCCCTCGCGCTTTTCATGCGCCGGGAAGAGCGGCGGCTCGCGGCGCAGGTCGAGGATCACGTCGCACTGCGACACGCCACCATCACGTGGCTCGGTCAGGGTGAAGCTGCCGCGCCCGCCGGGCTCCACCTGGCGCAGCGCATCGATGGTCACCTTGAACTGGCCAAGCGCGCCCTGGGCCTTGCGCAGACGACCGGTGACCACGTCGAAGGCGCGGGTGTCGGGGATCTCGTCCGCCCGCTCGAGCAGCACCGTCACGCCAAGATGCGGGGCCAGCTGCGCTGCCGCCTCGAGCGCTACCTCCGGCGCGCCGAGGATCAGGCACAGCCCCTCGGAGATGACGTCGAGGGTCTTCTCCGGTGCCGCGGGCAGCATGGCCTCGGCGGCGAGGGCGGACATTTTGGGTAGTTTGGATGCGCCGTCGGCGCTCCAGCCGGCGCGGTCGCGCAGGTCGAGCAGCGGCGCGGCCTCCACCTCCAGCTCCTCGGCCAACGCCTCGAAGGTGCGGCTCTCCTGGGTGCAGCAGAGGACAACATTCCCCTGCGTCAATCCCTTGGCGGCGCGCTCGATCTGGCTGGTGCAGAGTGCCTTGCAGGGCGGCGCGACCTCGAATCCCGTGGCTTTGGCGAGTGCCTCGGCATCGATGGACTGCGTGCCCATACAATCACATGTAATCAAGGTCTTGGTCATGACTTCCTTCCTGGCGAACGGCGCGGATCCGGGCCGTTTTGCGCTCGGTATTGGGGCTAGCTAGCCCCGATTCGCCCTATCCCACAACTCAATTCCGCGAGCGGAAAGCCGCCCACGACCAGACCTCTGCACCGCTCCGCGCCGGTGTGATTCGCATGCCGCGTCGCAGCACCTTTTCGGAGTAAAAAGGTCGGATTGGACAGTTTGACCTTGCCGCATTTTTGCCCCCTCGACGACTACCCAAAATGTCCACCATCGGTCACAGAATACCGCTGTGCACAAATTGGCCCTTCCCCGAGGCGCTCTAGTTGCTTCAATCACAGTGGGAGGAAGGATACATCACTGTGACAGGTCATCCGAGCAACGATCAATACATGCCCGTGGGGGTGGTCCTGCGCCGCACTCCCGGCGTCACCCGGTGGGCCAAGTGGGCCTGGCGGGCCGTTGCCGTACTGCCCGGCGCCGGCCCTGCCGACTGGCGCGAGCTGCGCCGCGAGGGCGATGCGGTCGAGTATCACGCCGCGACGCTCTCGCTCGAGCTCTACCGTGCCGAAACCGAGGCCTACCTGCATGGCATCACTGCCCGCGAACCCAGCGTCTACGTCGTGATGCGCAAGACCCTCGGCGAACACCCCTTCGAGGTCGTGCTGATCACCGCCTCTCCCTACGAGGCGCAGGACTATTGCGACAGCGGCGAGGACATCGTCGAGAAGGTGCCGATGCCCGCCGGGCTGCTGGCCTGGGTCGGCGATTTCGTCGAGCGTTACCACGAAGAGGAAGAATTCGTGAAACGCCGCCGGGATCGTGCCAAGGTGGATGGCCAGCAGGACGGCATCGGCGATCCGCGCATTTCCAAGCCCGCAGATATCTACGCCTCGCCCGCCCTGAAAAGAGGGAGGCTGCAATGAAGGATTTCTGGTCCCGCCGAAAAGCCGCCGTCGCGGCCGAGACCCGCTCCGACGAGCAGGCGCAGGACACCGCCCGCCGCGCAGAGACCGAGGCGCAACTGGCCGAGCGCAGCGACGAGGAACTGCTGGCCGAGGCCGGGCTTCCCGCGCCGGAAGAGATCACCGACGGCGAAATGGTCCGCAAGTTCCTCGAGTCGCAGTTGCCCAAGCGGCTGAAGAACCGCGCCCTGCGTGCCCTCTGGCGGTCGAACCCGGTGCTGGCCTGCCTCGATGGGCTGAACGACTATGACACCGACTTCACCGGCGTGACCCCTGCTGCCGACTTCAAGACGACCTATCAGGTCGGCAAGGGGCTGCTGGCGCATCTCGAATACGTCGGACGACAGCAGACCGAGACCGAGAGTGCCGAGCCCCAGGCGGAGGAGGATCAGGCCGAGATTGCCGACGCCGACAGCACGTCGATCCGCGCACCTGAAACCCTCGGCCCGACCATCGAGGCGCAGCCGGAGATCCCGCCGCTGCATACCACCGAGCCGCAGGTGGCCGAGGCCGCCCAAATTGACCCCGAGCCCGAGGAAAGCGCCCTGCCCGCCAGCGCGCGCCGCATGCGCTTTTCCTTCGAGGCCAGCTGATGACGGACACGCCTGACATGACCGCAGCCGCACAAGCCACTGCCCCGAAGATCGCCGACGAGGACCGCCTGCGCGCCGACCTCTACAACTTCCTCGGCCTGCTCCTCTCCCGGCCCGCCGACCAGGGTCTGATCGATCAATGCGCCGGGCTGACCGGCGATGCCAGCCCGATCGGCGAGGCGGTGACCACGCTGGCAAAGGTGGCGAAGATCTCCAAACCCAAGGCGGTGGAGAGCGAGTACAACCGCCTCTTCATCGGTCTCGGGCGCGGCGAGCTGCTGCCCTATGCCTCCTACTACCTGACGGGCTTTCTGAACGAGAAGCCGCTCGCCCTTCTGCGCCAGGACATGACCGCGCGTGGCCTCGCCCGCGCCGAGAACGTCTTCGAGCCCGAGGACAACATCGCCTCGCTGATGGAGATGATGGGCGCGATGATCGTCGGGCGCTTCGGCACCCCGGCCACGCTGAGCCAGCAGAAGAGCTTCTTCAACAAGCACATCGCCCCCTGGGCGAGCCATTTCTATTCGGATCTCGAGGGCGCCAAGAACTCGGTCTTCTATGCCCCGGTCGGACGTCTCGGCCGGGCCTTCATGGAGATCGAGACCGAAGCCTTCCGGATGAGCGCGGAGTGATCCGCACAAGGGCGGGCAACCGCCGCAACCCTGAGAGAGGAGGTCTCTCGATGAAGCGGAAAGACGAGGAGGCGACCAGCCGCCGCGATTTCCTGAAACTGGCCTCGACGGCAGCGCCGCTTGCGGCGGTCGCCGTGGCGACCACCACCGGGACCGAGGCGGAAGCCGCCGAGCCCGACCTGTCGTCGAACAAGATGCAGGACACCGCGCACACGCGCGCCTATTACGCCGCCGCCCGGTTCTGACCGGACGAGGCACTTCCCGCCAAGGACGACTGGTTGCGTGACGCCCGACTGTCCGAGGCACCCGATCAACACCAAGCAAGCCAGGCACCATGCGGGGGCCTAGCGCGCAAGGGGAGAGAGAAACATGTTGAGGAAAAAGACCAACGGGGTTGCGCGACGCCCCCAGCGGACAAGTATCCTTTCCGAAGTGGCGAACACTTCGGTTGACCGTCGCGCCTTCCTGCGCGGGTCCGGTCTGGCGATCGGCGGCCTTGCGGCCGTGGCCGCCACCGGAGGTACGGTAACCCAGGCCACCGCGGCCACCGCCACCGGCGGCGAGATCAAAACGGTGAAATCCGTCTGCACCCACTGCTCGGTCGGCTGTACCGTGATGGCAGAGGTGCAGGGCGGCGTCTGGATCGGGCAGGAGCCCGGCTGGGACAGCCCGTTCAACCTCGGCTCGCATTGCGCCAAGGGCGCCTCGGTGCGCGAGCACGCGCATGGCGAGCGGCGCCTGAAGTACCCGATGAAGAAGGTGGGCGGCGAATGGCAGCGCATCTCTTGGGAGCAGGCGATCAACGAGATCGGCGACCAGATGCTGTCGATCCGCGACAGCTCCGGCCCTGACTCGGTCTACTGGCTGGGCTCGGCCAAGCACAGCAACGAGCAGGCCTACCTGTTCCGCAAGTTCGCCGCCTACTGGGGCACGAACAACGTGGATCACCAGGCCCGGATCTGCCACTCGACCACGGTTGCGGGCGTTGCGAACACATGGGGCTACGGCGCCATGACCAACTCCTACAACGACATCCACAATTCCAAGGCCATCTTCATCATCGGCGGCAACCCGGCCGAGGCGCACCCCGTCTCGCTGCAGCACGTGCTGAAGGCCAAGGAACAGAACAACGCGCCGCTGATCGTCTGCGACCCGCGCTTCACCCGCACCGCCGCCCACGCGGACGAATACGTGCGGTTCCGTCCGGGTTCGGACGTGGCGCTGGTCTGGGGCCTGCTGTGGCACATCTTCGAGAACGGCTGGGAAGACAAGGACTTCATCCGCAGCCGCGTCTGGGGGATGGATCAGATCCGTCCCGAGGTCGCCAAGTGGACCCCGGACGAGGTCGAGCGTGTGACCGGCGTGCCGGGCAGCCAGCTCGAGCGCGTGGCGCGGACGCTGGCCAACAACCGTCCGGGCACCGTGATCTGGTGCATGGGCGGCACCCAGCACACCAACGGCAACAACAACACCCGCGCCTACTGCATCCTGCAGCTGGCCCTCGGAAACATGGGCACCGCCGGCGGCGGCACCAACATCTTCCGCGGCCATGACAACGTGCAGGGCGCGACCGACCTCGGCGTGCTCGCCGACACGCTGCCGGGCTACTACGGCCTGACCGCGGGCGCATGGGCGCATTGGGCGCGTGTCTGGGGAGAGGACCTCGACTGGCTCAAGTCCCGCTTCGCCATGCTGAAAGGCAAGGACGGCAAGGACAAGGAGATGATGGGGCTGACCGGCATCCCCGTCTCGCGCTGGATCGACGGCGTGCTCGAGGCGAAGGAAAACCTCGAACAGCCCGACAACACCCGCGCGATGGTCTTCTGGGGCCACGCCCCCAACTCGCAGACCCGCCTCAAGGAAATGAAGACGGCGATGGAGAAGCTCGACCTCTTGGTCGTGGTGGACCCCTATCCCACCGTCTCGGCGATCCTGCACGACCGGACCGACAACACCTACCTGCTGCCGGCCGCGACGCAGTTCGAGACCTACGGCTCGGTCACCGCGTCGAACCGCTCGCTGCAATGGCGTGACAAGGTGGTGGACCCGCTCTTCGAGTCCCTGCCCGACCACATCATCATGCACAAGTTCGCCACCAAGTTCGGCTTTGCGGATCGCATGTTCCGCAACATCGAGGTGAACGGCGAGGAGCCGCTGATCGAGGATCTGACCCGCGAGTTCAACAAGGGCATGTGGACGGTGGGCTACACCGGCCAGTCGCCGGAGCGCCTCAAGACGCACATGGCGAACCAGCACACCTTCGACCGCACGACGCTGCGCGCGAACGGTGGCCCCGCGGATGGCGACTTCTACGGGATGCCGTGGCCCTGCTGGGGCACTGCCGAGATGAACCACCCGGGCTCGGCCAACCTCTATGACATCTCTCTGCCGGTGGCCGAGGGCGGTCTGCCCTTCCGCGCCCGCTACGGCGTGGAGCGCAACGGTGAGAACCTCCTCGCCGAAGGCTCCTACACCGTCGGGTCGGAGATCGAGGATGGCTATCCCGAGTTCACCATGCAGATGCTGATCGATCTCGGCTGGGACAAGGATCTCACCCCCTACGAGCGTCGGATGATCGAGTGGGTCGCCGGGTACACGGACTCGCGTCCAGAGACCGACACCGAAGTTGGCGAGCAGTCGCAGACCGGCCCCTACCCCTCGGACTTCGCCGAGCAGATCGGCGGCGTGAACTGGAAGACCGACCTTTCGGGCGGCATCCAGCGCGTGGCGATCAAGCATGGCTGCGCCCCCTACGGCAACGCCAAGGCCCGCTGCGTGGTCTGGACCTTCCCGGATCCGATCCCGCTGCACCGCGAGCCGCTCTACACCAACCGGCGCGACCTGGTGGAAGACTACCCGACCTACGAGGACAAGACCTTCTGGCGGGTGCCGACCATGTACGCCTCGATCCAGAAGAACGACTTCTCGAAGGACTATCCGATCATCCTCACCTCCGGCCGACTGGTCGAATACGAGGGTGGCGGCGACGAGACACGGTCCAACCCGTGGCTCGCCGAGCTCCAGCAGAACATGTTCGTCGAGATCAACCCGCGCGACGCCAACAACCTTGGTGTGCGTGACGGGGCGGACGTGTGGGTCGAGGGCCCCGAGGGCGGCAAGGTCAAGGTCATGGCCATGGTCACCCCGCGGGTCGGAGAGGGCGTTGCCTTCATGCCCTTCCACTTCGGTGGCCATTTCGAAGGGGTCGACCAGCGGTCGAAATACCCCGACGGGGCGGACCCGATCGTGCTGGGCGAATCCACCAACACCGCGCAGACCTATGGCTACGACTCCGTCACGCAGATGCAGGAGACCAAGGCCACACTCTGCAAGATCATGCCGGCGTAAGGAGAGCGAGACATGGCACGAGCTAAATTCCTCTGCGATGCCGAACGCTGCATCGAGTGCAACGCCTGCGTCACCGCGTGCAAGAACGAGCACGAGGTGCCGTGGGGCATCAACCGTCGGCGGGTGGTGACCATCCAGGACGGCCAGCCGGGCGAACGCTCGATCTCGGTCGCCTGCATGCACTGCTCGGACGCGCCCTGCATGGCCGTCTGCCCGGTGGACTGCTTCTACCAGACCGAAGAAGGTGTGGTGCTGCACTCCAAGGACCTGTGCATCGGCTGCGGCTACTGCTTCTACGCGTGCCCCTTCGGCGCGCCGCAGTACCCGCAGGCGGGCAACTTCGGCTCCCGCGGCAAGATGGACAAGTGCACCTTCTGCAACGGTGGTCCGGAAGAGAACAATTCCGCGGCCGAGTTCCAGAAGTACGGGCGCAACCGGATCGCCGAGGGCAAGCTGCCCATCTGCGCCGAGATGTGCTCGACCAAGGCCCTGCTGGCCGGTGACGGCGACCAAGTGTCGGCGATCTACCGCGAGCGCGTGGTGGCCCGTGGCTTCGGCTCGGGCGCCTGGGGCTGGGGCACCGCCTACGACGAAAAGGCCAACTGAGCCAAGGACGGCGGGCTTTCGGGCCCGCCGGCAACGCAACGAAGTCCCGCGCGGGGCGGCGCCTGCCGCCGTTCCGCGCGATTCTCGCGTGACCCTACTTCATGGAGACGACCATGCTGCGCCACCTGCTGGCACTTTTCGCACTGGTCCTGCTGACCGCCGCCCCGCTGGGCGTCGCGGCGCAGGGCACTCTTCTTCCGCCCGAGCCCGACCGCTCCGCCACCGGCGGCGCGCAGACGCTCGAGGACATCATGCGCAGGCAGGCAGGCATCAAGGTCGATGACAGCTTCCGGCGCGAGAACATCGGCGGCGATGCCGTCAACGCTCCGGGCATGGGGCCGCTCGGCGGCGCCTCGGACCCGGACCTCTGGCGCGCCCTGCGCTACAACGAGGCCGACGTGCGCGCCTCGACGATCAACCCCAACGGCAAGGTGCTGATCCAGGACGGCGGCATGTGGTGGCTGACCTTCCGCCAGGGCCCGCTGGCCACCTACGGCGGCTGGCTGCTGCTCGGCACCATCGGCGTGCTGGCAGTGTTCTTCCTGCTGCGCGGCCGCATCAAGATCGACGGCGGCAAGACTGGCAGCACCGTGCTGCGCTTCAAGTGGATCGAGCGTTTCGCCCACTGGACGCTGGCCGGCTCCTTCCTGCTGCTCGGCTTCACCGGGCTCTTCACCCTCTTCGGGCGCAAGTACCTCGTGCCGCTGCTGGGCCATGACTTCAACGCCGCGCTGCTGCACTACTCGAAGCTGATCCACAACAACGTCAGCTGGGCCTTCATGCTGGCGCTGATCATGGTCTTCGTCATGTGGGTCTGGCACAACATCCCCGACCGCACCGACATCACCTGGTTCGCCCAGGCCGGCGGCATCATCGGCAAGAAGCACCCGCCCGCGAAGAAGTTCAACGCCGGCCAGAAGATCATCTTTTGGAGCGTGATCCTGCTCGGGGCCTCGGTCTCGGTCTCGGGGCTGTCGCTGCTCTTCCCCTTCGACATGCCCCTCTTTGCCCACACCTTCTCGGTGCTCAACGACTGGGGCGTGCCCGGCTGGTTCGGCATGGACACCTTCCCCGTCGAGCTCGCCCCGCAGGAGGAAATGCAGTTCGCGCAGCTCTGGCATGCCATCGTCGCCTTCCTGCTGATGGCGGTCATCATCGGCCACATCTACATCGGCACGATCGGCATGGAGGGCGCCTATGACGCCATGGGCTCCGGCCAGGTCGACGAGAACTGGGCGCATCAGCACCACTCGATCTGGTACGAGAAGGTCAAGGAGCGCGAGGCCGCCGAAGGTCATGGGTCGGCCCGCAAGTCGGCCACGCCCGCGGAGTGACCGAGATGGGCCGCCTGGCCTTGATCCTGAGCCTGATGCTCTGCGCCGCCCCCGCGGCGGCGCAGGAGTTCGCCACTCTGAAGGGCCACGGCGGACCGATCATGGGCATCGCCGTTTCTCCCTCGGGGCAGGTGGCGACCGGCAGTTTCGACAATTCCGTGGGTCTTTGGGACGCGCTCACGCCGACTTGGCTCGAGGGACATGCGGCGGCGGTGACCGCCCTGGCCTGGGGGCCCGAAGGCACGCTGGTCTCGGGCGGCGACGATTTCGCCGTGCGCGCCTGGGGCGATCCCCCGCGCGTGATGGGCCAGCACCAGGGAAAGGTCGCGGCGCTGGCGGTTTCGCCGGATGCCACGACCGTCGCCAGCGGAAGCTGGGACGGCTCGATCATCCTCTGGCCGCTCGACGGCGGCGAGGACACAAGCGGGGCCACTGGCGCGGGCACCGCCCTGCCCCCCCCGGGCGCCGGCGTCAACGCCCTGGCGTTCGAGGGGCCCGACACGCTCTATGCCGCGACGATGGCCGGGGCGCTGCTGCGCTATGATCTCACCACCGCAGAGGCACCTCTGGCCATCGCCCAGCATGGCTTCGGCATCAACCGGCTGGCCGTGGGTCCGGGCTGGATCGCCTATGGCGCCGTCGACGGCGGCACCCGGGTGCTCGATCTTGCGAGCGGCGCGCAGCTCGCCGACCTGACGCTCGACCGCCGGCCGATCCTCGCCCTGGCCTACAATGCTCCCTCGCATCAGCTCGCCGTGGGCGACGGCGAGGGGTTCATCATGATCGTCGACACCGAAAGCTGGCAGATCACCCGCGACTTCCGCGCCACCCGGCAGGGGCCGGTCTGGGCGTTGGCCTTCTCGCCCGACGGCACGGTGATCCACGCCGGGGGCCTCGACGATGTCGCCTATGCCTGGCCGGTCGAAGCACTGGACGCCTTCGAGCCCGGCATCACGGGCGAACGCAGCTTCCTGCGCGCTGCCGAGACCATGCCCAACGGCGAGCGGCAATTCATGCGCAAATGCTCGATCTGCCACGCGCTGACCCCCGGCCCCTCGCGCAAGGCGGGTCCGACGCTGCACGGCGTTTTCGGCCGCCGCGCGGGCACGGTGCCGGGCTACAGCTATTCGCCAATCCTCGACGGCTCCGACATAACCTGGACCGAGACCACGATCGACGCGCTTTTCGATCAGGGCCCGGACCACTACATTCCCGGCTCGAAGATGCCCATGCAGGTGATCGCGGGCGGCAGCGACCGGGCCGATCTGATAGACTACCTCAAACAGGCCACCAAAGGAGAGTGACCGCACATGAAAGCCATGTTCACAGGCTTCGCCGCCATCATCGTCATCGGGATCGTCGCCTATTTCGGCCTGCATGAGATGAATTTCTCGTCCGCCGAGGTCTATTCGAGCTCCAACGTCCGGCTCGACGACCACTGAGGCACGCATGACGCCGAAGGACGCCGCCACCGACGACTACGGCCCGACGCTTGCCGGCGCCTCGATCCTCGTGGTCGATGACGAGCCGGGCATGCGCAACTTCCTCGTCAAGATGCTGGGCCCCAAGGTGCAGCGGGTCGAGGAGGCGGGCTCGGCGCTCGAGGCGACGCAGAAACTCGACGCGGCGCATTTCGACCTCGTCATCCTCGACAACGTGATGCCGAGGATGACCGGGCTCGACTGGCTGGCCGAACAGCAGCGCAAGGGGTTCTTTGGCGACACCATCCTGATCACCGCCTATGCGGATCTGGAAACCGCGATCACCGCGCTGCGCGCCGGGGTCAGCGATTTCGTGCTGAAACCCTTTCGCGCCAACCAGATTCTCGGCGCCGTGGCACGCACCCTCGACCGCAAATATCTGCGCCGCGACAACACGCTGCTGCGCCGCGAACTGCGCACCGGGCAATTCCAGGGCAAGCTGCTCGGCAAGTCCGAAGTCATGGTCGCGGTCCGCGCGCTCTTGGCCAAGCTGGCGCCGCTGCCGACCCCGGTGCTCTTCACCGGCGCCAGCGGCACCGGCAAGGAGATGGCCGCGCGGCACCTCCACCAGCTGTCCGACCGCTCGGACAAACCCTTCGTGCCGGTCAACTGCGCCGCCATCGCCCCCGACCGCATGGTGCAGGAGCTTTTCGGCAGCCTCGAGAACGGCGAGCGGCTGAAGCCCGGCCTGTTGCTGCTGGCGGACGGCGGAACGCTATTCCTTGATGAAGTTGCGCAGATGCCCGAGCCGCTGCAGGCGGCGCTGCTGCGGGTGCTCGAGGACCAGCGCATCCGCCCCACCGGCGCCGAGCGCGAGATTCCGCTGAACCTGCGCTTTCTCTTCGCCACCAATGCCGATCTCGAAGCGCTTGTGGCCCAGAACAAGTTCCGCGCCGATCTCTATCACCGCATCAACGTGCTCAACGTCGAGATGCCACCCCTCTCCGACCGCTCCGACGACATCCTCGAGCTGGCCGCGCTGTTCACTCGGCAATTCAGCCAGGCGCTCGGCATGCAAGGGCTCGAGCTTGACGAGCAGACCCTGTTGAAACTGCGCCGCTACGCCTGGCCCGGCAACGTGCGCGAGCTGCGCAACCTGATCGAACGCTCGGTCATCCTTGGCGGCTTCCCCGAAGAGTTCTCGGGCGCGGGCGAGGTGATCGGGGCGCGGGCAATCGAGGATCTCGACCTCGTGGTGCAGCGCCACATCCTGCACATGCTTGACCTCTGCGACGGCAACCGGGCAGAGGCGGCGCGAAGGCTCGGGGTCTCGCGCAAGACCATCGACCGCAAGATGGTACAATGGGGCGAAGAGAGCGTGGCCCCGCCCCAGGCGCTGCGTTAGGCTGGGGCAAAATCCGCCCGAGCAGCCCCCCGGAGTCCCCATGAACAGCCCCCTCACCTTCCACGGATGGCGCAAGGCCGTCGCGGCCGCGCTCCTGGCCTGCGCCTGCTTTGCCTCCCCTGCCGCCGCGCTCGACCGCGGTGCCGTCGAGCGCCAGTTCCGCGGCTGGCTGGAACAGACGGTCTGGCCGCAGGCGGCGCGCAGCGGCGTCTCGCGCGCAACTTTCGAGGCAGCCTTTGCGGGCGTGCATCTCAACTGGGACCTGCCGGACCTCGTGCCCCCCGGCACCAAGCCGCAGACCCCCAAGCGGCAGCGCCAGGCCGAGTTCGGCCAGCCGGCGAAATATTTCAACCGCGGCTCCCTCGACAGCGCCACCTCCATCGGGCGGCAGATGGCGCGGCAGCACGCCTCGGCCCTCGCGGCGACGGAAAAGGCCACCGGTGTGCCCGGCCGGATCATCCTCGGCATCTGGGGGCGCGAAAGTGGCTATGGACGCGTGGCGATCCCGCACAGCGCCTTCGAGGTCCTGGGCACCAAGGGCTTCATGTCCACCCGCGCCGCGTATTTCACTGGCGAGCTGATCGCCGCGCTGCAAATCGCACAAGCCGGGCATGCGCCCGCCGGGGTGATGAAAAGCTCCTGGGCCGGGGCGCTCGGGCAGCCGCAGTTCATGCCATCGAACTTCCTGAAATACGCTGCCGACGGCAATGGTGACGGCCATGCGGACATCTGGCGGTCCGAGGCGGACACCATCGCCTCGATCGGCACCTACCTCGCCAAACACGGCTGGCAGAGCGGGCGCGACTGGGGCTTCGAGGTGCGCGTTCCGGCCTCGGTCTCCTGCACGCTTGAGGGCCCGGATCAGGGCAAGCGGATCTCGGACTGGGAGAAGATGGGGATCAGCCGCGTCTCGGGCCGCCCCTTCCCCGAGCACGAGCGGCGCGGCGAGGGCTTTCTGCTGATGCCCGCCGGGCGGCATGGGCCGGCGTTCATTGTCACCCCCAACTTCTACGTGCTGAAGGATTACAACATGAGCGATCTCTACGCGCTCTTCGTCGGCCACGTGGGGGATCGAATCCAGTACGGGTCCGGCGATTTCAGCGCGGGCTGGGGCAAGGTGGGCGGCCTTTACCGCTCAGACGTTGCCGCCATGCAGCGGGCGCTGGAAAGCATGGGCCATGACGTCGGCGGCGCCGACGGGCTGCCGGGGTTCAAGACCCGCCGCTCGATCGGCCTCTGGCAGGAGGCACAGGGGCGCCCGGCCACCTGTTTCCCCGAGACCGCGATGAAGAGCGCGCTGCGCTAGGCGTTCCAGACCACCTCGCCGAGCCGCGACAGGTCATAGCCCCCAAGGCTTTCGGCACGGCTGCGGAAGGTCTCGGAGCGGCAGAAGGCCATGAGCGTCTGCAGAGGCGGCTCGAAATAAGCCTTTCGGTCGATGAGCAGGTCGAAGCGCTCTTCGATCACCGGCACGAAGGGCAGCCCGTAGGTCCGCGCCACCGACTCGAGGCCGAAGGTCACATCCGCTTCGCCGCGGCGCACGCTTTGCACCGCCTCGTCCTCCGTGCGCTCCAGCGAGGTCAGCGTGACGGTGCCCAGCTCGAGCCCGGCCTCTGCGGCGAGATCGCGCAGCAACCCGGCAGTGCCGGAACTGTCCTGCCGCGGCGCCAGACGCAGTCCCGCAAGATCCGCGAGCACCTGCGGAGCAGGCCCGTCTTGGCGCAGCACCAGCCCGCGCCTCCGGGCCGCGAAGCCCACCAGCACCGCGTTCTGCCCTGAGGCCGCCTCGCGCGCCGCGCCAATGTTCCAGCCGCCCTCGGTATCGCGCACGTGAAGACCCGAGGCGACGCCCTCGCCCGCAGCAAAGCGGGCCAGCCCATCGAGCGAGCCGTCGAAATAGGTGGCAAGCCCGCAGCGCGACTGGCGGATCGCCCAATCGAGCAGAGGATCGTGGGAGCCGAGGAAGACCCCGGGGCGCACCACGGGCGCCGCGACGAACCCGCCCCTTTGCGCGCCCTCGATCCAGGCGCGGATCTCGGCGGCGGGGAAGAGCAGCTTTCCGGTGGCGCGCGAACAGGGAACCTCGCCCGAAGCGGCAAGATCGTAGACCTTGCGCTCCTTCAGGCGGAGCAGATCGGCCAGCTCTCGGACGGTAAGGTATTCGTGGGGATGGTCTGGGGGCGGGCTCTGCAGGTCAGTCATCGTCTCGGGCATGTTGGGGGCGGCACCGTGCCGCCCCCGAACCCTATCAGTTCTTCGGTGCGTTGGGGAAGAACAGCTGCTGGCCCTCGATCTTGTACTCCGCGATGGCCTGCTGGCCCTCGTCCGAGACCAGCCAGTCGGCGAAGTCCTGCGCCGCGTCGATCTTCACCGAGGGGCATTTCTCAGGGTTCACCGGGATCACGCCGTACTGGTTGAAAAGATCCTCGTCGCCCTCGACCTCGACCGCGTAATCCTGCTTGTTCTGGAAGCTGATCCAGGTGGCACGGTCGGTCATCACGTAAGCGCCCATGCCGATACCGGCGTTCAGCGTCGCGCCCATGCCCGACCCGGTTTCGCGATACCAATCGCCCGAGGCCGCCGTGGTGTCGATGCCCGCGGCCTTCCAGAGCGCAACCTCTTTCTTGTGGGTGCCGCTGTCATCCCCGCGCGAGGCAAAGAGCGCGCCCGCCTCGGAGATCTTGGTCAACGCCGCCTCGACGTCGGTCATGCCCTTCACGCCCGCCGGGTCGCTCTCCGGGCCGACGATGACGAAGTCATTGTACATCAGATCCGTGCGCGTGGTGCCGAAGCCTGCCTCGACGAATTTCTCCTCCGACGGCTTGGCGTGCACCAGCAGCAGGTCGCCGTCGCAGTTCTCGGCGTTCTTGATCGCCTGCCCGGTGCCCACGGCGACGACGTTGACGGTGATGCCGCTCTCGCCGGTGTAGATCGGCAGCAGGTAGTCGTAGAGCCCCGAGTTGGCGGTCGAGGTGGTCGACTGCACGATGATCGACTGCTCCTGCGCGAGGGCGCCGCCGGCGAGTCCGAGGGTCAGCGCGGTCGAGGCGATCAGTCTTGCGATGGTCATGAGGAACGTCCTTCTGTCCTTGGTAATCAATAACTTGGTGAGAGTGTGGCCGACGGGTCAGAGCACGATCCGACCCGCGAGATAGTCCCGCGCCGCCGCGCTGCGTGGCTCGGGGAAAAAGACATCGGCGCTGCTGTGCTCGGCGACGCGGCCGCGGTGCAGGAAAACCACCTCGTCGGCCATGCGACGGGCCTGCCCGATGTCATGGGTGACAAAGATGATCCGCGTCCCCCGGTCGCGGGCGGCGGCCACGATGCGCTCGATCACCAGCACCGAGGCGGGATCGAGGCTGGCGGTGGGCTCGTCGAGGAACAGCACCTCGGGATCGATGGCCAGCGCCCGGGCCAATGCCAGCCGCTGCGCCTCGCCGCCCGAAAGCATCCGCGCGGGTTGGCGCGCCTTGTGCAGAAGCCCGACCTCGCGCAGCAGCGCATCGCGGCGCGCGCGGTCGCGGCGCCGGGTCTTCAGCACGAAATCAAGATTGGCAGCCACCGAGCGGCGCAGCAGCACCGGTTTCTGGAACACCAGCGCCTGCCGCGCTGTGGCCCGCGCGGCGGGGGTGCCGTTCCAGCTCACCTCGCCGCCTCCGGGCACCAGCAGCCCGTGCAGCATCTTCAGCAGCAGGCTCTTGCCCGCGCCGTTCGGCCCCATGATCACCGTGCAACCGCCGGTCGCGAGCGTCAGATCCACCCCGTCGAGCAGCGCCGCGCCGCCCGAGGCCAGCCGCAGGCCAGAGACACGCAGGGGCAGAAGCGGGCGTTTCATCGCAGCCTCGTCGCGGGGGCGCGCCACGGGCGGCACGGCGGTGATCGGCAGGTCAGACATGGGTTTGCTCAGACATCGGACACCTCAGACATGCGCCTGCCGTGCCGCGGTCATGCGCAGGGTCTGCACCCCGGCGTTCACCCCGAGCGCCAGAACCAGCAGTATGATCCCCAGCGCCAGCGCCAGCGGCAGGTCGCCCTTGGAGGTCTCGAGCGCGATCGCGGTGGTCATCACGCGGGTCAGGTGGTCGATATTGCCGCCGACGATGATCACCGCGCCGACCTCGGCCACGGCCCGACCAAAGCCCGCCAGCCCCACGGTCAAGAGCGCGTAGCGCCCGTCCCAGAGCAGCGCGGCAATGCTCTGCCAACGCGTGAGGCACAGCGAGCGGAACTGCTCGGCGTATTCGGCGTGCAGGTCTTCCAGCACCTGCCGCGACAGCGCGGCGACGATGGGCACGATGAGGATGGTCTGCGCGAAGATCATCGCGCCCGGCGTGTAGAGCAGCCCCAGAAAGCCGAGCGGTCCCGAGCGGGAGAGGTAGAGATAAACCAACAGGCCGACGACCACCGGCGGCAGCCCCATCAGCGCGTTCATCACGACCAAGACGACACCCCGACCGCGGAACCGGCTCACCGCGACCAGCGCGCCGACCGGCAGGCCGATCACGCAGGCAAGCACCGTGGCGCTAAGGCTGACCCGCAGCGAGAGGCCGACGATCTCGTAGAGATCGGCCTCGCCGGACAGGACCAGCGACAGCGCCAAGTGGAAGGCCTCTCCGATGTTTTGCAAAATTTACCCTCCCTGCGGAAATTTTGCCTCATTCGACTATGCACCCTCTGGCCCATGACGCAAGGGTCGTCAATGGCCTGAACAAGATACGGCCCGCTCAATGGAGCGGGCCGCGGTCTATGGCATACTGCAAAATTTCCCAGGATCTGGCCGAGACGCCTCAGAAAGGCAGGCCGACGTAGTTCTCGGCGAGGTCCTTGCGCGCGGTTTCCGAGTCCGCCAGATGCTGCAGAGTGGCGCGGCGCATCTCCGCGGCGAAGCTGTCCTCGCCCTCGAAACTGTGCAGCATGGTGGTCATCTGCCAGCTGAAGCGCATCGCCTTCCAGATCCGCGCCAGCGCGCGCTCGGAATAGCCGTCGATGCCCGCCGTCTGGCCCGCCTTCAGCGCCGAGATCAGCGCCTCGTGCAGGTAATAGACATCCGAAACCGCGAGGTTCAGCCCCTTCGCCCCGGTCGGCGGCACGATATGCGCGGCATCGCCGACAAGGAACAGCCGGCCCCAGCGCAGCGGCTCCGAGACGAAGCTGCGCAGCGGCGCGATGGATTTCTCGATCGACGGGCCGGTGATCAGCTTGGCGGCCGCCTCCGAGGGGATGCGGCGCTTGAACTCGGTCCAGAAACGCTCGTCAGACCAGTCCTCGACCTTGTCGGTCAGCGGCACCTGCACATAGTAGCGCACCAGGTTCTCGTTGCGCATCGAGGCCAGCGCGAAACCATGCGGTGAGTTGGAATAGATCAGCTCGTCATGCACCGGCGGCGTGCGCGAGAGGATCCCCAGCCAGCCGAAGGGGTAGACCCGCTCGAACTCGCGGCGCTTCTCTTCGGGGATGGTCTTGCGGCTGACGCCGTGGAAGCCATCACATCCGGCCACATACGCGCAGGTGATGCGGTGCCGTTCGCCGTTCAGCGTGTACTCAACCGCGGCCTCGGACGCGTCGAGGTCATGAATGGTCACATCCTCGACCCCGTGGATCACCGTGGTCCCCATCGCGTCTTGCGCTTCGTAGAGGTCATGGGTCACCTCGGTCTGACCGTAGACCATGACCTGCTTGCCGGTGAGCGCCTTGAAGTCGATATGCACCATCAGCTCGGCATCGGTCAGGTAGGTGCCGTCGTGCGGATACCCTTCGGCATCCATGCGCGCGCCGACCCCGGCCTCGCGCAGCAGCTCGACCGTGCCCCATTCGAGGATGCCCGCCCGGATGCGCGACAGCACATGCTCGCGGCTCGACCGTTCGAGCACCACGGTTGCGACCCCGGCCTTGTTCAGCAGCTGCGAAAGCAGCAGGCCCGAAGGGCCGCCGCCGATGATCACGACTTCGGTTTTCATGCAGTCTCCTCCGATAATTGTTGGCAGCCTACGCCCTGCAGGGCCGCGCGCGAATAGACGGGAGCCGCATAGGCTGGTACTATTCATGCATGACCCAGCGTCCAGACATCCCCTTTTTCGATCTCTTCGGTGAGACCGGAGGCTTCCCCGACACGGTGCATTGCGAGCGCATCTGGGACCGGGCAAGACTTCACGATTGGGTGATTTCCCCGCACAGACACGCAGAGATCACCCAGGTTTTCTTCATGCGGCAGGGACACGCCGAGGTCCGGATCGACGGTCAAGACGCGACGCTCGATGACGGGCAGTTCCTCCTGATCCCGGTACAGATCGTGCATGGCTTCGAGTTCCAGAAGCTGAGCGAAGGTCTGGTGCTCTCCTTCCCCGCACCTGTGCTCGCGGGGATGCGGCCCACCTCGCCGGGGCTTGCCGCCCGGCTCTCGCGCCCAGTGGTCGGCACGGCCTCGGACACGCTGGTCACCCTTTCCGAGCAACTCGTCGCTGCCTTTGCCCGCCCCGGCCCCTACCGCGCAAACCTGCTGGTCTCGCTGGCGCAGGCGCTGCTTGCCGAGATCTGCGCGCTGGCCCCGACCGAGGAGGCCGCCGCCCCCGGCGGGGCGAAGATGATGGCGCTCGACCGGCTGATCGCCGAACATCTTGCCGAGGGCTGGCGCGCCGGCGACTACGCCGCGGCCCTGTCGATCACCCCCGGCCATCTCACCCGGATCTGCCGCGCCGCCACCGGCCTCAGCGCCTCGCGCTACATCGAGGGCAAGGTGATGACCGAGGCCAGCCGGATGCTCGCCTTCACCCAGGTGCCCGTGGCCGAGGTCGGCTACCGGCTGGGCTTTGCCGACCCGGCCTATTTCTCCCGCCGCTTCCGCGCGTTGCGCGGCCAGAGCCCGAGCGACTACCGCGGCCGCTTTGTCGGCTGAGCCGCGGCCCACCCGCTTGACCCCGGCGCGCAGAGGCGTATCGCTTGCCCGGTACAAGTTCCGCGGAGGCACCCCATGACCCGCATCATGATCAACGGCTTCGGCCGCATCGGCCGCACCCTGCTGCGCCAGCTCCTCACCGATCCGGCCCATGCCGATCTCGAGCTGGTGGCGATCAACGACATCGCCTCGCCCGAAATGTGCGCCTATCTTTTCCGCTACGACAGCGTCTTCGGCCCCTACCCCGGCACGGTGACCGAAGAGCCCGGCACGCTGGTCGTAGACGGACGCCGCATCCCCTTCCACACCACGCGCGACCTGCGCGAGCTCGACCTGAGCCATGTCGACGTGGTGCTCGAATGCACCGGCGCCGCCTCGAACCGCCCGCATGCCGAGGCCGGGCTGCTGGCCGGGGCGAGGTCGGTGCTGCTCTCTGGCCCCTCCGAGGCCGCCGACGTGACCTGCGTCCTGGGCGCCAACGAGGCCGAGATCGGCGACGCCCGCATCGTGTCGAACGCCTCCTGCACCACCAACGCCATCGCGCCGATGCTCAAGGCGCTCGACACCCGCTTCGGCATTGCCCGCGCCCATGTCACCACGATCCACTGCTACACCGGCAGCCAGCCGACGGTGGATGCCCCCGGCGCCAGCTACGAGCGCAGCCGCGCCGCCGCCGTTTCGATGGTGCCGACCAGCACCAGCGCCGCGAAGCAGGTGATCAAGGTGCTGCCCGGGCTCGACCAGCGTCTCAGCGTGACGGCGGTGCGCGTGCCCTGCATCTCGGTCTCGGCGGTGGACGCGGTGCTGCAGCTCGACACCATGCCCGAGGATGCCAATGCCGCGCTTGTCGACCTCTTCGCGGGTTCTCCGCTCGTCGGCCTCACCGGGGATCCCTGTGTCTCGACCGACCTGCGCGCCCGGCCCGAGTCGCTGGTGCTGTCGACCCGCGAGACCCGCGTGGTCGAGGGAGGCCAGCTCAGGCTCTTCGGCTGGTACGACAATGAATGGGGCTTCTCGGCGCGGATGCTCGACATGACGCGGCGCATGGCGACGCGCTGATCTTCAAACCGCGTTTGAAACTGCCTCGGGCGCAGGGGCCTTTGCTGGGACCTTTACCCGGCCCCCGCTTCTGCCACTATGACCCGCGACACCACCGAGATACCTTATGGAGACCCGCCGATGACCGGATACCTGACGACCCACGTGCTCGACACCGCCCGCGGCTGCCCCGCCGAGGGTCTGAAGATCGAGCTCTTCCGGATCGAGGACGGAACCCGCAGCCTTCTCAAGACGCTGGTCACCAATGAGGACGGGCGCACCAATGAGGAGATCCTGCCCGCCGCCGAGTTTGCGCCCGGCACCTATGAGCTTGTGTTCCACGCCGGGGCCTATCTCGACGCCTGCGGCACGCCGCCGGAGGAGCCGCGTTTCCTCGACGTGGTGCCGATCCGCTTCGGCATGTCCGAACCCGCGCATTACCACGTACCGCTGCTGCTCTCGCCCTTCGGCTATTCGACCTATCGCGGCAGCTGATCCCCGGATCCCGAACTGACACGACCGGCGCCCCTCGCGGGCGCCGTTTTCGTTTTCGCGGCTGATTTCACCAATCTGTCACGCCCCTGTCGCCCGCCTGTCGCAGCCCGCCGCCACAGATCGCCGCGACGCTGCACAGCTGTGCAGCCCGGCAAACAGGGCAGACCATGAGCGACATTCGCATCTCGGGGATCGACAAGAGCTACGGCCAGACGCAGGTGTTGCGGCAGGTCTCTCTGAGCATCGAGGCCGGGGAGTTCGTCGCCGTCCTCGGCCCCTCGGGTTGCGGCAAGACCACCCTGCTGCGCTGCCTCGCCGGCTTCGAGCGGCTCAACGCCGGCCGTATCGAGATCGGCGGAGACATCGTCTCGGCCCCCGGCCGTCACCTCGCCCCCGAGCATCGCGGCATCGGCGTGGTGTTCCAGAATTACGCCCTTTGGCCGCATATGTCGGTGGCGCAGAATGTGGCCTACGGGCTGAAGATCGCCGGCGTTCCTAGAACCGAGAGGAAGTCCCGCGTCGCCCGGGTGCTCGATCTGGTCGAGTTGGGCCCGCTCGCGCACCGCCGCCCCGCAGATCTCTCGGGCGGCCAGCGCCAGCGCGTCGCCCTCGCGCGCTGCCTCGCCATGGAGAGCCGCGTCGTGCTGCTCGACGAGCCGCTGGCCAATCTCGACGTGCACCTGCGCGGCGCGCTGGAAGAGGAATTCGCCGCCTTCCACGCCCGCTCCGGCGCCACCATGTTCTACATCACCCACGACCAGTCCGAGGCGCTGGCCCTCGCCGATCGCGTGGCGGTCATGGACAAGGGCCGCATCCTGCAGTTCGACCGCCCCGAAGCGCTGTTCAGCCAGCCGCAGACCGAGACCGTCGCGGGCTTCATCGGCGAGGGACGGGTGCTCGAGGCCGAGGACATCCGCCCGCTCGGGCAGGGCCGCGCCGCCGCCTCGCTGCTCGGCCAGCGCATCGAACTGCGCTGCGCCCCCGGCCAGACCGCCCGCCGCCGCGCCAAGATCTCCTTCCACCCCGGCGACCTCCAGCTCACCGATGCGGCGGAGGCCATCGCGGGCAACGTCACCCGCGCCACCTACCGCGGCGCCTTCCTGCGCGCCGAGGTCATGGCCGGGCCCGCGGGGGACATCCCGCTCTCCGTGAACATCGCCGCCCCCGCCGCGCTGAGCCGCGGCCAGAGGGTCTCGCTCGCCCTGCGCGACGGCTGGGTCATTCCCGACGCCGCCGCGTCTCACCCCTCCTGAACACGCGACCGCAAGGACACCGAACATGCGTCTTCTCTCCCTCTCCCTCGCCGCGTCGCTGCTCTCCAGCGCCGCCTTTGCCGAAACCACGCTGACGCTCTACACCAGCCAGCCCCCCGAGCAGGCGCAGCAGACCGTGGACGCTTTCGAGGCCGCCCACCCCGACATCAAGATCGAATGGACCCGCAACGGCACCTCGGCGCTGATGAACGTGGTGCGCGCCGAGATCGAGGCGGACAACGTGCAGCCCGATATCCTGCTGGTCGCCGATGTGATCAACCTCGGCGAGCTCAAGGCGGGCGGTCACCTGATGGCCTACGAAGACGCACCCGTGGCGGACTACGACCCAGCCACCTATGACGCCGACATGACCTATTTCGGCACCAAGGCGATGACCACCGGCATCGCCTACAACACCGAGATCGCCGAGCCGGTCAGCCATTGGATGGACCTCGTCACCGAAGACAACCGCGGCATGATCGGCGTGCCGTCGCCGCTCTACTCCGGCGCGGCGCTGAACCACCTGCATGCGTTGCTGAACGCCGAGGGCATCGGCTGGGCGTTCTACGAGGGGCTCAACGAGCTCGACATCGTCCCCGAGGGCGGCAACGGCCCGGCGACCAAGGCCGTCGCCTCGGGCATGGCGAAATACGCGATCATCGTCGATGCCAATGCCCTGCGCGCCAAGGCCGACGGCTCGCCGGTCGATTTCATCGTGCCCGAGGATGGCGTGAGCTTCATCACCGAGCCCGCCGCGATCATGGCCGACACCGAGCACCCGGAAGAGGCCAAGCTCTTCATCGACTTCCTGCTCAGCAAGGAAGGCCAGGAGCTGGTTGCCAAGCAGGGCTCGCTGCCGATCCTGCCCGGCGTCGAGGGCCCCGAGGGCTTTCCCAAGCTCGAGGACATGACCCTGCTCGGCTACAACGTCGATGCCGCGCTCGAGACCAACGAAGCCGTGCGCGCGCAGTTCGCCGAGCTCTTCGGGCTCTGATCGCGTGAGCCTCGTCCAAGACCAAGCGGCGCGCCCCTCTCGGGCGCGCCGACTGCTCGGGCGCCTCGGCGGCGAACGCGCGCTGACGCTGGTGCTGATCCTTTTTGTCGGGCTGCTCTCCATCGCGCCGCTCGCCCGGCTCCTCTATGCCGCACTCTTCCCCCAAGGCACCTTCGACGCCGAGCGCATCGCCGCGATCCTCGGCGGTCGCCGGGTGCTGGAGGCAACGCTCAACACCCTCTGGATCGCCTGCGCCGCAACGCTGCTGGCCACGGCGGTCGGCACGATGGCCGCGCTGCTGACCTCGCTCACCGATATGCGCCGCCGCACGCTCTGGGTCTTCGGCTTCGTGCTGCCGCTGATGATCCCGCCGCAGGTGACCGCGCTGGCCTGGGTTCAGGCCTTCTCTCCGGCAAGCCCGATCCTCGGCCCGCTCGGCCTCGCGCTGCCTCCCGGCACCCGCCACCCGCTCTATTCCATGGGCGGCATCATCTTCCTGCTCGGGCTCTACAATGCGCCCCTCGTGTTCCTGTCGGTCCGCGCCTCGCTGCAGCGCCTCCCGGCCTCGCTGGTCGAGGCCGCCCACGCGAACGGCGCCAGCGCGGGACAGGTCACGCGCGACATCATCCTGCCGCTGATCCGCAGCGGCGTTTTCGCCGGGGCCGCGCTGGCCTTCGTCTCGTCGATCGGCAACTTCGGCATCCAGGCGATGCTCGGCATCCCCGCCCGCGTGCCGACGCTGATTACCCTCATTTACCAGCGGCTCAACGCCTATGGCCCCTCGGCGCTGAACGACATGGCACTTCTGGCGCTGCTGCCGGCCCTGCTGACCGTGCTCGGCATGACCCTCACCGCCTGGCTCGGACGCCGCGGTGACCAGCGCGTCGATGCCGCGCAGCGCCCGCCCCGCATGAAGCTCGGAGCCTGGCGCCTGCCGGTCAGCGGCGTGGCCTGGCTCTACCTCGCGCTCTGCCTCGTCCTGCCGCTCTCCGCCCTTCTCGGCACCGCGCTGGTGCGCGGCTACGGCCAGCCCTTGACGCCGGACACGCTCACCTTCGAGAACTTCGCCAACGCCCTCTTCCACCACGAGGGCATCCGAAGCGCCTTTCTCACCTCGCTCTGGCTGACGCTGCTGACCGTGGCGGTATTGATCCCGGCGGCGGTCGCCCTCGGCTACGTGCTGAGCTGGCGCCGCGGCTGGGTGGCGCGGCTGCTGCGCCTCGCGTCAGAGCTGGCCTATGCGCTGCCCGGCATCATCATCGGCGTGGCGATGATCCTCTTCTTCCTGCGCCCCCTGCCCTTTGTCGGCACCGGGCTCTACGGCACGGTCTGGGTGATCCTCGCCGCCTACCTGTCGAACTTCCTCGCCCTTGCGCTGCGCCCCATCCTCGGCGGCTACGCCCAGATCGACCGGGCGCTGGACGAGGCCGCGCAGCTCGCCGGCGCCGGGGTCTTCGCGCGGCTGCGTGACATCGTGCTCCCCGCCCTCGCCCCCTCGGCCATGGCGGCGGCGATCCTCGTCTTCATGACGGCGGTGAACGAGATCCAGGTTTCGGTGCTGCTGGTCAGCTCGCGGGCCACCACCATCGGCCCGATGATCATCTTCCTCGAAGAGGCGGGCTCCTCGACCCTCGCCGCCGCGGTCGGATGCCTGATGGTGCTCATGGTGCTGGCGCTCATGGGGCTGTCGCTGCTCGTCGGCCGCCGCCTGCCCGAGGGGGTGCTGCCATGGCGCGACTGACCGCCCTCAGCGGCCTCGGCCGCAAAAGCGCCGCGCTCTTCCTGCTCGAGATCGAGGGCCGCAGGCTGCTGCTCGACATGGGCGGCGGGCTCGAGGCCGGCGAGCGGCCCGATCTCTCGCAGGCCGGGCGTGTCGACGCGGTGCTGCTGAGCCACGCCCACGTCGATCACGTCGGCGCGCTCGACCGGCTGGCCGAGATCGGCAACCCGCCGGTCTACGCCACCCAAGAGACCCAACGCCAGCTCCCCTGCAACCTGCGCCCGCCACGCCTCGCAAAGCTGCCCGACCGTGGCTGTGCCGAGGTTCTGGGCGTCCGCCTCGACACCGGCCGCTCCGGCCATGCGCCCGGCGGCATCTGGATGCGCTTTCCGACCCTGCGCGGCGGCTTTCTCTACACAGGCGATTTCAGCACCGAGGCCCCGCTGCTGCGCTGCGATCCCTTCCCGCGCAGCGCCACGGTGCTGGCCGACGCCTCCTACGGCGACCGCGAGGACTCGCTCGCCGATCAGATCGCCGCCCTGACCAAAGCAGCGCGCGGCGGCGCGGTGCTGCCCTGCCCGCTCGGCGGGCGCGGCCCGGACATGGTGGCGGCGCTCGGGGCCGCCGGGCTGACTGTCCACGCTTGCCCTCAGATCGCCGATGAGACCGAAAGACTCACCGGCACCCCTCCGCCCGTCGCCACGCCCGAGACCGCAACCCCAGCGCAGATCATTGTCGCCGACGGGCCGAACGCCGAGCATGGACTCTGCGCCGCGCTCCGGGAGCGCCCCGGCTTCCGCTTCATCTTTTCAGGCCATGTGCCGCGCAGCAGCCCCGCGCATGCGATGCTCGCCGAGGGTCACGCCCGCTGGATGGGCTGGAACGTGCACCCGCGACTCTCGGACATCCTCGCCATGGCCGAGACCACCCGGGCCGAACGGGTGCTGCCGGCCTTCGTCGATCTGCGCGCCGCCCCCCGCCTGACCGCTGCGCTTGGCCCGCGCCTGCGGCAGTGCCCCAGTCTCGAGGTCTGACCCATGATCCGTCACCACCTGCCCGACACCGTTCCCGCAGCCGAGGCCGCCGAGGACCAGAAGCCGCTGATCTGGCGGGCCGCAGGCGAAATCGGCCCCGGCCTCGACGGGCTGTGGCTTGGCAACCTACCGGCCGCAGAGGATGGCGACGCCCTGCAGCAGGCAGGCATCGGCGCCAGCCTCAACCTCGCGATGAACATCTTCCCCGGCCCTCTCCTTCGCCCCGACGGCACCCATCTGCGGCGCTACCAGATCGGCCTGCTCGACGGGCCGGGCAATGCCGCCGAGACGCTGGCCGCGGCGGTCACGCTGATCGACGGGCTCGCCGCGGTCTATACCGCGGGCAAACCGCACTACCCCGCCCACAAAAGGGGCGGGCTGCTGGTGCATTGCCGCGGCGGGCGCTCGCGTTCGGTCACCGTGCTGGCGCTCTGGCTGCACCTGCGGCGGCCCGGCACCTATCCGAGCTTCGACGCCGCCCTCGCGCACCTTCACGCGCTGCGCGGGCTCGAGCAAAGCTACCCGCTGCCGCCGATGCTCGCGCTTGCGCAAGAGGTGCTGAACCGGGGCCTCTGCGCCCGATGACACCGCCCCGCCCGCCGCTCGGACCTCCCCGGAGCCGCTTCGTCTCGGCCGCCGACGTGGCACGGCTGGCCGGGGTCTCGCGCTCGGCAGTGTCGCGCGCCTTCACGCCCGGCGCGCATGTGTCAGAGCAGGCCCGCGCCCGCATCCTCGAGGCCGCCGAAGAGCTCGGCTACCGGGTCAACCGCCTCGCCCGCACCTTGCACCAGGAGCGCTCGGACCTCGTCGGCGTGGTCGGCGGCAACTTCTCCAACCCCTATATCTCTGCCCAGCTCGACGCCCTGTCGAAGGCGCTGCACGCCCACCGCCTGCAATGCCTGCTGATGAACGGCACCGGCGGCGTGGCCGAGGACCTCAAACGCCTGCTCGACTACCGGGTGCGCACCGTCGTGCTGCTCTCGGGGGCCGCGCCCGACGCGCTGATCCGGCTATGTGCGCAGAACGGCGCGCGCATGGTGCTGATCAACCGGCCGCGCCCGCCAAAAGGCGCGCGGGCCGATCTCATCCTCGCGGACAGCGCCCGCGGCGGCCGGCTGGCGGCCGAGCGGCTGACCCGGGCCGGTTGCCGCAACGTGGCGGTGGTGATCTCGGGCTCGCGCACCTCGGCCAAGATCGACCGGGCCGAGGCCTTCTGCTCGGAAATGGCCCTGCGCGGCATCCCGGTGACCCGCTGGGTCGACGGGCCGAACAGCTACGAAACCGGGGCCGAGGCGGCCCGCGTGCTGCTGCAAGGGACCGGCATCGACGGCATCTTCGGCGTCACCGACGAGATCGCGCTCGGGGTGCTCAACACCGCCCGCTTCGAGCTCGGCCTGCGGGTGCCCGAGGATCTGTCGGTGATCGGCTTCGACGACGCGCCAATCTCGGGCTGGTCCTCGCATGCGCTGACCACGGTCAGCCAGTCGCTCGAGGATCTCACCCGCGCCACGATGGAGGCCATTGCCCTGCCCGCCGAGGCCGCGCCCATGCTCTACGAGGTGCCGGTGCGGCTGGTCGAGCGCGGCTCGGTGCGCGCGCCGCTCAGCCCTTGAACGGGTTGAGGATGCGCAGGCGCCCCTCGACCAGCAGCCCGTGATGCATGTCCTCGGACCAGAGCGTGTCGCAGCCTGCTTCGAGCGCCGCGCCGACGATCATCGAGTCGTAGACCGAAAACCCGTAGCGCATCCCGAGCGCCCGGCCGATGTCATGGGTCAGCTCGGTCAGCGGCACCACCTCGCAGAGCGCCCGGACGCCGGCAAGAAACGCCCCCGCCTCCTCGGCGCTCAGCTTCGCCTTGCGCAGGCAGTTTACCAGCGCCTCGTTCAGCACCTGCACGCTGATCACCCCGCCCTGCTGCAGCAGCGCCTCGGCGCGATCCGCCTTCGGCGCCTCGCCCAGAAGGTAGAGGATCACGTTGGTGTCGAGAAAGGCCCCCGCCATGGATCGGCCCCGGGATCAGCGCGCGTTGGCCTCGTCGCGGGGCAGCGGTCCGTCGGGCAGCCGCCCCCGGAAACGGCGCAGACCGGCGAGGATCTCCTCGGGCCGCGCGGCGCGGCTCACCGCGAGCCCCCGGTCGTCGGGATGCAGCTCGATCCGGTCGCCCTCTTTCAGCCCCAGTTCGCGCACGAGTTCGGCAGGCAGGCGGACCGCCAGGGAGTTCCCCCATTTCGAGATCTGCATCACAGCCTCCTGACATTAAGATATACGTTCCGAAAATGTATATCCATGCACCGCGGTGATCAACCGCTTCGGCGACCCGCGGCGCCGGAAAAAAAATAGGCACCCGGAGATGACCCCGGGTGCCGCTCATAATTATCAAAAGACTAAGGATACTTAGGCCAAATGGCCTCCCCCCTTCACCTGAACGAAACTCGCCGCCCTGCCAATATGGGCATGAAGCTGCCATCAGGAGAGAAAACTCCGATTTGCTCAGTCATAGCAGCACCACCAGGCAGAATTACAGTAGCGCGATTTCGCCGGTCGCGAGCAGATTTTTGGGCCCGCGGCGCATGTTTCATGCAAGCCCCTGCAAGGACGAATTTTTTCCACAATCTGTTCACAGTTCAGTTTCAACCTCTGCGCGAACGACTCGGTCGGGGGCACCACGCGCCCGGGAAGGCAAGGCAGAATCACTTGCAGACGCGCGGATTTTTTAGCGCTCCAAATATCTAACATACTGTTAATGTTCTGAATTTATTGAACCTCTCGCGGGGAGCCACCACATGCAGTAGGTAATCTTTGAGCACCTACACTCTGCGGTATGTTGTCGCAGAACGCCCCGGCGCAACACTGTCGGCTTGTGGACAAACGGCGGATAAGTCCCACGGAACCCGCGAAGCATTGCCCCGAACGCAAACACCCCCGGCCTTTCAGCCGGGGGTGCCCATCTCGTCAGCGGTGTCGATTTCAGCCGAGGATGCCGTTCAGCGTTGCCGAGGGGCGCATCACGGCAGCGGTCTTCTCCGCGTCACCGTGGTAGTAGCCCCCGAGATCCGCGGGCTTGCCCTGCACCGCCGCCAGCTCTGCCACAATCGCAGCCTCACCATCGGCCAGCGCCTTGGCGATGGGCGCGAAATGCGCCGCCAGCTCGGCGTCGTCCGATTGCGCCGCCAGCGCTTCGGCCCAGTAGCGCGCGAACCAGTAGTGGCTGTCGCGGTTGTCGGGCTCACCCACCTTGCGCGAGGGCGAACGGTCGTGGTCGAGAATGCCCTGCGTCGCGATCTCCACCGCATCGCCCAGCACCCGCGCCTTGGCGTTGTCCTTCTGGTCGGCAAGGAACTTGAAGCTCTCGCCAAGGGCGCAGAACTCGCCCAGCGAATCCCAGCGCAGGTGGTTCTCTTCCACCAGCTGCTGCACGTGCTTCGGAGCCGACCCGCCGGCACCGGTCTCGAAGAGGCCGCCGCCGTTCATCAGCTTCACGATCGAGAGCATCTTGGCCGAGGTGGCCAGCTCGAGGATCGGGAAGAGGTCGGTCAGGTAATCGCGCAGCACGTTGCCGGTGATCGCGATGGTGTTCTCGCCCTTGGTGATGGTCTCGAGCGAGGCGATGGTCGCTTCGCGCGGGGCCATGATCTCGAACTTGTCCGACACGCCCTTCGCCTCGAGGATCGGCTTCACGTAGGCGATCAGCTCGGCATCATGCGCGCGGTTCGCATCGAGCCAGAAGATCGCGCGGTAGCCGGTGGCCTTCTGACGCTCGATGGCGAGGTTCACCCAATCTTCGATCGGCGCCTTGCGGGCCGAGGCCGAGCGCCAGATGTCGCCCGCCTGCACCTCGTGCGAGTGCAGAACGGTGCCGTCGTCGAGGATCATCTTGACGGTGCCTGCCTCGGGCATCTCGAAGGTGGTCGGGTGCGAGCCGTATTCTTCCGCCTTCTGCGCCATCAGGCCGAGGTTCTGCACGGTGCCGGCGGTGGCCGGGTTCAGCTTGCCGTTCGCCTTGAAGAACTCGATTGCTGCGTCATAGACCGGCGCATAGGAGTTGTCGGGGATCACGCAGTTGGTGTCGGCTTCCTTGCCGTCCGGGCCCCAGCCCTTGCCGCCGGCGCGGATCAGCGCGGGCATCGAGGCGTCGATGATCACATCCGACGGCACGTGCAGGTTGGTGATGCCCTTGTCCGAGTTCACCATGTACATCGGCGGACGCGACGCGGTCACTTCCTCGATCGCGGCCACGATCTCGGCGTTGTCCTTCACCCGCTCCAGCAGGTCGCCAAGGCCCGAGTTCGGGTTGACGCCGAGCGCCTTCAGCTCGTCGCCGTACTTGTCGAACACCGGCTTCAGCCAGGCCTTCACCGCGTGGCCGAAGATGATCGGGTCCGAGACCTTCATCATCGTGGCCTTCATGTGCAGCGAGAAGAGCGTGCCCTCGTCCTTGGTCTTGGCGATCTCGTCTTCCAGGAAGGCGTCGAGCTTCGCCGCGCTCATGTAGGTGGCATCGACCACGGTGCCCGCCGGATAGGAGACGCCCTCTTTCAGCACGGTCTCGCCCGAGGCAGTCTCCAGCACGATCTTCGCGGTCGCGGCCTTGTCGAGCGTCGCCGAGACCTCGTTCGAGAAGAAGTCGCCGCCGTCCATCGCGGCGACGCGGGTCTTGCTGTCCTTGGTCCACTCGCCCATGCGATGCGGGTTCGACTGCGCGAATTTCTTCACGGCGGCGGCGGCGCGGCGGTCAGAGTTGCCCTCGCGCAGCACCGGGTTCACGGCCGAGCCCTTGATCCCGTCGTACTTGGCCTGAATCGCCTTTTCCTCGTCGCTCGAGGCCTCATAGGGGTAGTCGGGCAGCGCGTAGCCCTGGCCCTGCAGTTCCTTGACCGCGGCCACCAGCTGCGGCACCGAGGCCGAGATGTTGGGCAGCTTGATGACGTTGGCTTCGGGCGTCTTGACCCACTCGCCAAGCCAGGCCAGGTCGTCCGACTGGCGCTGCGCCTCGGTCAGCGCCTCGGGAAAGGTCGCGAGGATGCGGCCCGCGAGCGAGATGTCCTTGGTGCCGACCGACACACCGGCGGCAGCGGCAAAGCTGCGGATGATCGGAAGCAGCGAGGCCGAGGCCAGCTCGGGCGCTTCGTCGACCTTGGTGTAAACGATGTCAGGAGTGTTGTTCTCAGCCATGATGCGATGCCTTTCCTGGGGGTTTCGCCCCCTTTAGCCGTTCTGCATACAAAGGTCTACAGTCGCGGTGCCGCATCGGATCGCCGCACCGCGCCCCCCTGCCCTAGCGTGGATTTCCGTCCATTTCCACGCCGCGCAGGCCCCATGCGCGGGCGCGCGCCGGTGCACCGTCCCCGTGGCCCCTCGTGCGGGACCGGGCCGTTCAGTCCTCCTCCCGCAAGCTCGACCCTTCCGGCATCGGACGCTTGATGTTGCGCTGCATGTCCATGACGTAGCCGATGATCGCGGCCACGGCCTCCCAGTGTTCGATGGGGATCTGCTTGTCGATCTCGGCCGCACCGTGCAGCGCCCGCGCCAGCGGCTTGTTCTCGATGATCGGCACCTCGGACTCGCGCGCGAGCTCGCGGATCCGCGCCGCGAGCAGGTCGGCCCCCTTGGCGACGCAGACCGGCGCCATGTCGACGCCGCTCTCGTATTTCAGTGCCACGGCAAAATGCGTCGGGTTGGTCAGCACCACCGTCGCCCGCGGCACCGCCTGCGCGATGCGCTGGCGCGCCCGCTCGCGGCGCAGCTGCATGCGCTTTGCGCGGATGTGCGGATCGCCCTCGGTGTCCTTGTGCTCGTCCTTGATCTCCTGCATCGACATGCGCTGCTTGCGCCGGTACTCAAAGCGCTTCCACAGCACGTCCGCCACGGCGATCACCAAGAGGATCGACAGCACCACCATCAGCATGCGCGAGGCCGCGTGCCGGGCGAACTCCGTCACCATCTCGGGGAGGATCCCCTGCACCTGCCAAAGCTCGCGCACCCCCTGATAGGTGATCCAGAGCCCGATCCCGCCGACCACCAGCACCTTCAACATGCTCTTGCCGAACTCCACCATGGCGCCGAGCGAGTAGATCTTCTTGAACCCCGACATGGGCGAGATCTTCGACAGTTTCGGCCGGATCCGCTCGCCAGCCACCACGATGTCGCCCTGCAGCAGCGCGCCGGCGACCGCCCCCAGCACCATCAGCGCCAGCAGCGGTGCCAGCAAGAGCCCGACCCCGCGCAGCATGCCCCAGCTCACCCCGCCGATATCGCGCATGCCCTGCACGTCCTCGCCGATACTCACCTGCCCGGCGGTCTCGAAAACCCCGCGCAGCACCCCGGCAAACGTCGCCGAGACGCCGGGCATGACAAAGTCGGTGATGGCAAAGAGCGACAGCACCGCGGTGACATTGCCGACCTCCTTGGAGCTCGGCACATCTCCCTTCTCGCGGGCCTTTCGGAGCTTTCGCTCTGTCGGCTCCTCGGTCTTGTTGTCCTTGTCCTCACCCTCGGCCATGCCCGGACGTCCCCTGCCTCAGAACACCAGCAGGCCGAGCCACTCGGCAAAGCGCTCGGCGAACTCGCGCAGCATCATCGGCGCGGCCATGACCAGGACCAGAAGCCCCGAGAAGATCAGCACCGGCCCGGCGACGAAAAACACCGGCAGCGTCGGCATCATCCGCGCGGTCAGGCCCATTGCGAGGTTGAGCAGCAGGCCCATGACGAAGAAGGGCGCGGCGATCGACAGCCCCATGTAGAAGCTCGCGCTCACCGCCCGGACGATCTGCTGCGCCAGATCCCCGGTCAGGATCCGCCCCGGCGGAAAGACGTCGTAGCTCATCACCATGGCGCCGATGATCAGGTGGTGCAGGTCGGTGGCAAAGATCACCGCCACCGCCGCCATCATCAGCGCGGTGGAAATTAGATCGGCCCCCTCGAAGGAGCCGAGACTGGGCGAGAAGGCATTGGCAAGCCCCGAGATCGTGCCGATCTGGTAGCCGGCGAACTGCAGACCCGACAGGAGGATCCGCGCGCTGACACCGATCCAGACCCCCAGCGTCAGCTCGATGGCAAGAATGCCGATGAAGGCGGCGATGTCATCGAAATCCACCGGGCCCAGCGGGGCCAGCGGGTAAAGCGCCAGCGACAGGACCAGCGCCATGGCCAGTCGGTGGCGCACCGGAAACAGCGCCTCGCCGAGACCGGGCATGAACATCAGGATGCCGCCGATCCGGGCAAAGACCAGCGCCACCCCAAGGAACTCGGTGGTGATCAGCGCCGAGACGTTCATCTACTTGCCGATGGTGGCGACGGTGCGCAGCGCCGCCTTGCGGTGGATCTCGTTGTGCGACAGCACGGTGGTCATCGGGCTCACCCGTTCCAGCATCGAGCGCACGAAGCTGCGCACCTCGGGGCTGACCAGCAGCGCCGGCCATTCGTCGCGTTCGGCAAACTGCTGGATTTCGCGCCGGGTCTGCAGCACGAAATCCTGCACCCGCTGCGGCGACATGACGAAGTTGCGCTCGTCGCCGCTGACCCGCAGCGCCTCGAGGAACTCCTTCTCCCAGGCCGGCCCCATGGTGATCACCGGAATGAAGCCCGAGCCGTCCATCATCGACTTGCAGATCTGGTTGGCCAGGCGCCGGCGCACCTGCTCGGTGATCTGCGTGACGTTCGACGTGCTGCGCTTGGCCTCGGCGATGGCCTCGACGATCAGCGGCAGGTTTCGCACCGAGACCCGCTCGGCCAGCAGCCCCTGCAGCACCTGCTGGATCAGCACCATTGGCGCATTGCCGGGAATGTCCTTGGCGAGCTTCTGGTACTCGCGGTCGAGCCCCTCGATCAGTTCCTGCGTCGCGCCATAGGTCATCAGCTCGGGCAAGTGTTCCTTCACCACCTCGGTCAGATGGGTGATGATCACGCTCTCCGGGTCGACCACGGTCAGCCCCATGCCCTCGGCGATCTTGGCGGTCTCGGGATCCACCCAGAGCGCATCGAGCCCAAAGGTCGGATCCTTGCCGCGCTCGCCCTTCAGCCCGCAGTCGCCGGGGTTAACCACCATCATGCCGGTCGGACGCACGTCGCCGCGCGCCACCTCGACCCCCTGCACCATGAGCGCATAGCTCTGCGAGGGCAGCATCGGCTCGTCCTTGATCCGGACCGTCGGGAGCACGAAGCCGAACTCGCGCGCAAAGAGCCCGCGCAGGCTTTTGATCTTGCCCGCCAGCGCCGCGTCGGGGCTCGAGATCAGCGGCACCAGCGCCTGACCCAGGTCGAGCCGGAGCGTGTCGAGCTTCAGCGTCTCCTTGATGCTGTCCTCGGCGGGAGCGGCTTCGGCCTTCTGCCGCTGCGCCTCTTCGCGCGCGGCACTGCGGGTGGCTTCCTCGGCGCCGCGCTGCACGGTGATGCCGAGAAAGATCATCAGCCCCGCGAGCCCCGCAAAGACCAGCGCCGGAAACCCCGGCAGCAGCCCGATGGCAAAGAGCAGCGCCGCCGCCATGAACAGCGCCTTGGGGAATTTCGACAGCTGGCCCAGAACCGCCTCGTTGGCCGCGCCCTCGGTGCCGCCCTTGGTGACGATGAGACCCGCCGCCAGCGACACCACCAGCGCCGGGATCTGCGACACCAGTCCGTCGCCGATGGTCAGCACGGTGTAGAAGTTTGCCGCCTCGGACAGCGACAGCCCATGCTGCGCGACGCCGATGAGGATGCCGCCGATGACATTGATCAGTGTGATGATGATCCCGGCCACAGCGTCGCCGCGCACGAATTTGCTTGCGCCGTCCATCGCCCCGAAGAAGCCGCTCTCGTCCTCCAGTTCCTTGCGGCGCGAGCGCGCCTGCTCCTCGTCGATCAGCCCGGCGCCGAGATCGGCGTCGATGGCCATCTGCTTGCCGGGCATGGAATCCAGCGAGAAGCGGGCCGAAACCTCGGCGATTCGGGTCGAGCCCTTGGTGATCACCACGAAGTTGATCACCACGAGGATGGCAAAGATCACGATGCCGATGATGAAATTGCCGCCGACGATGAAGCGCGAGAAGCCCTCGATCACCCCACCCGCGGCGCTGGGACCGGTGTGCCCCTCGGACAGGATCAGCCGCGTCGAGGCAACGTTGAGCGACAGCCGCAACATGGTGACCATCAGCAAGAGCGACGGGAAGGAGTTGAACTCCAGCGGCTTCGGGATCCAGAGCGCCACCATCAGGATCAGCACCGAAACCGAGAGCGACACGGCCAGCCCGAGGTCGAGGATCACCGGCGGCAGCGGCACGAAGAGCACGCCGAGCATGAGCGTCACGCCGATGGCGAAGGCGACGTCGCGGTTCGCCAGCCCCCGGGCCTTCAGGCTGGGGCGCTTGCGCGAGGCGGTGAAGGGATCGGTCAGGGCCATCAGAACATCTTTCGGAAGGCAGGCAGCACGGGTTGCATCACCTCGCGCCCGTAAAGACTGCGTGCGCCCTCGTCGGCGGCGCCGCTGCGCGTGGTCAGCCAGGAGGTCCAGAAGTGCCCCTCGGGCAGCGGCTCGGCGGCGGCCATGGCGACCGGCGGCGGGGCGCCGCCCCCCTCCCCTGCCGCCAGCGCGCGGAAGATGTCGAGGCGGTCATTGGCAATGCCGACGTTCTGCTTCAGCCGCCCGAGATAGGCCTGCCGGTGCTCCGGCGTGGCCGAATGGTAGCGCCCCGCCGCCTCGACCCAATCGCCGGTCTGCTCATAGAGAGACACCAGCAGCCGCGCGGCGTAATCGACGTTGCGCGCCGGATCGAACCCATGCTCGAGCGAGACAAAGGCGTCGGGATGCCAGCGCAGGTTCACCTGCATGCAGCCGACGTCGACCGAGGCCACCCCATCGGCCTGCCGCGCCCGCACCCAGCTGGCGGCGGTCTCGGGGCTGGTGAAATAGCGCCCGTCACCCTCGGCATTGGCGGTCCATGGCCAGATGGTCAGCTCGCCCTCGTGCATCATGCCCGATTCCTGCAGGCCGATGCCCAGCAAGAGGTTGCCGGGGATCTGGTGCCGCAGCTGCGCGCGCAAGATCTCGCGGATACAGAGGCCCGAGGGCGCTGCCTGCGCGGGCAGCGCCGGAGCAGGCTGCCCCGTCCGCGCGGTCGGCCGATAGAAATCGCTCCAGTCGGCCCGCGCGCCCTGCCCCGTCACCAGCAGCAGCAGCGCGACCAGCATCCCCGCCAGCGCCCGCATCAGAAGCCCCCGCTGATGATCAGGTCAAACGCGGTGTCCGACAGCTTCTTGACCATGGCGTACATGAACGGAAGGAACGCCAGCAGCCCGAGGAAGATCGCCACGATCTTCGGCACGAAGGTCAGCGTCATTTCCTGGATCTGCGTCAGCGCCTGGAAGAAGGCGACGATGAGCCCGACCACCAGCGCGATGCCCATGATCGGACCGGACGCGTAGAGCACGGTCAGAAAGGCATCCGACAGGATCGTATGCGTATCGGCTTCGGTCACCGCGCCCCCATTCGCCGGATCAGACCGGCATGCGCATGATTTCCTGGTAGGCCTCGACCAGCTTGTCGCGCACCGCAACGGCGGTGTTCACCGTGGTTTCGAGCTCCAGCGTGGCCAGCACGACCTGCTGGGTGTCGATGTCGCCGCGCATGCCGTTCTGCGCGACCGCCTCGGCCTCGCGGATGGTCTGCACGGTGTCGGCGCCGGCCTTCGAGATCATCTCGGCAAAGCTGGGCCGCTCGGCCTGGTCCGGCGCGATCGCCGGCATCTTCTCGGCGACCATATCGCGCGACGCGCGGTAGGCGCCGCTGGCCGAGTTCAGCGAAAGGAGCGAGGAGGGTCCCGCCATACGTCAAAGTCCTATTTCAGCAGGTCGAGAAGCTGCGTGCGCATGGTGCGCCCGGTCTCGAACATGTTCAGGTTGGCCTGGTAGCTGCGCGAGGCCTCGCGCATGTTGGCCAGCTCGAGGATCGTCTTCACGTTCGACACCTTCACGAAGCCGTCCTGGTCGGCGGCCGGATGCGCGGGGTCGAAGCGCAGTTCGAAATCGGCGGAGTCGCGGGTCACGTCCGACACCCCCACCATGGAGGCCCCGGTTTCCCGGTCCACCAGCTCCTCAAAGGAGATCACCTTGCGGCGATAGGGATCGCCGCCCTCGGTGTTGCCGGTGGAACTGGCGTTGGCGACGTTCTCGGAGACGACCTTCAGGCGCTCGCCCTGGGCACGCATGCCGCTGGCGGCGACGTTCAATACGGATTTCAGCGGATCCATGGTGTCCCCTCTCAACGAATGCCGGTGACCGCGACGGTCAGCAGGTTGTGGCCCTTGCGATACAGCTCGGCCGCCAGCCGGTAGCTGCCCGCCACCTCCGCGGCCTTGATGGTCTGCTGCTCGACCGACACGGTGTTGCCGTCGAGGCTGGCTTCCCAAGCGGTCTCGTCGCGCTCGATTCGCACGCCGTCGGGCGTGCTGTGGCCGCTCTGGATGTGCTGCGCGTTGGTCACCTCAAGGCCGCTCATCGCGCGTTGCCCCTCGAGCGCCTGCGCAAAATCGTTCACCTCGCGGGCCTTGTAATTCGGCGTATCCGCGTTGGCGATGTTCTCGGAAATCACACTCTGCCGCGCTCCGAGCCACGTCATGCGCTCGGAGGCCAACTGGAAAAAGGACATACCATCAAGTTTCATGAAGAGTTTCCTTTCGGCTCAAACAAGGATAGCATGAATAAAACGGACACATCAATGGATAGTGACCATGCACACCGCGTTTTCGGAGCTTTCAAGCCTTACCCGGACCCTTGAAAGGTCAAGCATTACCGGCGAGGTGAAATCCGCGCTCGGCCTGGTCCTGACGGTGTCGGGCCTCGAGCGCGCGGTTGGGATCGGCGCGCATTGTCTCGTCCAGGGCCGCGAGGGACCGGTGCTGGCGGAAGTTGTGGGCATCGACGAGCGGGGCACCCGGCTCTTGCCTTTCGGCAGCTGGGACGGGGTGCGCACCGGCGATCCGGTACAGGTCAGCCACAGCGCCAACGAGATCCGCCCCGATGACGCCTGGATCGGAAGGGTGGTGAACGCCCTCGGCCAGCCGCTCGACGGCAAGGGGCGCCTGCCCGAGGGCGATACCCCCCGCAGAATTCGCGCCGCGCCCCCGCCCGCTTTCGAGCGCCGCCGGGTGGGCCAGCGGCTCAACACCAAGGTCAAGGTGATGGACGTCTTCACCCCGCTCTGCCGGGGCCAGCGCATGGGGGTCTTTGCCGGCTCCGGCGTCGGCAAGTCGACCATGATGGCGATGCTGGCGCGCGGCGCCCAGGCCGATGTGATCGTCGTCGGCCTCGTCGGCGAGCGCGGCCGCGAGGTGCAGGACTTCCTGCAGGAAGATCTCGGCGAGCAAGGCTTGGCGCGCTCGGTGGTCGTCGTCTCCACCGGCGACGAGCCCCCGCTGATGCGCCGCCAGGCCGCCTGGACCGCCACCGCCGTGGCCGAGCATTTCCGCGATCAGGGCAAGCAGGTGCTGCTGCTGCTCGACAGCGTCACCCGCTTTGCCATGGCGCAGCGCGAAATCGGCCTCGCCGGGGGCGAGCCGCCCACCGCCAAGGGCTACCCGCCTACCACCTTTGCCGAGCTGCCGCGCATGATGGAACGCGCCGGTCCCGGCTCTGGCAGCGGCGGCGACATCACCGCGCTCTACACGGTGCTGGTCGACGGCGGCGACATGGAAGACCCGATCGCCGACGCGGTGCGCGGCATCATGGACGGGCACATCGTGCTCGACCGCAAGATCGCCGAACAGGGACGCTTCCCGGCGGTGAACCTCTTGCGCTCGATCTCGCGGATGCTGCCCGACTGCCACCACCCGGACGAGTATGCCATCTACAAGGCCGCCCGCCGCGCCGCCGCGCGCTATGCCGACATGGAGGAGCTGATCCGCATCGGCGCCTATCGGCGCGGCAGCGACCCCGAGGTGGATTCCGCCATCGATCTCGCCGAGCCGCTCGACCGCCTGCTCAGCCAAGGCAAACGCGAGGCCATGGACGCGTCGGAAACCTTCGCCCGGCTGCACGGCGCCCTCTCGGACGCGGACATCGTCGTGGAAGCGCCCTGAAGGCAGGCGTCGGCGCGCCCTAAGCCGCGACACTCCGACCCGGCAGCCCGTTGCTGGTTGCCCCCTGCCCCGTTCCGCTCCGGCTCGGTGGCAAAACCATTTCGGCGCGCCTGCCTCGGGATTTCCGGAGCCATTTCACAGATCCTTTGCAGTAGAGATCCGTTAATCTTTCCTTAACGAAGTCGTTTAAAAAGCGGACATCCGCTGACGCAATTTCTCGGAATTGATGTTCATTTGGATATACCTTTACTCTCTGGGTTGACTCGTGATTAAAGCTGGATCAACAAGCCGATTATGACCAATTCGTGTCGTGAGACGCGGTCGCGGCCACCAAGGGTGGCCCAGAGCGCATTTTGTCGTCGTTCAGGTGGCCAAAGAGGCCGGACTGTATCGCGTAAGAGTTAAGAGTTCTTGGGGTTTGACAGTGTTTGATGCAGCATTTTATTCCGCGGACGCAGGGTTTCTCGGCGAGCAGCGCCGGCTCTACCGCAAAAAGGCGCAAGGCATCTACCGCCAATTCGCCAAGCCGATTTTCGACACGCTTCTCGCCCTCGCGCTTCTGCCGCTTCTGGCGCCGGTGATTGCCGTCCTGTGGCTGTTGGTGCGCCTCGAAGGCGGGCCGGGTTTCTTCGGCCACCGCCGGATCGGTAAGAACGGCCGGGTCTTCCGCTACTGGAAGATCCGCACCATGGTGCCCAACGCCGAGCAGAAGCTGCAGCAATATCTCGCCAGCAACCCCGCTGCCCGCGCCGAATGGGAACGCGATCACAAGCTGACGAATGACCCGCGCATCACCCGCCTCGGCCGCTTCCTGCGCGAGACCAGCCTCGACGAGCTGCCGCAGATCTGGAACGTGCTGACCGGCGAGATGAGCTTCGTCGGCCCCCGTCCGGTCGTCCGCGCCGAAATGACCAAATACGGCATGCACCGCACCGCCTACCTGCTGATGAAGCCGGGGATCACCGGGCTGTGGCAGGTCTCCGGCCGCAACGACGTCACCTACGACGAGCGTGTCGAGATGGACGTGCGCTACCTCTGCGAGCAGTCCTTCACCACCGACAGCCGACTGCTGCTGCTCACCGCGAAGACCGTGCTGGACCGCACCGGCCGCTGAGCTTTCTCCCCTGTTTCGAAAAAGAGACCCCGGGCCCAAGGTCCGGGGTCTCTTTGCATCCGCGCCGGGCGATTGCGCAGCGCCCGGCACTCCGGCAGAGTTGCGGCGCAACCCCCTCAAGACGAAAGCCTTCCGCATGAGCCACCAGAGCGCCCCCCTCCCCCCTCCTGCCCCGGGCCGCTGGTCGATGCTGGCGCTGATCTGCCTCGGCGTCGTCGGAGTGCTCTGCACCTGGTTCTCGGCCACCGCGATCATACCCGAGCTTGTCAGCGACTGGCAGCTCAGCCCGACCCAGGCCGCCTGGCTGACCAACGCCGTGCAGCTCGGCTTCGTGGTCGGCGCCCTCGGCTCGAGCCTCGTCAACCTGCCCGACATCCTGCCGATGAAGCGGCTGATGACCGGCGCAGCGATCATCGCCGCACTGGCCAATGCCGCGCTGCTGGTCTCCGACCCGACCACGGCGATCCTCGCCCGCTTCGTCACCGGCATCGCGCTGGCCGGCGTCTACCCTCCGGCGCTCAAGCTGATGTCCACCTGGTTCTCGCGAGGCCGCGGCCTCGCCCTCGGCTTCCTGATCGGCGCGCTGACCCTCGGCTCGTCCATGCCGCACCTGATCCGCGCGCTCACCACTGGCATCAACTGGCAGGCCGTGGTCTGGGGCACCTCCGGCGCGGCCCTCGCCTCGGCCATCCTGTTCGCGGGTACCTTGCGTGAAGGCCCCTATGGCTTCGGCCGCGCCGCCTTCGACCCTCGCCAGTCGCTCGCGGTCTTCAGAAACCGCCCGCTGATGCTCGCCAACCTCGGCTACTTCGGCCACATGTGGGAGCTCTACGCCATGTGGGCCTGGTTTCTCGCCTTCGCCGCCGCGGCGCAGGAAAGCGGCCTCGCGCCCTTCCCCTTCGGCACCGCCTCGATGCTGAGCTTCGTGGTGGTTGCCAGCGGCGTCATCGGCAGCCTGCTCGGCGGCTGGCTTTCGGATCGCATCGGCCGGTGCCTGACCTGCGCCGGGATGATGATCGTCTCCGGCGCCTGCGCCGCCCTCATCGGCTTCGCCTTCGAGGGTCCGACCCTACTGCTCGCCGCCCTTGCCCTTATCTGGGGGGTCAGCGTCGTCGGCGACAGCGCGCAATTCTCCGCCGCGGTCACCGAGCTTTCCGAGCCGCATTTCGTCGGCACCGCCCTCGCCCTGCAACTCGGCATAGGCTTTGCCCTGACCGTCGTGGCGATCTGGCTTCTGCCGATCTTTGCCAGCGCGATCGGCGGCTGGCACTGGGCCTTCCTGATGCTGCTGCCCGGCCCGGTGATCGGCGCCCTTTCCATGCTCGCCCTGCGCCGCGACCCGGCGTCGGCGCGTCTCGCCCACGGCGCGCGCTAAACGCTACGCGCTCTCGGCGTCCTCGGCGAGCCCGTCGAAGGCGCCGGGCGACAACTCCTCCCAGAAGGCCGCGATGGCCTCGGCGTTCAGCGCCGACATCCAACCATGGCGCTCAAAATCATCCCGCGCCGCACCCGAGAGCCGGCCGATGAACAGAAGCTTGTCGGCGTCTCTCTGCGTCGGCTTGCGGCTTGCGGCGAGGTCCCGAATGCGTTCCAAACGCCGCGCACGCAGCGTTGACGGTTTGGCAGGGTTTCGCCGCGAAACCTCCGGCGCCTTCGCCGGCGCGCCCTTCGCGTAATCCTCGCGCAGCGCCTTGGTGAGGTAGCCGACGGTGTTCTTCACCCCCTCCTGTCCCTCGACATACTCCAGCTTCTCGGCGACATACTCTTCGCCATGCTCGGCCAGCCACTGACGCGCCAGCCGGTCCGAGACGCCCAGCTCGCGCAACCGACCGTAAAGCTCGGAGTTGCGCAGCCCCTCCCCATCGTCGAGATCGAGGATCGCCAATTGCGGATTCTCGGAAATCAGGAAGCGGATCTCCGTCACCGTGCGCCCCATCTTGCGGGTCTCCGGCGTAAGAAGGATGTTCGAGGTCTTGTTCACCTCGGCCACCGCGGGCTTGATGATCTTGGCGTTGAGCTGCTTGTAGACCTCATAGTAGGGGCTGTCCGCCACGCCCATCAGGCGCCGGAAGAGGTCGAGCGACCACCAGCCGGTCGAGCCGGTGCGCACGAAACGGTAGCAATTCTCGTAGAGCGCCAGCGCGTGGCCCGAGGTGAAGCGCCGCTGTATATTGAGGTTGATCAGGGCAAAGACCTTCGGGTCGTGCAGCTTCTCGGCGAGCGCCGGAGAGTAGGCATATTCGCAGACACCGCCCTTCAGCTTGGCGTAGCTGAGCAGCGAGCTGACGCCCCATTCCTGCTGGCCCTTCTCGTCGAGCATGTCCCATTCCGCAACAGTCTCCGCGAGGCCGCGCAGAGACTGTTTTAGTGTCTCCATGTCGTTCGAGTTGTAGCCGATCATCAGACTGAGCGTGCGCGCGTCGATCTGGTGCCGAGACTGCGAGGTGAGCGTGTCGTAGGCGTTGAGCAGCAGCACGTTCGACAGCTTGCGCTGCAGCAACGTGAGCTTGCCCGAAACGTGGATCGCCGCAACGTGCTTCTTCACCGCTCCGCGGCGCAGCGGGCCGCTCAGCCGGTCGCGCGGAATATCGTCCATTCTGCTCTCGCTTTCCCGGGGCCTCGCCCCACTTGCCGGTCCTCGTGGTTCCCTGCCTTGTCGTACGACTCGTCCAAGCGAGTCGCCGCGGCCGGGTTGTCCCCATGATCCGCCAAAAGGTATCCGCAAGCAAGATCCCCGCTGGCACCTCAACCCGCGCCAAGACGCCCCCCGTAAACGGGCACCCAAGGATCTTGGGTCCCAGAGATAGGTATCCATTTCCGGGATGTCGACTCGCCCGGCCTGCGCGGGAGGAGTCCGATTCCTGGCCCAAAGACCCTAATCCGTCGAAAACAGGCTCTAACGCGCAGTCTTTCCAAGGCCGCCCCGAGAATCGGACCCCTTGATCCCGGAAACGGGTGCCTTTACCCCCGTTTCCGGGCACCATTGCTCCCGCAAGCGGGCACCGCATCAGGGGTATCCCTAGGTATTTATTGAACTTTTATTAACCTAAAGCTCTTAAAAGGACTCAAAGAAACTCAAACATACCGACCGTCTGTGTGATATCTTCCATAATTAGAGTGAGATGAGCGCTCGAATGCTTCCACTTTGCCCCCAGCATGTGCCATAGTTCTCAGGATATCGCGGCAAACAGCGAACATGGTGAGGCGACATGGCACATAAACCCGGCACTCCGCCGAAGGCAGACCTTCCCCCCTACTTCAACATCGACCCGGCCGAGGCCGCGGCAAAGCTCGCCGATCCCATAGACACCGCGCGTTTCGCAAAGGCCGCGTCCTTTGCCATGCGCGGTCGCGACGATCTTGCCCGCCGCGGCTATGCGCCCGACGGCGCGAAGCGGCTGCGGCGCTTCTCGACCTGGGAAATCTGCCGCTACCTGATCCCGGTCAACCCGGCCCACCTGCGCCGCGTGCTGCGCCAGAACCCCGACCTGCCGCAGGGCGAGGGCGAAGGCGGGTCCAAGTGGTTCACGCTCGAGGAGGTTCTGCGGCTGCGCGACCATTTCGCCGAGGAAGGCGCCAAGGATCGCGAGTACCGGGCCTGGCGCCCCGAGGGGCTTCCGGCCAAGGTGGTCGCCGTGGCCAACTTCAAGGGCGGCGTCGGCAAGACCTCGACCTGCGCGCATCTTGCGATGTCCGCCGCGCTCGACGGCTACAAGGTGCTGGTCATCGACCTCGACAGCCAGGGCTCGATGACCTCGATCATGGGCGGCAAGGTCGAGGACGAATGGCAGACCGTCTTCCCGATGCTGGCCCGCGACTACGCGCTTCACCTCCAGCAGGAGAACAAGGTCCGCGAGGCCGCCGGGCAGACACCTTTCCAATTCGACGAGACACTGAGCGCTGCGCTGGAGGTTTCGCCGCGAAACCTCGTGCAGAAGACCCACTGGCCGAACATCGACCTCATTGGCGCGCAGCTCAATCTCTACTGGGCCGAATTCCAGGTGCCTGTCTGGCGGATGCAGATGCTGAGCTGGCCGCTCTGGGACGCGCTGACAAATGCGCTGGAGGAGGGGGGGATGCTGGATGACTATGACATCATCCTGCTCGACACCCCGCCGGCGCTTGGCTACCTGACGATCAACGCGCTTTCGGCCGCGGACATCCTGCTGGTGCCGCTGGGGGCGTCTTTCCTCGAGTTCGACTCGACCGGGCGGTTCTTTGACATGATCTATTCGACCTTTGCCTCGATCGAGGAGGGGGAGAACCGGGTTCGGCGCGCGGACGGATTGCCCGAGATGCGGTTCGAATGGGATGCGGTCCGGGCACTGGTGACGCGGTTTGACGCGGCGCAGCAGACCGACCTGGCGAATGTCATCCAGGCTTATTTCGGCGACTTCATGACCACCTACCGGCAGGAGCTGACCGCGATGGTCGGGCAGGCGGGGGAGCAGGTCTCGGGGATTTACGAGACCGATTACCGGGACTTCAACCGGGACACCTATGTGCGCGGGCGCGAGACCTTCGACCGGACATGGGCAGAGGTGAAGGAGGTGATCCTCGGGACGTGGTGGCGCGACGCGCAGATGGAGCAGGCTGAGAGGGAGGCCGTCTGATGGCAAAGAGACGCAAGCTCGAGGCGCCCTCGGCAGAGGACCTGACCCGCTACGAGGAGGAGTTCCACCGCGAAAGCTCGTCGCGCGGGCTGATGTCGGCGCCGATCGCGCAGGTGGCCGCCGAGGCGGCGACGCTGCATGACCCGCGGCCGGCGGGGCAGCGGGCCGAGGCGGCGAAGGACAAGGTTGACGCCGAGCGGCTGCGGGATGCCGAGGGGCGGGGGCTGGTGATGCTCGAGCTGGCCGTGGACGACATCAACGCCGATGCGCTGGTGCGTGACCGGGTGGTGCTCGACGCCGAGGAGATGGAGGAGCTGAAGGCCTCGATCGCCAAGGGCGGGCTGCGGCTGCCGATCGAGGTGTTTCCGACGCCGGCAGACGGGCAGGGGTTCGGCTACGGGCTGCTCTCGGGCTACCGGCGGCTGAAGGCCTTCCGCGATCTTTATGCGCTGACCAAGGACAGTCGTTACCAGAAGATTAAGGCTGTGATCCGCGACCCCGAGGCCATGGGCGGCACCTTTGCCGCGATGATCGAGGAGAACGAGATCCGCGCCTCGCTCAGCCATTACGAGCGCGGGAGGATCGCGGTGATCGCGGCGCAGCAGGGCGCCTTCGTCAATGCCGAGGAGGCGGTCAACGCGCTGTTTCCTCAGGCCTCCAAGGCGAAGCGCTCGAAGATACGCTCCTTTGCGCTGATCTTCGAGGAGCTGGGCGACATGCTGACCTTCCCCGACCTGCTCAAGGAGAAGGACGGGCTGCGCATCGCCGCGGCGCTGCGCGACGGCGCCGAGGTGCGGCTGCGTGAGGCGCTGGCCGAGTGGGTGCCGGAGACGGCCGCCGAGGAGGCGGAGCTGATCGCAGCGGCGCTGGACGGGGTCGAACTCACCTCGGACCCGAAGAAGGGCGGGCGGCCGAAAAAGGCCGCGTCGCCTGCCAAGGCGCTGTCCTCGGGACTGACGGTGCAGCTCGGCGAGGATGCGCAGGGCTGGGTGATCCGGGTGCGCGGCAAGCGCGTGGGGCGCGAACTGATGGAAGCGGCGATGCTGGAGCTGGAGAGGCTCCTGGACGCGCCGTAGACGAAATAATATAATATTATCAATATTTTGACGTGAAATTGGCGCGCCTTCGAGCCAGGGCGCGCCATTTGCGTGGGGATGCGGCCCCGGGGCCGGTCAGGCCTCTTTCGGGGCCTCCGGCTCTTCGCCTAGGATCTCCGAGACATCCAGCCCCCGGCGCTTGGCGCTTTGCCGGACCGCCTCGCGCAGCTTCTCTGAGCGTTTGAGCAGGCGCTTGAAGCGGCTCTCGTCGAGGCGCAGCAGCGTCGAGGGGGCGATGGCGCGGACCTCGGAACGGCGGCGCCGCCTGGGAATGAGCAGCGCGAGTTGGCCGCACATCTCGCCGCGGCCGAGGCGGAAGCTCTGTCCGCCGACCTGCTGCTCGAGCGCGCCCGATGCAATGAACCAGACCGCGCGCGCGGTGCTGTCGCGGCGAATGATGATGTCGCCCGGCGCTGCATAGCGGGTGCGCAGCGCGCGGGCGAGGGGGCGGATGTCCTTTTCCTCGAGATCGGCGAAGAGCGGGAACTGGCGGACCAGCTCGGTGCGCTGCACCGACAGGTCGAGCGGCGGGCGCTGCTCGGCCTTGGCGCGGCGGCGGGCAAGGTCCTGCTTGAGCGCGGTAAAGAGCTCGGCGCCGATCAGCCCGTCGTCATACATCGTGTCGTATTCGCCCTCTTCGAGCCGCAGGGCGGTGCGGCGGATGAAGCGGCGTTCGAGCTCGTCGGCGTAGCCCGGGTATTGCAGGCGCAGGCCTTCGAGGGCGGTTTCGACGGCGTCGAGCCGGCGCGAGAGCAGCTCGCGCAGCAGGTCGGCGATGCGGCGGCCATGGATGCGTCGGATGCGGCCGTCGATGAAGCCCTCGAGGTCGCGCAGGATCTGCCGCTGCGCCAGCAGCAGATCGAAGCGGTCAGCGGTCATGCGCGCCAGCGGCCCAGAGATGCCGAGACGGTTGTGGGCAAAGAGCGCGGTGCGGAAGGGCGCCCCGTAGCGCGCGCTGGCGCGGGCGGCGCGCTGGTAGCCGGTCCGGCCGTCGCTGCGCGCGCCTTCGATCAGCTGGTCGCAATCGGAGAGGGCCTTTTGCGCGAGCCGCAGCGACATGGTGCGCTCGCGGATCCGCGCGGTGGTCGCGTCGCGCTCGGCCCCGGCAAGGGCGATGAGCCCCAGGGTGATGCGGTCCCGGTCCAGGATCTCGTCGCCTTCCTCGGCGGATTTCACCGCCTTGTCGAGACGGGCGCCGAAGCGCTTGGCCTCGGAGCGCACGATCTCCCGGTCGAGCCCGTAGGTGTCGGTGGTGGTCGAGACCTGCTCGCGCACGGATTGCAGCGCCACGGCAACCACCTGGTTGGAGAGCGCCTGGTCGAGCGGGGCGAGCTTGTCGAGGCCGAGCTTTTTGATCACCCAGGTGAGGGTGGTGCCCTGCACGAGCAGCGTCCAGAGGGTAAAGCCGGTGGCGAGGATGCCGACCACGCGCTTGACTTCGAAGGGCACGCGGAAGCTCTCGGTCACCGCGAGGGCCAGCGCGAGGGTCAGCGCACCGCGCAGCCCGCCCCAGAGGATCGCGACCCGGTAGGGGCGTTCGATCTTCGGCGACAAGCGCAGCAGCCGCAGGATCGGCAGCAGGCCAGAGAGGATCGCGGCGCGGGCGGCGATGGCGGCGACGACGACCACGAGGATCAGCAGGAAATCGCGGAAGTTCGTGTCCTCGAGCAGCCGCGGGATCAGCAGCGCGGCGAGGATGAAGATCAGCGCGCCGGCCCAATGGGCGAGGATATCCCAGACGTCCTTGAGGTTGGCCCAGGCGGTGGGCGGGATCTTTCCGGGGCCGACGAGGTTGAGGGTGAGCCCCGAGACCACCACGGCGATGACGCCCGAGGCGCCAAAAACCTGCTCGGAGCCGATGTAGGCGAGATAGGGCAGGGCGATGGACACCGAGAGCTGCGCCTTTTCGTAGCGTTCGAGCAGGGCCATGGCGCCGATCGCGCCCTGGGCCACCATCCAGCCAGCCACCGCCCCGCCGCCGAGCAGCATGGGGAACTGGGCGAGCGCGCCGAGCGGCGTGGGGTTTGGCACGCCCTCCATCACGAAGCCCATGAACAGGCCGAAGAGCGCGATGGCGGCGGCGTCGTTGAGCAGGCTCTCGCCCTCGATGATGCGCACCAGCCGGCGCGGTGCGGCGATGGATCGGAAGATGCCGACCACCGCCGAGGGATCGGTGGTCGACACGATCGCCCCGACGAGGAAGCAGGCCATGAGCGGCAGCGCGCTCGTCCACGAGAGCGCCAGACCGACAAAGAGCGTGGCGGCGACCACCGCGACGATGGCCAGCACGAGGATCGGCACCCAGTCGTCGAGCATCCGCCTGAGGTTCATGCCCAGCGTTGCCTGGAACAGCAGGGTGGGCAGGAAGACGTATAGGAAGACGTTGGACCTTATGGGGAAGTTGATGATCGCCGCGGCCACGGGATTGAGCGCGTCGGTGATATCGGTGCGCAGGAAGAAGATCGCCGCCCCGCCGATGAAGGTGCCGAGAAGCGCGAGGATGGCGCTGTAGGGCAGGCCGAGGCGGGCCGCCAGCGGCTCGGCCGCGGCGATGACGAGAAAGAGCGACGCGATGACCGCGGTGACGAGAACAACATCCATGCCCCCAGATAAACCGCAAACGACGTCGGGAGAACGGCGGTGCGTCAAATTTTTCGTGCTTTGCGTTACATCGCCGGTGCGGCCTGCGCGGGCGCGGCCGAATTGCGCGGCGCGGCGAGCTACAGCCTTGAGATGTGGGGACGTCCGGGCTATCAGCGGCGGCAATTAGGGGAGGGCGGTTCCCCATGCGAAGGAGACACTCGATGACCCTGGATCGGAGACACTTCATCACGGCGGGCGCGGCGCTTGCGCTGTCGCCGCTGCTGCCGCGCGGGGCGCGTGCCGCCTTCAGCCCGACCCCGGCGGACTGGCGCCGGTTCGAGGTCACCACGCGCGTCGAGATCCCGGCGGGCGGCAAGCCCGTGCAGGCCTGGGTCCCGGTGCCCTCGGTGAACGAGGCGGGGTGGATGCAGGCCGAGGCGCCGAGCTTCTCGGGCAATGCCGACATCGCCGAGCTGGTGACCGACGCCGAGAGCGGCGCGCAGTTCATCCATGCGGTCTGGAGCGGCGGGCAGGAGAGTGCCGAGCTGGAAGTGGCCGCGCAGGTCTCGACCCGCGACCGCGCTGTCGACCTTGGCGCGCCGGGGCAGGGGGCGACGCTCTCGGAGGCGGATCGCGCGCTCTACACCGCGCCGACGCGGCTGATCCCGACCGACGGTATCGTCAAGGCGACCGCCGACATGATCACCGAAGAGATGGAGACCGATCTCGAGAAGGCGCGGGCGATCTACGAGTGGGTCGTCGAGAGCACCGAGCGGAACCCCGAGACCCGCGGCTGCGGCATCGGCGACGTGGCCTCGATGCTGGAGATGGGCGATCTGACCGGCAAATGCGCCGATCTCAACGCGCTTTATGTCGGGCTGGCGCGGGCCGCCGGCCTGCCAGCGCGCGATGTCTACGGTCTGCGCGTGGCGCCTTCGGCCTTTGGCTACAAGAGCCTTGGCGCGGGGTCGTCGGATGTCAGCAAGGCGCAACACTGCCGCGCCGAGGTCTTCCTGTCGGACTACGGCTGGGTCGCGGTCGACCCGGCGGACGTGCGCAAGGTGATGCTCGAGGAGCCGCCGAAGAACCTCGCGCTCGACGATCCCAAGGTGCGCGCGGTGCGCGCCGCGCTCTTCGGGTCCTGGGAAGGCAACTGGATCGGCTTCAACTTCGCGCATGACGTGGCGCTGCCTGGCTCGGCGCGCGACGAGGTGGGCTTCCTGATGTACCCGCAGGCCGAGATCGACGGCGTCGAGCAGGACGAGCTCGATCCGGGCAGCTTCGCCTATTCGATCACGGCGACCGAACTGGACGCCTGAGCGAAACCCGACGCGCGCGCCGGCATCGGCGCGCGCGGTCCCGGGCACGGTCTTAGGGCGTGCTTTCCGGGGAGCGGCTAGCTGACCTTGTGTCAAGCGCCGCATTGCCACTTGGCACCGAACCCCTTTGAATCTACCTCACGCCCCATGAAGTTCCTGTTCAAACGCCGCAAGCCGCCCGCGCCCGTCTTCGATGCCCCGTTCCGCCCCGCCGACAGATGTATCGTCATCGGTGACGTTCATGGCTGCGACGCCTTGCTCGCCAAGCTGTTGGGGCGCCTCGAAGGGCGCTCGTCGCCGGAGACCAAGCTGGTGCTGGTCGGGGATTATGTCGACCGGGGGGACGAGAGCGCCGCGGTGCTGCGCCGTCTGCAGCAGATGCAGGCTCGTCTGGGCAGCGAACAGGTGATCTGCCTGCGCGGCAACCACGACCAGATGATGCTGGACTTTCTCGACGATCCAAAGACGGCGGGGGCGCGCTGGTTCAAGTACGGCGGGCTGCAGACGCTGGCGAGCTATGGCCTGGCCGGGGTCGCGCATACGGCGCCGGAAGAGGACTGGGTGAAGCTGCGCGATCGTTTGCGCGCGGCGATGACCCCGGAGATCGAGACCTGGCTGCGCGGGCTGCCGTTGAGTTGGCAGACCGGCAACGTCTTCATCTGCCATGCCGGGGCCGACCCGCTCCGACCGCTCGAGGCGCAAAGTTCCCGGGACCTGATCTGGGGACCGCCCGGTTTCGAGACCACGGCGCGGACCGATGGCAATTGGGTGGTGCATGGGCACACGATCACCGATCACGCCCGCCCGACCGCGGGGCGCGTTCCGGTTGATACAGGCGCCTATGCCACTGGCAGGCTGACAGCAGCGCTGCTGAGCTCTGGCAAGGTGGAGTTCGTCTCGACCTGAGGTGAGACCCTTAAGGGGTGCTGGAACACCTTCATACTCGCCATGGTTGATTCGCGCCGAGTCGGGAATCTGGCGCGTTCGCGGACAAAGGGACCGCGTTCGGGACGCAAAAGCCTCGCTTTTGCCGCTATTTGTCCCATTCATGCCCCAGCCGCCACGGAATGGTGCGCCGGCGCGTCCGGCGACCGCCGTTTCTTTCAGCATCAGGGCCCAACTGTGTGCATTGTCGGCCACAAAACCGGGTTTGGGAAAATCGGTCCCTGCGTCAACTAGGCCCGGGAACAGGGAGGGTTTGGCTGCTGCCCGAAAAGTTCAAGCCACTGTTTCCAGAGCGGTAATTTTGATGAAAGGTTTGTTGCGGGCGTTCGGCGGCGCTCGAACTGCCAAAAATCCGTTACGAAAACGTCTTGTAGCCGCGGGTTGAAGCCCTAAAGCACCGCGTGTATCAGCAAAGTGTACTTAATGATTAACGGGAGCTGACCCTCAGCTCCGTACAATACTCGGCCCAAGATGTTTCAGAAATTAACTCTTTTGTCCGGCATGTCCGCCGTCGGATCGATGCATCTAGCCATTTCGCTTGGAGGATTTAGCCGATGAGATCCATTGAATTCGGGGCAAGCGAAGATGACGCCCACTCCCCACGCCCCACCGATGGCCGCTTTCTCCGTTGGAGCGACAGGGTCTACGCTCAAGTCCTGAAGCGGTGGTTCGACCTTGCCGTCGCAATGATGCTGGTGCCCGTCCTGCTGCCTGTGATTGCTGTGCTGTGGGTCGTCGTGCGCGCCGATGGTGGGCCGGTTTTCTTTGGCCACAAGCGTGTCGGCAAGGACGGTCGGACCTTCCGCTGCTGGAAGATCCGCACCATGGTGCCGAATGCCGAGGAAAAGCTGCAGGCGCTGCTGGCCAGCGACGAGGCCGCCGCGGCGGAATGGGCGCGCGATCACAAGCTGACCAAGGATCCGAGGATCACCCTGATCGGCAGGTTCCTGCGGCAGACCAGCCTCGACGAGTTGCCGCAGATTTGGAACGTGGTTCTCGGGGAGATGAGCTTTGTCGGGCCGCGCCCGATCGTCGATGCGGAACTCGAGAAATATGGCGTGCACCAAGCGGCTTACCTGTCAATGAAGCCGGGGGTGACCGGGCTTTGGCAGGTGTCGGGGCGCAACGATGTGACCTATGACGAGCGCGTGGCGATGGATATCGAATACCTGCGGGTGATGTCCTGCGCCACCGACGTCAAGCTGATGGTGAAAACCTTCACCGCCATGTGCAACCGCACCGGGTATTGAGACATCTTCGGAAGGCGCGTTCGCTCCTTGGGAGCGGCGCGCGTTTGCTATGTTCGGGGTGCCGCCAGGGTGTCGCAGGGAGCCCACCCTGCATGGAGGCTGCGCAGGGGTGTGCCGGGATTTTCGGCATGTCTCGCGCACAGCTTTTGCGGGCGCCCGCGATCGCTGCGTCCACGGTGACAGGAGAGTGCGGCGGGTGATACCCTGGTACCGAAGGTTCAATTAGGGCCGTGTCGGTGTTTTGTGGTCCGACCGATATCTTTGGAGCTGACTGGTTTCTCTTCCGCGGGTGTCCGACTTTACCGTATCCTTCGGGCACAATCGTTTAAGTCTTAAGACGCGAGTTAATCGCACAATTGAATTCAGATTCCTATTTTAGGGGGGCGATCATGTCCTTGCGGAGTCATCGCTATTTCAAGTGCAGGTATTGCAATCACAAGCTGCGCTTTGGGGCGCAGCAATGTGGAAGCTGTTATCAACCGACCCAGATGATCAACCGGGTGCCGACCTGGACCGTGCTTGGCCTTGCGCTTGTTGTGACCGGTGCGGCGGTGGCCGCCGGGACGCTGCCGTCGATGCTGAATGCCAGCAACGGTGGGGCAGGTCAGGAACCGGGGGCGACCGGCGAGGCGCGGATCAAGGCGAGCCTTTAGGGGATGCGTCGGCCCGATCGCGGGGATCGGGCCGGTGAGTTGCGTGACCCCTCTGTCAGCCGAGGATCGCCTCGCGCAGCTGCGTCAGCCCCTCGTGCATGAGCGCCTCGGCGCCGGCGCGGTCCTGTGCCTCGACGTAGAGCCGCAGCTCCGGGGCGTTGCCTGAGGGGCGGACGTGCAGGATGCGGCCGTCGGCGAGGGTGATGCGCACGCCGTCCGTCTGATCGCAGGCTGCCTCGGTGGCGCCGAGCGGGGCGAGGAAGGCCGCGCGGGCTGCGCTGTCCTCGCGCAGCTTGGCGACGAAGGGTTGCGAGGCCTCCTGCGGCACCTCCTGAAGGCGGTCGGCCATGGTGACGACGGGCGGCTCCTGCGCGACGCGGGCCGACAGAGGGCCGTCGCCAGTGGCGATCAGCGTCATGATGAGTGGAAGCATGCAGTCGCGGGTGGGCAGGGCGGCGAGCGTGCCGGTCGGCCCCTCGGCGGGGAAGCCGAGGAGGAAGCCGCCGTTGGCCTCGTAGCCGACGACCTTGCCGCCGAGCTCTTCCATGCCGGCGATCACGAAGGGCGAACCGATGCGGGTGGTGAGCACATTGCCGAAGCGCTTGCGAGTCACGCCGGAATTGGAGGAGATCGGCGTCACCACCGCCTCGGCACCGAGGGCTTCGGCGGTGATCTGGCCCATGATGTCGCCGGGCACGATGGTGCCGGTCTCGTCGGCCAGAAGCGGGCGGTCGCTGTCGCCATCGGTGGAGACCAGCGCGTTGAGCTTGTGCTCCGTCACCCAGGCGGCGATCTGTGCGCGGGTGTCCGGGTCCACCGCCTCGGTGTCGACGGGGATGAAGGTCTCGGACCGTCCCAGCTCGCGCACCTCGGCGCCGAGGCCTTCGAGCATGGCCCGCAGGTCGTCGCGGCCGACGGCGGAATGGGCGTAGAGGCCGATGCGCTTGCCCGAAAGGGCGTCGCTGCCAAGCGTGTCGACGTAGCGGGCGACGAAGCGGGTACCGGCCTCGGGATCGGTGTCGAGCGGGCCCTCGGCGGTGCCTGCCGGGCGCCCGAGCGCGGCGGTGATCGCCGCCTCGTCGGACTTGGTGATTTCGCCGCTGCGGGTGTAGAACTTGAGGCCATTGCGGTCGGCGGGGATGTGGCTGCCGGTGACCATGATCGCGCCGGCGCCAGTCTCCTGCGCGGCGAGCGCCAGCGCCGGGGTCGGCAGCGCGCCGCAGTCGATCACCCGCAGCCCCTCGGCGCGGGCGGCGGCGATGATGTCGCTCGCGATGCGCGGGCTCGAGGGGCGCAGATCCTGTCCGACGCAGAGAAGCCCGCCGTGGTCGCAGGCTGCGGCGAAGGCGCGAACGTGGTCGGCGACCAGTTCGGGGGTCAGTTCCACCACGAGGCCGCGCAGGCCGCTCGTTCCGAATTTCGGTGCCATCGGGGCGCCTTTCCTGTCTTTGCAGAAGCGCCGACCCTCGCGGGCCGGCGCGGTATGTTCGCTCTTGGCGGGGTCAGCCCTTGGCGCCCTGGCCGCGGGCGTAGACGTCCTCGTAACGCACGATGTCATCCTCGCCGACATAGGAGCCGGTCTGCACCTCGATCAGCACCATCGGCATCTTGCCGGGGTTCTCCATCCGGTGAACCGCGCCGAGCGGGATGTAGACGCTCTCGTTCTCGGTCACCAGCTTGACCTCGTCGTCGACGGTGACCCGCGCGGTGCCCTCGACCACGATCCAGTGCTCGGAGCGGTGGAAGTGGCTCTGCAGCGACAGCGAGGCGCCGGGGTGCACATGGATCCGCTTCACCTGGAAGCGGCTGCCGACCACGAGGCTTTCGAACCAGCCCCAGGGGCGGTGGTCCATCGGGAATTCGACCGCCTGCTTGGCGCCCTTCTTCTTCAGCGCGTCGACGGCCAGCTTCACGTCCTGAGCGCGGTCCTTGCTGGCCACCAGCACGGCGTCGTTCATCGCCACGGCGATGACGTCCTTGAGGCCGATGCCGACGATCTCGATGGCGTCGGAGCCGGTGCGCAGCATAGAGCCCTCGCAGTCGATCGCCGTGGCGCCCTCGCTGCAGACCACGCCGTTCTCGTCCTGCTCGAGCTCGCGCCAGATTGCGTCCCAGCCGCCGAGGTCGGACCAGCCGCTGTCGAAGGGCACCACTTCCAGCGCGTCGGATTTCTCCATCACCGCGTAGTCGATCGAGATGTCCTCGGCCTCGGACCAGGGGCCGGGCGCGAGGCGCAGGAAGCCGAGGTCGACCTCGGCCTGGTCCACCGCGGCGCTGACCGGGGCCAGCAGGCCGGGGGCGTAGGTCTCGAAGGCGGCGAGGATGTCCTTGACGCGGAAGAGGAAGATCCCGGCGTTCCAGAGGAAGCCGCCCTGCGCCAACATCTTGGCGGCATTCTCGGCGCCGGGCTTTTCGACGAAGCGCTTCAGCGGCGTGGTGGCGGGACCGGCGTTGGCGAGGTCGAGTTCGAGGTAGCCGTAGCCGGTCTCGGGCCGGTCGGGGTGGATGCCGAAAAGCACCAGCTTGCCCTGCTCGAGCGCGGCCCGGCCGTTCTCGACCGCGGCGCGGAAGGACTCGCGGTCGGGGATGCGGTGATCCGAGGGCGCGACCAGCATCGCGGCCTCGGGATCCTTGCGCGCGAGGTGCAGCGCGGCGGCGAGCACGGCGGGGGCGGTGTTGCGCCCCTCGGGCTCGATCAGGATCGCGCCGGGGTCGATGCCGATGGCCGAGAGCTGCTCGGTCACCACGAAGCGGAAGTCGGAGTTGGTCACGACGACAGGCTTGGTGAAGCAGGCGCTGCCCGAGAGCCGCTCGGCGGTGGCCTGGAACAGGCTGGTGTCATCCACGAGCCGCGCGAACTGCTTGGGGTAGCTCTTGCGCGAGACCGGCCAGAGCCGTGTTCCGGAACCGCCACAAAGAATGACCGGGGTAATTGCCTGCATGAATCTCTTTCCTTCCAACTGCCGAGCAATGCGACTGCGGATGTTCTTAGAAACATCGCCTAACAGCCGCATGAAACCACTGCGAAGGAAAAGAGCATTTGCCAATAGGAACGGCAAGCGGAAGGCACCCTAAACCGATGCATTGCGCCAGATAAGGTCCCGTCAAAGATCGTCGAATTGGCAGCCGCTCTTTTTCCCGTCACGGCGACAGAAACCTCGGGCGCGCGGGGTTTGCAAGACGTGGTGACGACTTGGCGGCACGGCGGCGGAAAATTGTCGCCCGGCTGCAAGAAAGGCAGTGAAAAGGAAAGGGCCGGAAGCATGGCTCCCGGCCCTTGGTGTGAGTCGCCGTCAGACGATCAGGCGGTCAGGCATTCCAGGGGCGGTCGCCCTTGGCATCCTTGACGCGGGTCGGCAGACCGATCTCGTCGAGGATGGTGAAGAAGGGCTTGGGGTCGAGTTCCTCGACGTTCTTCATGGTCTTCGCATCCCACTCGCCCGAGGCGACCAGCATCGCCGCGGCGACCGGCGGCACGCCCGCGGTATAGGAGATGCCCTGGCTGCCCACCTCGGTGTAGGCGTCCTTGTGGTCGGCGACGTTGTAGACGAACATCTCGACTTCTTCGCCGTCCTTCACGCCCTTCACCAGATCGCCGATGCAGGTCTTGCCGGTGTAGTCGGGCGCGAGCGAGGAGGGGTCGGGCAGCACGGCCTTGACGACTTTCAGCGGCACGACCTCGAGGCCTTCGGCGGTTGTCACCGGCTGCTCGGAGAGCAGGCCGAGCGACTGCAGCACGGTGAAGACGTTGATGTAATGCTCACCAAAGCCCATCCAGAAGCGCACGTCCGCCTGCGGGTAGTTGGCCGAGAGCGAATGCACCTCGTCGTGGCCCGACTGGTAGGCGCGCTGGGTGCCGACGACGGGCAGGTCCCAGTCCTTGCCCGAGGCGAACATCGAGGTTTCCTTCCACTGCTGGTCTTCCCAGTAGTAGACGGTGCCGGTGAACTCGCGGAAGTTGATCTCGGGGTCGAAGTTGGTGGCGAAATACTTGCCGTGCGAGCCCGCGTTGATGTCGACGATGTCGATGCTCTTGACCTCGTCCATCTGGTCGATGGCGAAGCGGGCGAAGGCGTTGACCACGCCCGGATCGAAACCGGCGCCAAGGATCGCGGTGATGCCTTTCTCGGCGCAGAGGTCGCGCTTTTTCCACTCGTAGTTGGCGTACCACGGCGGGGTCTCGCAGATCTTCGCGGGATCCTCGTGGATCGCCGTGTCGATATAGGCGGCGCCGGTCTCGATGCAGGCGTCGAGCACGTACATGTTGACGAAGGCCGAGCCCACGTTGATGACAATCTGCGCGCCGGTGTCGCGGATCAGCTGCGCGACGGCGGCCGTGTCCATCGCGTCGACCTGGTGAGCCTTGAGGACGCCCTCAACCTTCATCGCGCCCTTTTCGCGGACCGACTCAAGGATCGCTTCGCATTTCGAAAGCGTCCGGCTGGCGATATGGATCTCGCCGAGCACATCGTTGTTCTGAGCGCATTTATGCGCCACGACCTGAGCGACGCCGCCTGCGCCGATGATGAGAACGTCTTTTTTCAACTCACTGGACCTCCGTCTTTGTCCGTCTTGGTTTGCGTGCGCTCAGGAGAGCGCGGCGCTGAAATCGTCGTAGGTGAAGTCGCGCACCAGCCGTTCGCTGCCGTCGAGCTCGCGGATGGCGATCGAGGGCATCTGCACCCCGTTGAACCAGTTCTTCTTGACCATCGTGTAACCGGCGGCGTCCTGAATGCTGAGCCGGTCGCCGGGGTTCAGCGCCTTGGGGAACATGAACTCGCCGAAGATATCGCCCGCCAGGCAGGATTTGCCGCAGATCATCCAGGGCTGATCGCCGCTTTCCTTCATCTTGGCACTTTCGCGGTAGATCAGCAGGTCGAGCATATGCGCCTCGATCGAGCTGTCGACGATCGCGAGGTTCTTGCCGTTGAAGAGCGTGTCGAGCACCGTCACCTCCAGCGTGGTCGAATTCGTGATCGTCGCCTCTCCGGGCTCAAGATAGACCTGCACCTCGTTTTCGCCAGCAAAGCGTTTGAGCCGCTCGGCAAGGCGGTCGAGCGGGTAGCCCTCGCCGGTGAAGTGGATGCCGCCGCCGAGGCTGATCCATTTCATCTGGCGGATCAGGTGGCCGAAGCGCTGCTCGATGGAGCCGAGCATGGCGTCGAAGCGCTCGAAGTCGGCGTTCTCGCAGTTGTTGTGGAACATGAAGCCGCTGATCTGCTCGAGCACAGGCTCGATGTCCTTGGGGTCATGCTCGCCAAGGCGCGAGAATGGGCGGGCGGGGTCGGCGAGATCGAAGCCCGAGGTGGACACGCCCGGGTTGACGCGCAGCCCGCGGGTGTGGCCGCGGCTGACCTCTTCGAAGCGGGAGAGCTGCGCGGCGGTGTTGAAGATCACCTTGTCCGAGCTTGCCAGCACGTCTTCGATTTCATGGTCGGCCCAGGCCACCGAATAGGCATGGGTCTCTCCGGGGAATTTCTCCCGGCCCAGCTTGACCTCGAAAAGCGAGGAGGAGGTGGTGCCATCCATGTACTCGCTCATCATGTCAAAGACCGACCAGGTGGCGAAACACTTGAGCGCCAGCAGCGCCTTGGCGCCGGAGGTCTCGCGCAGGTGGGCGATCTTCTCGAGATTGGGCAGGAGCCGCGATTTGTCGATCAGGTAATAAGGCGTCTGCATCGGTGGTCACCTCCGGACAGCGAACACGGGGAAGCCGTGCCAATATAGCGCAAGCCCGCCGAGAACAATGCCCCCCTGTTGCCGCAGCTCTCTGACATAGGTGTGACGGTCTCGAGGGGCTGGGCGCGAAAGCCTTGGGCGTGGATTGCGGGTCTTTTCGAAGAGAAGCGGGCGTGGGGCAGGGGGGATGGAAAAAGGGGCGGCCCGAAAGCCGCCCCAGTTGGTCGAAGTCCCTGTCGGATGGTGCAGGCTCAGGCGGCTGTCTTCAGCTTCTGGCTGGCCTGCGGGGAAACGAAGGCTCCGTGCAAGGCGGCGATGACCGGATCGAGGTCGTCGCGCTCGAGAATGAACTGCACGTCCACGTTGCGCGGACCCTGAGTGGCACCGATCGCTTCATAGCCCGCCTCGGCGATGGCCTGCAGACCGCGCGTCAGGACGCGCAGGGTGCTGAGGTCACGTCCGATGACCGAGGCCATCGACAGCGTGCGCGAGCTGATCTTGGCTTGCGGGTAGAGCTTGGCCAGATCGTCCTCCACCCGGCGCATCGTCTTGAGCGAGCTGTCCAGGTAGTGGGTGATGGTGTTGGCGTTCGACACCTTCGAGACGATGCGGACCTGGTGACGGGTCAGCACGTCGAGGATCGCGGCGTCATAGCCCTTCACGCCCACCATGTCCTGCTCGAAGACCTCGAGCGCCACGATGTCGAGCCCGGTGACGATCTCGACCGCCGGGGTCTCGGCGGGCTGATCGTCGATCAGCGTGCCCGGATCGCCCGGCTCGAAGGCATTGGTGACGCGCAGCGGCACCTGCGCCTGGCGCAGCGTCTTGGCGGCCTTGGGGTGGATCGCCTCCATCCCCATGTTCGACAGCTGGTCGGCCACGTCGTAGTTGGTGCGGCCCAGCTTGCGCACGTTCTCTGCGCCCACCAGCTTGGGGTCGGCCGAGCTGAGGTGGAACTCCTTGTGGATGATCGCCTCGCGCGCCGACGTCAGAGCCGCCAGCTTCGAGAAGGTCACCTCGGAATAGCCGCGGTCGAACTCGCGCATCAGCCCTTCGGTGCACTGGGCATAGCCTGTGACGATGGGCATCTCGGTGGTCGGATCGACGCCCTCCATCGCTTTCATGATGCGCTCTTCGAGCGTGTAGTGACCATCGTCGCGCCAGCCCGACAGATCGACGTTGCGCGCGTTGACGCCGGAGCGCTGGAGCATCAGCACGGTGACATAGGCCGAATGCGCCTCGCCGAGACCGGAGAGCAGCTCGCGGATCTGCAGCATGTGCTCCGACAGCTGGAAGTGCCCGTAGGAGCACAGCCGCTGCAGGTCGATCAGGCAGTTGCGCGCGCCCTCGATGCGGTTGCGCACGAAGTCGGTCGCCTGCTCGACGTCGCCAGGATGATCGAGCACGGATTCATGCGCCTCGATCATCGCCTTGGAGACTTCGGTCAGCGCGTCGTGCCAGCCGTGGCCGGTGTCGGAGTTGGCGAACTGGCCGTAAACGCCCGGCTTGCCCGATTTCTTGTGCTCGAGCAGCAGGTCGGTGATGCCGCCAAAGGCGGAAACCACGAAGACACGACCGTAGAGATCATCCCCCTCGCGGCCGCCGATGAGCAGCGTGTCGCGCAGTTCGTTGAGGCGGGACATGCTCGTCCCGCCGATTTTCTCAACGGTATGGGTCATGGCTTACGCCACCTCCTCGGCGGGGGCGTAGGAGCCGTCTTCGCGGTGCACTTCGGTACCGGTGACGGGCGGGTTGAAGCAGCAGGCCATGTGAAGCTCTTCCTCGGCACGCAGGATGTGCTTGTCGTTGAGGTTGAGCGCATACATGACGCCGGGCTTGATCTCGTGGGTCTCGCCGGTGGCGATATCGGTGATCGAGCCCTTGCCCTTCATGCAGTAGACGCTCTCGAAGTGGTGCTTGTAGTGGAACGTGTGTTCCGAGCCCGCCTCGAGGATGGTGATGTGGAACGAGAAGCCCATGCCGTCCTGCGCCAGCAGCATCCGGGTGGAGGTCCACTGCGCGTCGGCAATATGCTTGTCGGTATTCTTCAGGTCGTTGAAATCGCGTACAATCATGATGTCACTCCGCGGCAATCTTGTGGTTGTTCAGGCTGGTGGCGACGCTCTCACGCAGGATGTCGAAACCCTTGCGGAAGGTCTCCTCCGAGGTGGTGAGCGGCGCGAGCACCTTGACGACTTCGTCGTCCGCACCCGAGGTCTCGATGATCAGACCGCGCTCGAAGGCCGCGGCGCAGATCGCACCGGCCAACTCGCCCGAGCCGACATCGACGCCGCGCATCAAACCGCGGCCCTTGAGATAGGCACCGGGGACCATCTCGGCGATGGTCTTGAGCTCGTCCTCGATCAGCTGCGCCTTCTCGGCCAGCGACTTCTGGAAGCGGCCATCGGCCCAGAACTTCTCGAGCGCCACGCGCGCCGTGATGAAGGCGTGGGTGTTGCCCCGGAAGGTGCCGTTGTGCTCGGCGGGTTTCCAGACGTCGAGCTCCGGCTTCAGCAGAAGCGCGGCGAAGGGCAGGCCGAAGCCCGAGAGCGATTTCGCCAGCGGGATCATGTCCGGCTCGACGCCCATCTCCTCGAAGGAGAAGAAGGTGCCGGTCCGGCCGATGCCGGCCTGGATGTCGTCGGCGATGAGCAGCGCGCCGTGCTTCTTGGCAAGGCGGGCGATGCCGCGCAGCCATTCGGCGGAGGCGGCGTTGAGGCCGCCCTCACCCTGCACCGGCTCCACGAGGAAGGCGGCGGGGGCGTCGAGACCCGACGAGGGGTTCTCGAGCATCATCTCGATCTGCGCGAGCGTATCGACATCGGGACCAAAGGCGCCCTCATAGGGCATGTGGGTCACGCCCTGCAGCGGCATGCCGCCGCCGTTGCGCTTGCCCTTGTTGCCGGTCGCCGCCAGCGCGCCCACGGTCATGCCATGGAAACCGTTGGTGAAGGCGATGATGTTGGTGCGACCGGTGACCTTGCGGGCGAGCTTCATCGCGGCCTCGACGGCATTGGTGCCGGTCGGGCCGACCATCATCACCTTGTGGTCCATGCCACGCGGCTCGAGGATCAGGCGCTCGAACGTCTGCAGGAAGGCTTCCTTGGCGTCGGTGTGCATATCGAGACCATGGGCGATGCCATCGCTCATGATGTGCTCGACCAACGCCGCCTTCATGTGCGGATCGTTGTGGCCGTAGTTCAGCGAGGAACAGCCGGCCAGGAAGTCGATGTAGGTCTTGCCCTCGTCGTCGGTCAGTTCCGAACCACGGGCAGAGGTGAAGCTCACCGGGAAGGAGCGGCAGTAGGAGCGTGCCTCGCTCTCGCGGCGAGCGTAAATAGTCGGGCCGTTAGACGTGTCTTTCGGCATAACGAAGTCCTTTCTAGAACTTAGAAAAAGATAAGATTAGCGATTTTGGGGGGAGCGATCAGGCCGCGGCGCGCAGCTGCTCTTCCTCTTCGGGCAACTCGATCGTGACCATGTGTTCGGTCGCGTGCATGCCATCGAAGTGGTCGTCGCGCGTGTAGTGCGGCGCGTCCGTCAGGTCGCCACCGATCGAGCGGGCGAAGCTGCGGAACAGGCCCCACGACGCATCGTTGTCGCGGGTGATCGTGGTCTTAAGTTCGGTCGCCTCGGCGCATTCGTCACGTTCCACAAGATGGGTGAGCATCTTGCGGCCGAGGCCCAGGCCGCGCGCCTTGGGGCTGACAGCCACCTGCCAGACGAAGAAAGCGTCCTGGTTCGGGATCATGTGCCCCGAGATCCAGCCCACCACCTCGCCGTCAAGTTCGGCCAGCACGCAGGTGTCGCGGAAATGTTCGGCCTGCACGAGGTTGCAGTACATGGAGTTCTCGTCGAGCGGCTTGCACGCGCGCACGAGGTCCCAGATCGCAGCCCCGTCCGTTGCTTCGGGCTTACGCAGCACCGGGGTGCGCGTCTCAGGCTGTGTCATGTCTTTCGGCATCGATCTGGTGTCCTCCATTTCGTTCGTCAATCTAACTAATATACCCGGCCTAAAGTTTCAACCGCCGAAGCATTTTTTACGCTCATAGCGGACTATGAGCCTATTTTGCAGCGTTCATGCTAAGATTTTATGCAGCAAATCTGCTTAGTCTTACGAATGACACAGTCAAGTGCTTAGCCAATTGAAGCTCTGGCGGAATCCTGCCAAAAGTCATGCATGGCTGACCCAACTCCAGATCGCACAGACCAGAGCCTGATCGCGCTGCGCCGCATCCTGCGCGCGACCGAGCTTTACGAGCGCAAGCTTGCGCAGGCCGCCGGCCTGACGCCGGCGCAGCTGCGGGTGCTGCAGATCGTCGCCAAGAAGGACCACGGCGCCGCCACCCCCAAGGGGCTGGCGACCCAGATGGGGGTCAGCCAAGCGACGGTGACCGCGCTGGTCGACAAGCTGGTGGCGCGCGGCATGGTGGCCCGGCATCGTTCCGACGTGGACCGCCGGCAGACCGACGTGGCGATCACCGACAAGGGGCGCGAGGCGGTGAGCCAGTCGCCCGACGCGCTGCAGCAGAAATACGTGAAGAGCTTCGAGGGGCTGCAGGACTGGGAGCAGGCGCAGCTCGTGGCGTCGCTCGAGCGGGTCGCCGCGATGCTCGATGCGCATGAGATGGATGCCTCGCCGGTGCTGACCATCCGCGACATCCGTCAGGAAGGTCAGTGACGGTCTGACCGCATGCCCCGGGTCCGGAACCGTCGCAGCCGCAATCGTGCTTGAATCCCGGTCTGCCGTCGGGGCAGATGGGGCAACCCGCGCCGCCCGGGGGAGGGCTGCCCGCGCGGCCGGGATGGCGCTTCATGACGCGACCCGGCGCAGGGCGGGCGCGTGCCTCGGACCGGAGCGCCTCATGCCGCAGCAGATCGCCATCAACATCAAGACCCAGGCCTATCACCGCATGCTCGGCGAACGCTTCACGCTGCACGACTGCACCGCTGGATACGCGCATCTGACCGAGACGGAGCGCGCCGCGATCCGCGTGCTGATCACCGCCGGGTTCAAGGGCGCCACGGGCGCCGAGATGGACGAGTTGCCGAACCTCGGGCTGATCTGCTGCGTCGGCACCGGCTACGAGGGGATCGACGTGCAGGCGGCCATCGACCGCGGCATCAGGGTGACCCATGGCGCCGGGGTGAACGCCGGGGCGGTGGCCGATCACGCCATGGCGCTCCTGCTTTCCGTGGTGCGCTGCATTCCGCATCAGGACCGGCTGACCCGCTCGGGGGCGTGGAACTATACAGAGACGCCGCGACCGCTGGTCTCGCGAAAGAAGATGGGGATCTTCGGCATGGGCGGCATCGGCGCAGCGCTGGCGCGACGGGCAACGGCCTTCGACATCGAGGTGAGCTACCACAGCCGCAGCCCGAAGCCGGAGCTGCCCTATGCCTATGTGCCCTCGCTGTTGGACCTGGCGGAGCGGGTCGATTACCTCGTGGCCTGCGTGCCGGGCGGGGCGGCCACGCAGCACGCTGTGAACGCCGAGGTGCTCGCCGCGCTGGGGCCGCAGGGCTATCTCTTCAATGTCGGGCGGGGCACGGTGGTCGACACCGACGCGCTGATCGCGGCATTGCAGGCGGGCACGCTCAAGGGCGCGGGACTCGACGTTTTCGAGCATGAGCCCGATGTGCCCGCCGCGCTCTGTGCGCTTGAGAACGTGGTGCTGACCCCGCATATGGCAGGCAACGCGCCCGAAGTGCAGCAGATGGCGACCGACCTCATGTGCGACAACATCGCGGCCTTTACTGCCGGTGCGCCGCTGGTCACCCCGGTGCCGGAGATGAGGGCGCTGGCAACCGCCGGCTGAACCGGGCGCGGGGCAGGGGGCTCAGCCCTCCTGCGCCGGGTGCGCGGCGGCGACGGCGACCAGCGCCTCAACGAGGTCCTGCAGCACCGGGTCCGGCAGCATCCCCTCGCGCAGCGAGATGCCGAGGGGCCCGCCGAGCAGCTCGTTCTGCACCGGCAGCACGCTCAGCTCGCCGCTGTCCAGCTCGGCGCGGACCACGCCCGCCGAGATGAACCAGATGGTGTCGGAACGCGCCACGACGCGGCGACCAAAGGCGTGGGACACATTCTCATATGCGGGACTCGGCTCGCCCAGTCCCAGCGATTGCAGGAACGCGCGCACCGAGCCCGAGATCACCGCCCCGGCGGGCGGCAGCATCAGCGGGTAGCGCAGCAACTCGGAGGGCTCCCAATCCTGCCCGGCGAGCGGGTGGCCGGGGCGGATCACCGGCACCACGCGCTCCCAGTAGAGTTGGCGGAAGCTGAGCCCCTCGCCGGTACCGGTGGCGGGCATCCGCCCCACCACGATGTCCAGCGCCCCTTCGCGGAGCTGCGACAGCAGCAGCCAATTCGGCCCGGTGGAGACGCGCAGGGTGCAGTCGGGGTGGGTCTCGCGGAATCGCGCGGCGGCATCTGGGAAGAGCCCGGTGGCAGCGGTCGGCAGCACCCCCACGGCGAGTTTGCGCTGGTGCTGCGGGAGATCGCTCAGCAGCCGCTGCCCACGCTCGAGATCGGCGAGCGCGGTGCCTGCGTATTGCTGGAAGATCTTGCCCGCGCGGGTCAGCGCCAGACGTCGCCCACTGCGGTCAAAGAGCTGGGCGTTCAGGATATCTTCCAGCTCCCGCACGGTCTTGGAGGCCGCGGGCTGGCTCACGTGCAGGCTCTCGGCGGCGGCGCTGAGGCTGCCGAGCCGGGCGGTCTCGAGGAAGACGCGCAGGTGCCGCATGCGCAGGTGGGGGTGGATCATTCATAACCTCGGAGTTATGGGTTCTGCCTTTGGTTATATTTTTCATCGGCGATTTGCCATGGCAGAAGAGCGCCAAGGCCCGATCCGGCCGCGAGGAGGCATCATGCAGACAATCACCGTAGCCGGCGTCAGCCTGCACATCCGCGACGAGGGCCCGAAAGACGGGCGCGTGCTGATGCTGGCCAATTCGCTCGGCACCGACCTGCGGGTCTGGGACGCGCTCATCCCGCTGCTGCCCGAGGGGCTGCGCGTGGTGCGTTTCGACAAGCGCGGCCACGGGCTGTCGGATGCCCCCGAGGCGCCCTACGAGATGGAGACGCTGGTGGGCGATGCCGAGGCGATCTGCGAGGCGCTGGAGCTCAAGGGCGTCACCTTCGTCGGCCTGTCGATCGGAGGGCTCATCGGGCAGGGTCTTGCGGCGAAGCGTCCGGACCTGATCCGCGCGCTGGTGCTGATGGACACGGCGGCCAAGATCGGTACGCCCGAGATGTGGCAGACCCGGATCGACGGCATCCGCGCAGGCGGCGTCGCCGCGCTGGCCGATGCCATCCTCGAGCGTTGGTTCACGCCGGGGTTCCGCGAGAGCGACCCGCAGTTTGCCGCGTGGAGGAACATGCTCGTGCGCACTCCGATCGAGGGGTACGTCGGGTGCTGCGCGGCCATCGCGGGCGCCGATCTGACCGAGAGCACCCGCGCGCTGACGCTGCCGGTGCTGGCCATGGTCGGAGCCGAGGACGGCTCGACCCCGCCCGAGCTGGTGCGCGGCACCGCCGAGCTGTGCCGGGCGGAGTTCTCGCTGATCGAGGCGGCGGGGCACATCCCCTGCGTCGAGCAGCCCACCGAGACCGCCCGCCTGATCAACGACTTTCTGGAAAGGACTGCCTGAATGGACGAGCTTTACGAACAGGGCATGAAGACGCGCCGGTCGGTGCTGGGCGATGCCCACGTCGACCGTGCCGAGGCCGCCAAGACCGCCTTTGACGAGCCCTTCCAGACGCTGATCACCCGCAGCGCCTGGGGCACGGTCTGGGCCTCGGACGCGATCAGCCAGCGCGAGCGCTCGATGCTGACGCTTGCGCTGCTGGCGGCAACTGGCAACTTCGAGGAGATCCCGATGCACATCCGCGCCACGGCGCGCACCGGGGCCAGCAAGCAGGACGTTCTGGAGGCCTTCCAGCACGTGGCGATCTACGCCGGGGTTCCGCGCGCCAACCACGCGCTGAAACTGGCCAAGGCGACCTATGCCGAAATGGAGGCGGCAGCGGAATGAGCAACTTCATCACCCCAGACTCGATCAAGGACAAGGGTCCGCTGATCCCGCGCAACCGCGACGCGCATCCGGTGGCTTATGATCCCGGCTACAAGACCAGCGTCGCGCGGTCCCCGAACCTGCCGCTGCTGTCGATGGAAAGTTCGCCCTCGGAGGAAACCGGCCCGACCTTCGGTCACGGCAAGCTCGGCGCGCTCGACAACAACCTGATCCTCAACTGGACCAAGGGCGCGGCTCCGGCCGTGGGCGAGCGCATCCTGATGCACGGCCGCGTGCTCGACGAGAATGCGCGCCCGGTGCCGAACACGCTGCTGGAGATCTGGCAGGCCAACGCGGGCGGACGCTACCGGCACAAGAAAGATACCTACCTGGCGCCGCTCGACCCGAACTTCGGCGGCTGCGGCCGCACGCTGACGGATGAGAACGGCTACTACCAGTTCCTGACCATTCGCCCCGGCGCCTATCCCTGGCCGAACCGCGGCAACGACTGGCGGCCCATGCACATCCATATCTCGGTCTACGGTCACAGCTTCGGCCAGCGGCTGATCACCCAGATGTATTTCGAGGGCGATCCGCTCATCGACCATTGCCCGATCGCCGCGACGATCAAGAACCGCGCCCAGCTCGACGCGCTGGTCGCCCCGCTCGATCTGGCGCATTCGCGCCCGCTCGACTACCTCGCCTACAAGTTCGACATCGTGCTGCGCGGCCGCCGCCAGTCGATGTTCGAGAACAAGCTGGAGGGCATGTGATCATGGTGCAGAAACTCGACACCCTCGTGGAAACCGCCTCGCAGACCGCCGGGCCCTATGTCCACATCGGCCTGATGCCCACCTACGCGGGCAACGCCGGGTATTACGACGAGGAAATCGGCGTCAGCCCCATCGAAGAGGGCTGCGAGGGCGAGATCATCGAGATCACCGGCTCGGTCTACGACGGCACCGGCTGGGCGATGCGCGACGCGTTGATCGAGAGCTGGCAGCCCGATGCCAAGGGTGTGTTCCCCGGCCAGGACGGCGCTGACCCCAAGGTTTCGGGCCATTGCCGCTTTGCGGCCGATGCCGAGACCGGCGAATTCACCCTGCGCACGGTGAAGCCGGGCAAGGTGAAGGGCCGCGGCGGCGTGGTCGGCGCGCCGCATATCTCGCTCTGGGTCGTGGCGCGCGGCATCAACATCGGGTTGCAGACGCGTATCTACTTCGAGGACGAGGACAATTCCTCGGACCCGCTGCTGGCGCGCATCGAGCAGCGCCCGCGGGTCGAGACGCTGATCGCCAAGAAGACCGGCGAGGGCAAGTACCGCTTCGACATCCGCTTGCAGGGCGAGGGCGAGACGGTCTTTCTCGACATCTGAGACGGGCGCTGTAAGCAAAAAAGAAACGGGGCGGCCTTAAGGTCGCCCTTTCGACATGGAAGAGGGACGGAGCAAGATGAGCGCGAGCGTTTTCGATCACCCCTGGCTGGGCGGGCTGTTCGGCGATCCGGAGATGGCAAAGATTTGGTCCGCCGAGCGCCAGATGTCGCATATGCTTGCCTTCGAGGCGGCCTGGAGCCGGGCGCTCGGCGCCTGCGGGCGGGTGGATGCGGCGCTGGCCGAGGCTGCGGCCGAGGCGATTGCCTCGGCGCGGATCGATCTCGCGGACATCCGGGCAGGCATGGCGCAGGATGGCGTGCCGGTGCCGCGGCTGGTGAAGCAGCTGCAGGTGATTGTCGGACCGGACGCGGCCTCGGCGCTGCACAAGGGGGCCACCTCGCAGGACGTGGTGGACAGTGCGCTGGTGTTGACGCTCAAGGACAGCACCGCGCTGCTGGCACGGCGGGTGGCCGAGCTCGAGGCGGCTTTGATCGCGCTCGACGCGCGACAGGGCGAGACCCCGTTGATGGGGCGCACGCGGATGCAGGCGGCGACCGAGATCACCGTGTCCGACCGCCTGCGACCCTGGCACCAGCCGCTTGCCGCGCATCTCGAGCGGCTGGCCGAGATCGCCCCGCGGGTCGAGCGCGTGCAGGTCGGCGGTGCCTCGGGCGACCGCAAGGCGCTGGGGGAGGACGCGCAGGCGGTGACCGATCACGTCGCCGCCGAGCTCGGCCTCGCCAGCACCGGCGGGACCTGGCATGCCAAGCGCGACAGCGTGGCGGAATACGCGGGGCTCTTGTCGCTGATCACCGGCACGCTGGGAAAGATCGGGCAGGACATCTGCCTGATGGCGCAGCAGGGGCTGGATGAGATCAAGCTCTCGGGCGGCGGCGGCTCTTCGGCAATGCCGCACAAGCAGAACCCGGTGGGGGCCGAGCTGCTGGTGACGCTGGCCCGGTTCAACGCGGTGCAGCTTTCGGGCATGCACCAGGCGCTGATCCACGAGCAGGAGCGCTCGGGCGCGGCCTGGGCATTGGAGTGGATGATCCTGCCACAGATGGCACAAGCGACCGCCCGGGCACTGGCCACGGCACAGGGGCTTGTCGGCAACATCGAGCGGATCGGCACGCCGGACTGAGTGGCGGGATGGCCCGTCCTCCTGTAACTGGGTCGGGAGAAGTTTCCCTCCCCGACCCAGTTACAGGACCTTCCATGACCCAAGACGTCGCCCGGATCATCGCATCGGACCGCTTCAAGCGCGCGCAGGAGGACCTGGCACAGGGCCATGAGCGCTTTGTCGGCGAGATCATCGAGCTGACCGAGATCCCCGCGCCGCCCTTCCAGGAAGAGGTCCGCGCCGCCGCCTACGCCGAGAAGTTCCGCGCGCTGGGGCTGCAGGAGGTCGAACTTGACGGCATCGGCAACGTGCTGGGTCTGCGCCGCGGACGCGGCAACGGGCAAGTGATCGTGGTCGCGGCCCATCTGGATACGGTCTTCCCCGAAGGCACCGACGTGACCGTGCGCCGCGAGGGCACCAAGCTCTATGCGCCGGGTGTCGGCGATGACACGCGTGGGCTGGCGGCGCTGCTGGCCTTTGTCCGGGCGCTGGATGCCGCGGGGATCGAGACCGAGCAGGATATCCTCTTCGTCGGCGACGTGGGCGAGGAGGGCAAGGGCGACCTGCGCGGTATTCGGTATCTCTTTGAGCAGGGCGCCTACCGCGAGAAGATCGCGGGCTTTTTCACCATCGACGGGCTGGAGGTGGGACAGATTACCACCGGCGCAGTCGGCTCGCTGCGCTACAGGGTGAGCTTCCGCGGGCCGGGCGGGCATTCGCTGAACGCCTTCGGCACGGTCAACCCGGCCTATGCGCTCGGGTCACTGATGGCGGGCATGGCGCGCATCGAGGTCCCGGCAGAGCCGCGCACCACATTCTGCGCCTCCGTCATGGGGGGCGGCAGCTCGATCAACGCCATCCCCGAGGACGTCTGGCTCGAGGTGGACCTGCGTTCTGTGGATGCAGCCGAGCTGGACAAGCTCGACACGGCGCTGCACGCGCTCGTCGAGGAGGCCGTGGCGGCTGAGAACGCCCGGGGCGACACCAGCCATGGCGCGATCCGCGCCGAGGTGAGCCGCATCGGCAACCGCCCGGCGGGGCAGACCGCACCCGAGAGCACCATCGTCCAGTCGGCCCTTGCGGCACTCCCGGCCTTTGGCTTCACGGCGTCGACCGGTGAGAGCTCGACCGACGCCAATATCCCCATGAGCCTTGGCGTGCCGGCGATCTGCCTCGGATCGGGCGGCACCGGCGGGCGGGCGCACACTCTCGAGGAATGGATTGACGTTGAGCCGGAGCTGTCGCTGCGCGGGCTCTACGCGGGGCTTGCCGCGATCCTCGGCACGGTGGGAATGATCGAGGGCTGAAGCACGTGTCCAAAAGGAAGGACCGCGCCGGTGGGCGGCGCGGTCCTTGCAGGGGCAGGGGAGGTGGGTCAGCCGAAGGTCAGCTGGACCTTCACCGCCTTGCCCCGATCCATCGCCAGTTCGATGGCGTCCTGTGCCTGATCGACGGGCAGGGAATGCGTCACGATGGGCGCGAGGGTCAGGGCGCGCGCGTTGATCAGCTCTACCGACTGGCCGAACTCGGCGTCGAAACGGTGTGTGCCGCAGAGGTTGATCTCTTTCGAGACCAGCATGTTGAACGGCACCGGCGTGTCGCCCATGACGCCGACCTGCACGATGGTGCCGAGCGGGCGGGTGCAGGCGATGGCCGAGCGGATTGCCGGGCCGGCGGCGGAGCATTCAAAGCAGAGGTCGAACTGGCCCTTCTCGGCCTCGTATTCGGCCAAGGCTTCGCCGTTGGTGGCGACGTTGATCGCGCGGGTTGCGCCGACCTGCTTGGCCACTTCGAGGGTCGCGTCCTGCAGATCGGTGACCACGATCTCCGAGGCTCCGTAATGCTTGGCCAGCGCCACGCAGAGCGCGCCGATCGGGCCTGCGCCGGTGACGAGGACGCGCTTGCCCTCGAGCGAACCCGCAACCTTTAGGGCCCGGGTCACGGCGCGGCAGCAGACGGCGAGCGGCTCGGCCAGCGCGGCCTCGGCCATCGGCACGCCCTCGGCGATCTTGTAGCACTGGCCTGCCCCGATCGCGACGCGGTCACGGAAGAAGCCCTGCTCGTGCGGCAGGAACATCGCCGAGCCCTTGAAGCGCATGCTCATGCAGTGCTGGTGCTCGCCCGCAGTGCAGAACTTGCACTCTCCGCAGGGGTGCGAGGGGTTCACCGCCACCACGTCGCCGGGGCTCACGCCGGTCACGCCGTCGCCGACCGAGACCACGGTGCCCGCCGCCTCGTGGCCGATGATGATCGGCTCGCGCACCCGGATCGTGCCGATGCCGCCGTCGGCATAATAGTGGATGTCCGAGCCGCAGATGCCGCCCGCGCCGATCGCGACCACCACCTCGCCCGCCGCCGCGGTGGGCTCTTCGATGGTCTCGACGCGCAGGTCTTTCTGTCCGTGCAGCCGTGCGATGCGGTTGGTCATAATCTTGGTCCTAGTTCGACAGGAAGGAGGGCAGCCAGGTGCTGAAGAACGGCACGTACGACACGAGCAGCAGCACGAGGATGTTGGTGATGATGAAGGGCATGATCGCGCGGGTGACCTGCCAGAGCGTGACCCGGCCGATGCCGGCGCAGATGAACAGGCACACGCCGACCGGCGGCGTGGTCAGGCCGATCATCAGGTTGAGCACCGCGAAGACCGCGAAGTGAAGCGGGTCGACGCCGACGCCGGTGGCCAGCGCAAGCAGCGGGCCGAAGAGGATGATCAGCGCGGCGATGGTCTCCATGAACATGCCGACGAAGAGCAGCACGAGGTTGATCAGCAGGATCACCAGGAACTTGTTGTCGGTGATGCTGAGCACGCTGTCGGCGATCATCTGCGGGATGCGCTCGGATACGAGGATCCAGCCGAAGACGTTGGCAAGGCCGACCAGCACGAGGATCGCGGCGGCGGAAACGGCGCTGTCGATCAGGATCTTCGGCACGTCGCGCAGCTTGAGCCCGCGGTAGACGAAGGCGCCGACGACGAAGGCGTAGATCGAGGCGACGATGGCGGTCTCGGTCGGGGTGGCGAAGCCGGTGAGCAGCCCGCCGACGATGAGCCCGGTCATGGCCACGGCCCAGAACGCGCCGAGGAAGGCCTTCCACAGTTCGCCCATGCCCTGCCATTGCTGACGCGGGTAGTTGTTCCGGCGCGCGATGATCCAGGCGGTGACCATCATCGCCACGCCCATCAGGATGCCGGGCAGGGCGCCCGCGATGAACATCTTGCCGACCGAGATGCCCGAGAGCGTGCCGACGATGATCATCGGCACCGAGGGTGGGATGATCGGCCCGACGGTCGAGGAGGCGGCGGTGATCGCGGCGGAGAAGTCGGCGGGGTAGCCGGCCTTTTTCATGCCGGGGATCATCATGCCGCCGATCGAGGCGGCGTCCGCCGCGGCGGTGCCCGAGATGCCGCCGAAGAGCATCGAGGCGGCGACGTTGGTGAGGCCCAGCCCGCCGCGCATCCAGCCGACCAGCGCCTGCGCCAGCCGCACAATGCGCCCGGTGATGCCGCCAGCGTTCATCAGGTTGCCGGCAAGGATGAAGCCGGGGATGCAGAGCAGCACGAAGCTGTCCATGCCCGCGTACATCTTCTGCGGGATGACCACGAGCGGCATGCCCTTGAAGAGGATATAGGCCATCGACGACACGCCGAGGGTGATCGCCACAGGCAAGCCGATGATCAGGCCGCCGAGGAAGCAGCCGAGCAGAATGGTCAGCTCCATCTCAGAGCTCCTCTTCGGGTTTTTCGGGAAGTCCGGTGTCGCGGCGGCTCAGCATGCCGGCCACGCGCAGCCCGGCAAACAGGCTGATCGAGAGCAATGCGACCAGCACCGAGGCGTGAATGAAATCCATGCGCACACCCAGAGACGGCGCAGTCTGCCGCGCGCCGATCGACACGTAGAGCCAGGTCGCCTTGATCAGCATCAGGCCGAAACCGAGCGTGATCACCGCGCAGATGAGCCTCAGCATCCAGGGCAGCCGTCCCGGCAGGGCCTCGCAGACGATGTCGACATTGACCAGATCGCCCGAGCGGTAGGCCAGCCCGACGCCGAAGGCGGCGAGGTAGAGCAGGGCGAAGCGGGTCAGCTCTTCGGTCCAGACGACCGAGGAGATTACGCCCGAGCGCCCGAGCAGCTGGATGATGACGGCGGCGATGATGGCGGCGAAGCTGAGCCCCGTCGCGATGCGGGCGATTGCGGTCAGGACCGTGACGAGCTTTTGCATGGATCGGCTCTTCGGTGAAATTACGGGAAGGGCCGGACCCGAGTGGAGGGGTCCGGCCCGGGAGTGCGGGCCCGGGAGAAGGGGAGGAGGGGCCCGCGGTCCGGCTTAGCGGTCGAAGAGCGCTTCGACGTCGGGCCGGATGTCTTCGGAGACCGAGCTCAGCACCGCTTCCTTGGCGGCGGCTGCGAAGGCCTCATTGTCGACGTCGACGAATTCCACGCCGAGGTCCTGAAGCTGGGTGACCAGCTGCTCTTCGTCGGCGAGGAAGAGCTCACGCTCGTATTCCTGCGTGCGCTTGGCGGCTTCCATGACGTTGGCCTGATCCTCTTCGGACATCTGGTTCCACGCCATTTCCGAGATCGTCAGGTAGATCCACGACCGCACGTGATCGGTCTTGTTGATGTACTTCTGGACCTCGTTGAAGTTCGCCGACTTGATCAGCGCCAGCGGGTTCTCCTGCGCCTCGATGGTGCCGTTCTGCAGCGAGGTGAACACCTCGGAGAAGGCCATCGGGGTCGGGTTCGCGCCAAGCGCCTTCCAGACGTTGAGGAAGAGCGGCACGTTCGGCACGCGCATCTTCAGGCCGTTCAGCTCGTCCGGCGAGGTGATCGGGCGGTTCGAGGTCAGCTCGCGCGGGCCACGGGCGAAATAGGCGATCGGGCGGATACCCACCTTCTCGATGATCTGCGCCTCGATGCGGTCGCCAAGCTCGCCGCCGGCGACGGAGTCCATGTCCTCGAGCGAGCTGTAGGCATAGGGCATCGCCAGCAGCGCGGCCATCGGTGCCCAGTTCTGCAGCGACTCGCCGGTGATGGTCATGTCGGCGGTGCCGAGCTGCATGCCGTTGATCACGTCGACTTCCTTGCCGAGCGTCTCGTTCGGATAGACCTCGACCTCGATGCGGCCGTCGGTGAGCGTGGCCAGCTCCTCGGCGAACTTCAGCGAGGCCTTGTGCCAGATGTTGTCCTCGTTGGCGAGGTGGCCGAGCTTCAGCGTCATGTCGGCAGCCATGGCCGAAGCGCTGAGCGCGACGGTGGCAATGCCGGAAAGCAGCAGGGTTTTCAGGGTTTTGGCGACAGTCATGGTGTCCTCCCTTTTAGGGTCGCTTGGGGACGATGCAGCGCGGATATTCACGCGGCATCGGGGTCGAAGTATTCGGGGAAGGCCTCGCGGATGGCCGGCAGGTCCGACAGGATCATCTGCAGGTGGCCGCGCATCGCCCTCTCGGCGGCATCGGGATCGCCCGCGTCGATGGCGTCGACCACCGCGGTATGCTGAGCGATGAGGTGTTCGAGCGGGAAATGCGCCGAGGTCATCTGGCGCACCCGGTCCATCTGGCTCTTCGTGCCGACGATCACCGCCCAGGCGTTGGGGCGGCCCGCGCCCTTGGCCAGCGTGTGGTGAAACTCGTCGTCGAGCGGCACGAAGGCGGCGGGATGCTGATCCACAAGCCGGGCCTGCGCGGCGATCTGGCTGCGCAGCTCCTCGACCAGCCCGTCGGGCCGCGCGCTGGCGCAGGCCTTGGCGATGTCGGCCTCGACCGCCTCGCGCACGAAGCGCGCGTCGAGCACGGCGGCCACGGAAATCTTGCGCACGAAGGATCCGCGCTGCGGGCGGATTTCCAGCAGGCCCTCTTCGGCCAGCTTGATGAAGGCTTCGCGGACGGGTTGGCGCGAGACGCCGAAGCGCGCGCCGATCTCGGCCTCGGAGAGCCGGGTGCCGGGTTCGAGCTGGTTCTGCACGATCGCCTGGCGCAGGGCGCGGATCAGCTGCGGTCCGACGGGAGCGGACTGGTCGACCTGCTCGATCTGGATTGTCTCGATTCCCATAGCTCTCCTCCGTGGCGGCAACCTGCTCCATACTTCCATACTAGTCAACATTTGAATCGGCTGCTATGAATCTCGTGACCACCGATGCGCGGGAGCCCGTCCCGCACGGCAGACAAGAGGGAGGGTTTCCGATGCGTCAGACCTGGCGTTGGTTCGGTCCGAAAGACCGCGTGAGCATCGACGACATGATGCAGGCTGGCGTCGAGGGCGTCGTTTCCGCATTGCACCACGTGCCTACCGGCGCAGTCTGGACTCCCGAAGAGATCGCGCAGCGCCAGCGCGAGATCGCCACGCGCAAGGATGGCCGCCCGTCGCCGCTGGTCTGGGACGTTGTCGAATCGTTGCCCGTCTCGGAAGACATCAAGAAGCAGAAGGGCGAGTGGAAGGCTCATGTCGAGAGTTGGAAGACCTCGATGCGGCACCTTTCCGAGGCCGGTCTCGAGACCATCTGCTACAACTTCATGCCGGTGCTCGACTGGACCCGCACCGATCTGGCCTGGGAACGTCCGAGCGGCGCGCGCTGCATGCGCTTTGACCTGATCGACTTCGCCGCATTCGACATCCACATCCTCGAGCGCGCAGGCGCTGCCGAGAGCTTCCCTGACGATGTGGTCGCCGAGGCCGCGGAGCGCTTCGCCAAGATGGATGACGCACGCAAGGAGCAGCTCGCCGGCAACGTCGTCTTTGGTCTGCCCGGCGCGGCAGAGAAATTCTCGCTCGACGATGTGAAGCTGCACCTCGCGGAATACGACAATATCTCCGAGACCCAGTTGCAGCAGCACATGATCGACTTCCTGTCGGAGGTGACGCCGCTGGCCGAAGAGCTGGGCATGCGCCTGTGCTGCCACCCCGACGATCCGCCCTTCCCGCTGCTCGGCCTGCCGCGGATCATGTCGACCGAGGCGCATTACCGGAAGATCCTCGATGCCGTCGATCTGCGCGCCAATGGCGTCACGCTCTGCACCGGCTCGCTGGGGGCGCGCCCGGACAACAACCCGGTCGAGATCTTCAAGGCGCTGGCCGACCGCGTGCACTTCCTGCACCTGCGCAACGTCAGCATCGAGGGCAGCGAGGTGATGAACTCGCTCTACGAGGACGAGCACCTTTCGGGCCACACCGACATGGTCGCCATGGTCGCCGCCGTGGTTACCGAGGAGCGCCGCCGCAAGGATGAGGGCCGGGCCGACTGGTCGATCCCCTTCCGCCCCGACCACGGGCAGGACATCCTCGACGACATCGGCCGCGAAGCGCAGCCGGGCTACCCGGCGATCGGCCGGCTCAAGGGGCTGGCCGAGTTGCGCGGCCTCTACCGTGCCTTCGAGCACGAGCTAGTGGCGGGCAAGGCATGAGGCTGACCTCGCTGAGCCAAGTGCCCGAGGCGCTGCGCCCGGGCTATGATCCGCAGGCGTATGGGGTGGGCATCGTCCACCTCGGCCTCGGCGCCTTCCACAAGGCGCACCAGGCGGCGCTGACCGATCTGGCGCTGGCGGCCGAGGGCGGCGATTGGCGCATCCTTGGTGTGTCGCTGCGCTCGCCCAAGGCGTCTGACGAGTTGCACCCGCAAAACGGGCTCTACACGCTGATCGAGAAGGGCGCCGAGGGCACTTCGGCGCGGGTGATCGGCGCCATCGCCGATGCCATCTGCTCGGCCGGCGACCCCGAGCCGGCACTGGTGGCCATGGCCGCGCCGGGCACCAAGATCGTCTCGCTGACGGTGACCGAAAAGGCCTATGGCCTGGACCGCGCGACGCAGGGCTGCGACCCGTCGCATCCCGCCGTCGCCGCCGATCTTGCCAATCCCGCGGCGCCGCAGGGCGTGCTCGGGTTGCTGACCGAGGCGCTGCGACGCCGCCGGGATGCGGGGCTTGCACCCTTCACCGTGCTTTGCTGCGACAACCTGCCGGAAAACGGCGTTCTGCTGCGCGGCGCGGTGGTGGATTTCGCCCGCCGCATCGACCCCGCGCTGTCCGAGTGGATTGCCGCCGAGGTCGCCTTCCCCTCGACCATGGTCGACCGCATCACCCCCGCCGCCACACCGGCGACGCTGGCCGAGGCCGCCGAGTTGACCGGGTGCGAGGATCAGGCAGCGATCGCGACCGAGACGTTCGTTCAATGGGTGATCGAGGACAATTTCCCGCAAGGTCGACCGGCCTGGGAAAAGGCCGGGGCGATCTTCACCGGCAACGTCACCGCCTTCGAGAGGATGAAGCTGCGGATGCTCAACGGCACCCACTCCATGCTGGCCTACGCCGGATTCCACGCCGGGTGCCCCTACGTGCGCGACGTGATGGCGGCAAGGCCGCTGGCCAAGCTGGTGCGCCGCCACCTTGGGGCCGCCGCCGCGACCCTGCCCGTGATCCCGGGGATCGACACCGCCGTCTATGCCGAGGCGCTGGCCAAGCGCTTCGAGAACCCCGAGATCGCGCATGAGACCTTCCAGATTGCCATGGACGGCTCGGAAAAAATGCCGCAGCGCGTCTTTTCCGCAGTGGCAGATGCGCGGGCCAGGGGGGGGGATTGCCGGGCCTTCACCTTTGCCACGGCGGCCTGGTTGCGACACCTCAGCGGCGCGACCCACGATTGCGCGCCCTACGCGCTGCGTGACCCCCGCGCCGCCGAGCTTCAGGCCATGGCCGAGGGCAGGGAGGCCGACGAGATCGTCGGCGCGCTGCGTCACGCAGCCTTCGTGCCGCCGGCGCTTGCCGCGGACGAGGCGTTCTGGGCCGAGGTGGCGGGGCTTCTGGCGGAGATGCTGTTCGAGCCGATGCGGGACGTGATCGCGCGTGAAGCCGCCTTCTGAGCGCCATGATCGCTGCCCGCCGCGCAGGCGGGCAGTCGCGCAATCCACTGTTTGCGCGAACAGGATGTCCGGATGTACTGACCTGATGAAAATGTCGCTATATTATCGGCCTGGGAGGACACCATGCCATATACCGACTTTGCACGCGGGTCCCGGACGTTCAGCACCCCCCGGAGACAGTCCGAGGAGAGCGCCGAAATCACCCGTCTCGAGAATGAGTTACGCGCATTCGTGGCCGTTGCCCTGCAACACGGGATGCGCGACTACTGCGAGATTCGCCATCCCGAGTTGACTCGCGAACTGGAGGAGGGGCTTGAACGGGCCGGTCGCCGCGCCGAGGTGAAATACGCCTATGTCACCGAGCGCCTGGCGCGGGTGCCGGGTCTCATGGCCTCGACCGGAGAGACCGGCGAGCGCACCTATTATCGCGACAGCGAGGAGAACGTCGCCTACATCGAGCATTCGCTCTGGAGCAAACGCTTTATCCTGAGCGGCATCTGGGTGGCGCCGAAGCACCGGGGCAAGGGCGTGACGCATCGCATCCTGCGCCAGCTAGTCGAGGCGGCGGATGAGGCCGAGCTGGGGATCGAGCTGCACCACGAACCCTTCGGGGAGGAGGGGCTCGACAAGCCCGCGCTCGAGGATTTCTACAGCCGCCACGGCTTCCAGCACCACGAACTCACTCCGGGCGCGATGTTCCGAATCCCCCGCTCGCCGCTGGACCGCCACGGCCGGTCCTAGGGCCCGGCAGCCGCAGTGGCAATCTCGGCGGTCGCGGTAGCCGACGTGCCTATTATAAGGTGCCTGTTATAAGGTGTCGGATGCCGCCGGGTTCGGCGAAATCCCCACACATGCCGGGTCTGCCGCTCTCGCCCGTCTCGCGAATTGCGGCCTCGGGCGGGGGCGATGACGAAGGCATTGTCCTTGCACGTGCGGAGGTCCGCCTCCGCCAGCCACGGAAACCGGCGAATCATCGCTGGACCTTGCCGTGGCGAGGCGGTTCCGCCGGCGCATTCCAGCGCCGCAGCGTCGTGGCGATGCGGGAAGTGGCGCAGTTCGGGGCACTGGTGGCAATTTGCCGCCAAGTTTTCGGTCAAGGAAGGGGCTGAGTCCCGCAACCTGTGGCCTAGATCATGTTCAAAGCGTGGTCACAGCGTTTATTTTCGTGTAATAGGATTCGGGTAGTTAAGTTTTAATCCCACGCGCAAGCTACAGATTTTAAGCTAATATTTTCTGGGGGCCCCCGTCATTCTCGCGGGTCCTGACCGGAGGTGCTTTTCATATGCGAATTGGAACGGAGAATCCGATGAATATTGTAATCCTTGGATGCGGGGGCTTTATCGGCAGCCATCTGCTGGATCGCCTGCTCACCACCACCGATCACAAGATCATCGGATGGGACCCGGAGAGCTCGAAGATCCGGAAGCACCTGGATAATCCGAACTTCACGCTCCACCAGCGCTACGTGGATGATCCAGAAACCCAACAGGATCTGCGGGATGCTGTGGCCGATGGGGATGTGGTCATCAACCTTGCCGCGATCTGCAACCCGTCCGAGTACAACACCAACCCGATCAGCGTGATCAAGTCCAACCTGTTCGACGTTTATCCGATTGTCGAACTCTGCGTGGAATACAAGCGCTGGTTGATCAGCTTCTCGACCAGCGAGTGCTATGGCCGCACGCTGTCGAGCTATGTCGGGGACACGAGCTACGAGAACCCCGACCTCTACGAACTCAAGGAAGACGAGACGCCGCTCATTATGGGGCCGATCGTCAACCAGCGCTGGACCTATGCCTGCGCCAAGCAGATGGTCGAGCGTCTTGTCTATGCCCACCACAAGGAAGACGGCCTGCCGTTCACCGTGGTGCGCCCGCTGAACTTCTTCGGCCCGCGTATGGACTACATTCCGCAGCGCGACGGCGATGGCGTTCCCCGGGTTCTGGCCTGCTTCATGGGCGCGCTGCTCAACGGCGATCCGATGAAGCTGGTGGACGGTGGCAAGGCGCGCCGCACCATCGTGTCGATCTACGAGGCCGTGGACGCGATTTGCCGCATGCTCGACAGCCCCGAGAAGGCCAACGGTCACGCCTTCAACATCGGCAACCGCAACAACGAGGTCACCATGGCCGAGCTGGCGGATCTGATGCGCAAGACCTACGCCAAGATCACCGGGGATCCCTCTTACGAGGATTACCCGATCATCGAGGTGAGCGCCGAAGAGTTCTACGGCGAAGGCTACGAGGATTGCGACCGCCGCATGCCCGACATCTCGAAGGCCAAGGAGCTTCTTGGCTGGGAGCCGAAGATCGCGCTCGAGGATGTTCTTCTCGATACGATGACCTACTTCCATAACGAGTACGCAGGCTCCATGAAGCCCGCACAGGTGGCCGAATAGCCCCCTCGCCCTTTCGGTTTTTCCTCCCCTGCCGCGCTCCCTCCCGAGCGCGGCAGTTGCTTTTCCGGCGCCCGGGGACGTCCTGCCGGCGCAATGGCTCTTCGCGCCGCCGTGGCGCTCGCCTATAAGCGCGGCATGGATATCGGTCGCCTTCCTCCGCTGCGCAGCCTCATCGCCTTTCAGACCGTCGCGCGCTGCGGCAGCTTCACCCGCGCCGCCGAACTGCTGGCGCTGACCCAGAGCGGCATCAGCCGGCAGATCGCGCAGCTCGAGGATCACGTCGGTGCGGCGCTCTTCGAGCGCCAGCCTGCGGGCGTGGTGCTGACCCGGATCGGCGAGGAATACGCCAAGGAGGTGGGCCGGGCGCTCGATGCACTGCAATCGCTCGAAGCGGGGCAGATCACCCGGCGCGGGCAGGACCAGGTGACCATCGCCTGCTCGCGCGCCGTGGCCGACCTTTGGATGCTCCCCCGGCTTACCCGGCTGCGCGACGCCTTCCCGGCGCTCGAACTGAAGCTCATCGTCAACGACTTCTTCCAGCAGTTGCGTCACGACGAATACGATCTGGCGATCTACTACCGCCCAAACCGCCCCGCCGACCATCTCGTCGCCGCGCTCGGGCCGGAAGAGATCCTGCCGGTCATGGCGCCCGGCGGCACGCCGCTTGTAGAGGCGGCGGCCCCGATGTTGCTGACCGTCGAGGAGACCCACAAGGAGTGGACGGACTGGGGCAATTGGCTTGCCTCCGTCGGCCTCAAGCTGCCCGGCGCGACGACCCGCTGGAAGCTCGGCGACTATCACCTCTCGGTCGAGGCGGCGCGGCGCGGAGTCGGCTTCGCCATGGGCTGGACGTGGTTCCTTGTCGACTACCTGGAGAGCGGCGCCCTGGTTCCGGCAGATACGCGGCCGTTCCGAGGTCATGGCGAGTATTACCTGATGCGCCCAACCACCCGTCACCAGCGGCAGGCCGCGCGCCAGGTCGGAGACTGGCTGGTCGAGAGCAACAGGCGCTGGCGGGCGAGCTGACCCGCTGGCACCGGGCAAGCCTCTGATTCCCATTTGAAAACCGCGCGCTTGAAATGCCCTCAGAGGGGCATGACAAATTTTCATTTGTACCTCTAAGCATTCCCCGGAATGTTCTGCGCCAAGCCGGCCAAGAGCCGCGTATAAGCAAGAATTCACAGGAGAGACGACATGACGAAACTTCATGACATGTCCGGCATCAGCCGTCGTGGCCTTCTCGCGGGGGCTGCCGGCATGGGCCTCGTGGGTCTCAGCGGCCTGCCGCTGCGCGCGCAGGAGACCTCGCGCAAGGGTGGCACGCTGAAGCTCGGGATCAGCGGCGGCTCGACCACCGACGATTTCGACATCCGCAAGCTCGCCGACTGGGTGCCGGTGAACCAGGCCTACATGGTCATGAACGGCCTCGTCGAGATCGACTCCGACAACATCGCCCAACCCGAGCTGTTCTCGGCCTGGGAAGCCGAAGAGGGCGCCGCCGCATGGGTGTTCGACATCCGTCAGGGCGTGTCCTTCCACAATGGCAAGAGCCTCACCGCCGACGACGTGATCTACTCGCTGAACCTGCACCGTGGCGAGAGTTCGTCAGCGGCGCGTTCGATCCTCGCGCCGATCACCGAGATCGAGAAGCTTTCGGATCACCAGATCCGCATCACGCTCGAGAGCGGCAACGCTGATCTGCCGTACCTGCTGTCGGATTATCACCTGCTGGTGGTGCCCGAAGGCTTCGACGACTGGTCCAACCCCGTCGGCACCGGCCCCTTCATCCCCGAGCGCGTCGAGCCCGGCGTGCGTGGCCGCTTCGTGCGCAACGAGGACTACTGGAAGCCCGGCTGCGCCAACGTGGATGCCGTCGAGGTGGTGGTGATCAACGATGTGACCGCCCGCACCAACGCGCTGATGTCGGGCCAGGTGCACGCGATCAACGCGGTGGATTTCAAGACCGTCACCCTGCTGGGGCGCAACCCCAAGCTCGAGATCGTCCGCTCGGCCGGCGGCCAGCACTTCACCTTCCTGATGGATTGCACGAAGGCCCCGTTCACCGACGTGAACGCACGTCTGGCCATCAAGTACGCCGTGGACCGCGAGCAGTTGCTGAAGACGGCGCTCAACGGCTTTGGCCAGCTGGGCAATGACCACCCGATCCCGCAGACCGACCGCTTCTACAACTCCGAGCTGGAACAGCGCGCCTACGATCCCGAGAAGGCGCAGTTTCACGCCAAGAAGGCGGGCTTCGATCCGCTTGCCGTCACCCTCTCGGCCTCCGATGCGGCCTTCTCCGGCGCGGTCGATGCGGCGGCGGTGTTCCGCAGCGCGGCCACTGGCGCTGGCGTCGACGTGACCATCAAGCGTGAGCCGGCGGACGGCTACTGGAGCGACGTGTGGATGCAGGTGCCGTTCTGCATGTCCTACTGGGGCGGCCGTCCGACCGCCGACCAGATGCTGTCGATCGCCTATGAGTCCAGCTCCTCCTACAATGACACGCGCTGGAGCAACGAGCGTTTCGATGCGCTTCTGAAAGAGGCCCGCGCGCTGCTCGACGAGGAGAAGCGCCGCGAGATCTACTGGGAGTGCCAGGCGCTGATCCACGAGGACGGCGGCGCGATGATCCCCATGTTCGGCGACTACCTCGACGCGGTGTCGAAGGATGTGAAGGGCGTGAAACCCCATGCGATGTTCAACCTGATGGGCGCGCGCATGGCCGAGAAGGTCTGGCTGGAAGCCTGATGGGTTCGCTGATCGCAAAACGCGCGGGCCTCGGGCTGCTGACGCTTTGGCTGGTCTCGGTTCTGGTGTTTGCCGGAACCGAGATCCTGCCGGGCGACGTGGCCGGGGCCATCCTCGGGCAGAGCGCCACGCCCGAGTCCCTCGCCGCGCTGCGCAGCGAACTGGGCCTCGATGTGCCCGCGCTGCAGCGCTATTTCGACTGGCTGGGGGGCATCCTCACCGGCGACATGGGCCGCTCGATGGCCTCGGGTCAGCCGGTCTCGGACCTGCTCTGGCCGCGGTTTTGGAACACCATGGCGCTGGCGGCCTACGCCGGGGTCATCGCGGTGCCTCTGGCCGTGGGTCTCGGCATCCTCGCCGCCGCCAAGCGGGGCACGATCTTTGACCGCGCCGCCAATGTCGCCGCGCTCGCCTTCGTGTCGCTGCCCGAGTACTTCCTTGGCCTGCTGCTGGTGCTCTGGCTCTCGGTAAAGACCGGCTGGTTGCCGAGCCTTGCCGACACCTACGAGGGCATGGGTCTCGCCGCCTGGTTCAACGCCACCACGCTGCCGATGCTGGTGCTGGTCATGGTCACCATGGCGCAGATCCTGCGCATGACCCGGACGACGGTTCTGGGCGTGATGGACCAGCCCTATATCGAGACCGCCTTCCTCAAGGGGTTGAAGAACGGCCGGGTGGTCATGCGCCACGCGGCGCCCAATGCCGCCGCGCCGATCGTCAACGTGGTCTCGTTCAACATCGCCTACCTCATCACCGGCGTCGTGCTGGTCGAGGCGGTGTTCAACTACAACGGGCTGGGCCGCTTCATGGTCGATGCCGTGTCGAAGCGCGATCTGCCGATGGTGCAGGCCGCCGCGATGATCTTCGGGGCCGCCTACGTGATCCTCAACATGATCGCCGACATTGCCGCCATCGCGCTCAATCCCCGCCTGCGCCACCCGCGTGGAAAGGAGGCGTAAGATGTCCCGCCTCTCCAACATCCCGCTGCCCGGCTGGATCGGCATGGCGCTGATCGCCGCGAATGCAATCCTGTTCCTCTTCGGGCCGATGCTCGCGCCCTTCGGGCAGGAAGAGATCGTCGGCATGCCCTTCGACATGCCGCAGCCGGGCCACCCGCTGGGCTTCGACCAGAACGGCCGCGACATGCTCTCGCGCCTGCTCTACGGCGCGCAGATGTCGATCGGCATCTCTCTCGCCGCCGTGTGCCTGTCCTTCGCCGTCGGCGTGCCGCTCGGCATCCTCGCGGCGATCCGCGGTGGCTGGCTGGACCTGGTGCTGTCGCGCGTCGTCGATACCGTCATGTCGATCCCGGTGCTGATCTCGGCGCTGGTGGTGCTGCAGGCGCTCGGCTCGTCGCTGCCGGTGCTGATCGTCACCATCGCGCTGCTCGACAGCACCCGGGTGTTCCGCCTTGCACGGCTCGTGGCGCAGGGGATCAACGTCATGGAATACGCCGAGGTCGCCCGCCTGCGTGGCGAGCGCCTTGGCTGGATGATCCGCAAGGAGATCCTGCCCAACGCCCTGCCGCCGCTGGTGGCCGAGTTCGGCATGCGCTTTTGCTTCACGTTCCTCTTCGTGGCGGGGCTGTCGTACCTCGGGCTTGGCGTGCAACCGCCCTTCGCCGACTGGGGCGGCATGGTGCGGGACAACCAGCAGGGCATCCTCTACGGGCTTTACGCGCCGCTCTTCCCCGCCGGTGCCATCGCCATGGTGACCATCGGGGTGAACCTCACCGTCGACTGGCTGCTCGCGGGCCACACCACCGTGCAGGGAGACAACCGATGAGCGATATCCTTCGTATCCGCGACCTGCGGGTTGCCACCGCCGAGGGCGTGGAGCTGCTGCATGGCGTCTCGCTCGATCTGGAGCAGGGCGAGATCCTTGGCCTGATCGGCGAGAGCGGCGCGGGCAAATCGACCATCGGCCTTGCGGCCATGGGCTACGGGCGCGGCGGCTGCCGGATCACCGGCGGCAGCATCGAGTTGGCGGGCCGCGACCTGGCGTCGTCCTCAAAGTCCGAGCGCGAAGCCGTGCGCGGCGCGCGCATCGCCTATGTGGCCCAGAGCGCGGCGGCGGCCTTCAACCCCGCGCACCGGCTGGAACGGCAGATCATGGAAGGCCCGCTGCGGCATGGGCAGATGAGCGCCGCCGAGGCCCGCGCCTGGATGATCGAGCTCTTCACCGCGCTCGGGCTGCCGGAGCCCGAAACCTTTGGCCGCCGCTACCCGCATCAGGTCTCGGGCGGGCAGTTGCAGCGGGCGATGGTCGCCATGGCCATGTCGTGCAAGCCCGACATCCTCGTGCTCGACGAGCCGACCACGGCGCTCGACGTGACGACGCAGATCGAGGTGCTGCTGCTGCTGCGCGAGACGATCCGCAAATACGGCACCTCGGCGCTCTACATCACCCATGATCTCGCGGTGATCGCGCAGGTCGCCGACCGGCTCATGGTTCTGCGCAACGGGGCCGAGGTCGAGACCGGCACCACCGAGCAGATCCTTGCCGCCCCGCGCGAGGAGTACACGCAGCGGCTCGTCTCCGAGCGGCAGGCGAGTCTCAACGCCGAGGCGGGCGCGCATCACCGGACGGGCGAGGAAATCCTGCGGATCGACAACCTCTCTGCCGCCTATGGCAGGACGCCGGTTCTGCATGACGTTGACCTGTCGGTGAAGCGCGGCGAGACCGTCGCAATCGTCGGCGAATCCGGTTCGGGCAAGTCGACGCTGGCGCGGCTGGTATCGGGCCTGCTGGCCCCCTCTGCGGGGCAGGTGCGCTTCGATTCCGAGGCGCTGCCCGTGACCTACCGCAAGCGCTCGCCGGATCTCTTGCGCCGCATCCAGCTGATTTACCAGCTGCCCGACGTTGCGCTGAACCCGCGCCAGACGGTGGCCGAGACCATCGGTCGCCCCTTGCAGACCTTCCGCGGGCTCAAGGGCAAGGCGCAGCGGGACGAGGTGGCGCGTCTGCTCGAGATGATCGGCCTTCCGGCCGAGATGGCGAACCGTCTGCCCGGCGCGCTCTCGGGCGGGCAGAAGCAGCGCGTCTGCATCGCCCGTGCGCTGGCCGCCGAGCCCGATCTGATGATCTGTGACGAGGTCACATCGGCGCTCGACCCGCTGGTCGCCGAGGATATCCTGCGCCTCTTGCGCAAGCTGCAGGACGAGCTGGGGATGACCTACCTCTTCATCACCCACGACCTGTCGGTGGTACGGCGGCTCGCGGACCGGACGGTGGTGATGCAGAAGGGCCGGATCGTCGAGGAGGCGGAGACCGCCACGCTCTTCGAGGCGCCGCGTGATCCCTACACCCGCAAGCTCTTGGACTCGGTGCCGCAGCTGGATCGCGGGTGGCTCGACAAGGTGCTGGCCGCCCGCGCGTCCTGACCCAAACAATCATCTGAATACACACGATAAACGGAAGTCATCATGGCCACCGAATTCATCGAACACGTCTGGATCCCGATGCCGGATGGCACGCGGCTCAGCGCCCGGCTCTTCCTGCCCGAGGGCGCCCGCAGCCACGCGGTCCCGGCGGTTCTGGAGTACATTCCCTACCGCAAGCGCGACGGCACCCGCGGCCGCGACGAGCCGATGCACGGCTATTTCGCGGAACACGGCTATGCCGCCGTGCGCGTCGACATCCGCGGCACCGGCGAGTCCGAGGGCCACATGGCCGACGAGTACCTCGAGCTGGAACAGGACGACGCCTGCGAGGTCATCGCCTGGATCGCGGCGCAGGACTGGTGCGACGGCAATGTCGGGATGATGGGCAAGAGCTGGTCGGGGTTCAACTCGCTGCAGGTCGCCGCGCGCCGTCCCCCGGCGCTGAAGGCGATCATCACCTGCTACTCCACCGACGACCGGTTCAAGGACGACATTCACTTCATGAATGGCTGCCTGCTGAACGACAACCTCTGGTGGGGTTCGATCATGATGGGCTACCAGGCCCGTCCGCTCGATCCTGAGGTGGTCGGCGAAAGCTGGCGCGAGGACTGGCAGAAGAGACTGGAAACGCTGCCCTTCTTCCCGGCTCTCTGGGCCGAGCATCAGAGCTATGACGCATACTGGAAGCACGGTTCGGTGCAGGAGGACTATTCGGCAATCCAGTGCCCGGTGATGGTCGTCGGAGCTTGGGCCGATAGCTACACGAACTCGGTGCCGCGCTTGCTGGAAAACCTGCAGGTTCCCACGCGCGGCATCATCGGCCCTTGGGGGCACGTCTACCCGCAGGACGGCGTGCCGGGCCCGGCGATCGGTTTCCTGCAAGAGGCGACACGCTGGTGGGACCAGTGGCTGAAGGGCAAGGATACCGGCGTGATGCAGGAGCCCAAGCTGCGCGCTTACATCAACGATCCCATTGCGCCCGAGACCTCGCGCCCCGACCAGCCGGGCCGCTGGGTTGGCTCCGACTGGCCGCTGGCCGAGCCTATGCGGCAGATGCACTTGACCCCCGGCGGCGCGCTCGCCGATGCGCCGGAAGAGGGCGCTCTGCTGCCGATCCGTTCGCCCCAGAGCCATGGCATTGCCGCGGGCGAATGGATGGGCGTCGGCTGCCCGGGCGAGATGCCTGCCGATCAGCGCATCGAGGACGGCGGCGCGCTGGTCTTCGAAACCGGGGTATTCGGCTCCGATCTTGAAATCCTCGGCGTGCCCGAGCTCGACCTGCACCTCGCCTCGGACAAGCCGGTGGCGCAACTGGTGGTGCGGCTCGGCGACGTCGCGCCCGATGGCAAGGTCACCCGGGTGAGCTACCAGGTGCTGAACCTCACCCATCGGAACGGCCACGAGACCCCTGAGGCGCTGGTGCCGGGACACTTCGAGACCGTGAAGGTCAAGCTCTCGGCCTGCGGCCACCGGTTTGCCGCGGGTCACAAGCTGCGCGTCTCGGTGGGCACCGCCTACTGGCCGATCATCTGGCCCGCGCCCGAGGCGGCCACGCTGACCATCGACACCGCGCGCAGCCTGCTGCACGTGCCGCAGCGTCGCGGCGGCGACGTTCATCCGGGTTTCGAGCCCCCGGCGCATGGTCCGGCCTGCCCGATGACCATGATCCGGCCCGCCAAGCTCGAGCGCCGTGTCACGACCGACTACCTAACCGGCGAGGTCACCTATGTGACCAACGGCGAGGGCGGGCTTTTCGGCGAGGGGGTGCTGCGCTTCGACGAGATCGGCACGGTGCTCTCGCACAGTTTGCGGCGCGAGCTGACCATCCATCCCGACGATCCGACCTCGGCGCGCTACAAGCTGCACCAAGTCTACGAGATGGGCCGTGAGGGATGGCAGACCGTTTCGGTGCTCGACAGCGAGATGACCAGCGATACGGAGAGTTTCTTCCTGAAGGCCCGGATGTCGGTCACGCTCAATGGCGAGGAAGTCTTCGCGAAGGACTGGTCCGAGACCATCCCGCGGCATCTGATCTGACCGCCGTCTCTTTCGGTCGGGAACGGGCGCCCCTCTGGCGGCGCCCGTTCCTGCATGCGGAATTCGTGTGGCCTGCGTGCATTGCCCGGAGTCTGGAAACGCGAAGTTTCCAAAAATTGCTAAATTGCGGCGGGAATATGTCCTAGACTGCGCGGAGTTGTTGTGGTTCGGCGCCTGCACCGTGGGCCGTGCCCTCGCATTCTGGTTCCGGTTGTTTTCATGCCCACGCTTTACCTCTTCTCCCTTCTTATCGGCGGTATCCTGTGGAGCGTGGCGGGCGGCACGTCGTCCTCGGGCGAGGAGGATGCCCCGGAGGACAGGGCCGCCGAAGATGCCGATGAGACAGCGGACCTCAATGGCGCGACGCTGATCGGCAGTGCAGGGAGTGACGCGCTTTCCGGCGGCCCGGGCAATGACACTCTGGACGGAGGTGCCGGGGACGACCTGCTTATCGGCGGGGAGGGAAATGACCAGCTCGTCGGCACGCAGGGGGCGGACAGCGCGCAGGGTGGGGCGGGGAACGACATCCTACTTTTCGTAGACGAGGCGCTCGGGGCGCCGGATGTGCTGGAGGGCGGCGCGGGGAACGACGTCCTCTGGGGCAATGACGGCGACAGGATGACCGGCGGCGCAAATGCGGATATCTTCGTCGTGCCGGTGGGGCAGGAGGGCGCCGCGCCGGTTACCATCACCGATCTCGACTTCACCCGCTTCACCGAGCAGGACGTGCCCGACCGCGTGGTCTTTGTGACGCCGGAGGGCGAGATCCTCCCGCGCGCCGCCTTTTTCGACGGCACGCTCGCGGCAGGCATCGGCGACATGCCCGACGGCAGCGGCGCGGGGATCTACATGAACGGCGAGGTGGTGGCGGTGATCGAGGGCCACACCGCCGAGGAGCTTTTCTACGAGACCGTCTGGATCGGGAACTTCTCGCCCGCGCTCACCGGCTTTTTCGACGGCGACGACGCGCTTACCGGCAGCGAGGGGCGCGACGAGCTCTTCGGCGGGAGCGGAGCGGATACGCTGGTGGGTCTTGGCGGAGGCGACTATCTCGACGGCCAGTCCGGCGACGATTTCGTCAACGGCGTCGACGAGGAGGGGGCCGAGACGGTGGGCGACACGCTGGTTGGCAACGCCGGGGACGACACGCTGCGCGGCGACGCGGGCGATCATCTTGCGGGCGCGGCGGGAAAGGACAGCTACGAGATCGTGGTGCCGCAGGGGGAGGGGGCCTTCGTTCCGATGACGCTGCACACCTATGACCTGCGGGGCAACGACGGTGCTCCGGAACTCATCACCCTGGTGCAGCCGGACGGCACGCGGCTTTCGGCAGGGGCGGCCTATGGCAGCCTGACGGTCGCGGAAGCCGAGGATGGCAGCGGCACGGCGCTGGTCTTCGAGGGCCGGGTGCTCGCGGTGATCGACGGCGTGGACGCGGCCGAACTCGGCGACCCGCGCGGCTGGCTGGGCAACCTCGCTGCCGTGACGCCGTTCGCGGCCGCCCCGCCCGCCTTCGACGGAACGCAAGTCTCGGTCACCGCGGCGATGGGTACCGGACAGGTGCTGGAGGGGGCCTATTTCGGCGGCAACCTCGTGTTCAGCGTCAACACCGAGGACGGGCTGCCTTTCGACAATTTCGGCGCTGCGGCGGATGCGCTCGACATCACCCATCTGCGCTTCCCTGCCGGGCAGGGCGACAGCGGCGATCTCGAGGAGGATGGCGCGGGGTTCCTCAATATCCTGCAGATGGAGCGGGTGGACGGGGCATGGGCGCTCCGGCACGAAGTGACTGATATGCTGGATTGGGCGCGCGAGAGTGGCGCCAAGGTAACGCTGGTGCTGCCAACCAAGAACTACAGCGTGACTGACTACGAGGCGCTCGACGGGGACATAGCCCGCTTTGCCGAGACGGTGATGCGCGACCATTCGGACGTGGTCGAAGCCTTCGAGATCGGCAATGAATACTGGAGCATGGGCGAGACCGCCTATGGGGCCAAGGCCGATGTCGCCGCCGTGGCGCTGGCGCGTGGCATGGAGGAGGCCGGCTTCGAGCCGGAGGATCAGGCGGCGATCCTCGTGCAGATGGCCTCGCCCTTCGCGGGGTCGGAATATCACGTCTCGATCGATGATCGCCCCTATTTGCAGCGCGTGCAGGATGCCAACCGCACCATCATCGGCCAACTTGGCAGCGAGGCGCGCGAGGCCCTCGACGGGGTGGTCGAGCATTACTACTACGACAAGCGGGTGACCGAGTTCGAGGGCACCAGCGGCGAGATGAACTTCATCAACCGCGACTACGCGGTTTGGGACGACGCCTTTGACAAGGAGCTCGATCTCTACGTCACCGAGTGGAATGTGCGCACCTCGGACACCACGGAGACCGGTCTGCGCTCTGCCTCGGTCATGGTCGAGATGACCTCCAACATGAACGGGCTCGGCGTCGACGCGGCGCATGTCTGGCCGGTGCAGCACAACACGCCCACCGACCTTGCCGGAAAGCAGCACGAGAACGTCCTTACCGACGCCGAGGGGCGGGTGCTGAACACGATCAACGGCGCGACATTCGATCTGATGAGCTCCAGCTTGCCGGGACTGGAACTGCTCGAGACTGACCTTTCCATCGAGGATGGCAGCTTCACCTTCCACGCCTGGCAGTCCGAGGACAGCACCGTCGTCTACGTCGCCTCGCGCGCCACCGACAGCCTCGAGCTGGAGCTCGATCTCTCGACGCTGGTGCCCGAATACGCCTCTGCCTCGGCGGTGAAGATTGGCGCGGATGTCTCGGCCAACTCCAGCGACGGGGTGCACTACGTGCCGGGCGAAGGCTTCCAGGAGGCCGACAGCCTACTGGTCAACGGCCAGCGCTACTACATCAACGAGAACGACGTGCGGGCCAAGCTGACGGATATCGCAGTCACCGGGACCAAGGTGCCGATCACCCTCGATCCCTTCGAGGTCATCGAGATCACCTTCGACACCTCGGGCATCGATGCGGCGGAGCCGGACACCGTCGGCGACACGGGCGAGCGGATCACGGGCAGCACGACAGGCGACACGCTGGAGGGGGGTGACGGCGACGATACGCTCGAGGGACTGGCGGGCGACGACAGGCTGGTCGGCGGCAAGGGGGATGACAGCGCCAATGGCGGCGCTGGGGATGACCGTCTGCTCGGCTGGGGCGGGGGTGATTACCTCAAGGGTGGGGACGGCAACGATCTCATTTCCGGCAACCAGGGAAGCGACACGCTGGTCGGCAGCGAGGGCGACGACATACTGACCGGCAACGAAGAGCATGACGTGCTCAACGGGATGGTGGGCAATGACAGGCTCTCGGGCGGGCCGGGGGCGGACACGCTGACCGGCTGGGCTGGGCGGGACGTTTTCGTGCTGGAGGAGGGCGACCTCACCGGCGGCGACGTGATCACCGATTTCACCCCCGGGAAGGACGTGATCGAGGTCGACCTGCCGGGGATCGACGATCTGTCGGACCTTAGCTTCGCGGCCAGCGAGGCGGGCATCACCATCCGCTTCGGCGCGCAGGGAAGCTTGCTGCTGCAAGGCGATCTGCGCATCTCCGACGTGAGCGCGGCGCGCAACTTCAGCTTCGTCTGAGGCGGGGCCGAAGCCTGTCCCCGCGGGGACAGGCCCGAAGGGTCAGAAGGTCGCGCGGATGCGGAATCCGACTTGGGTGTAGTCGTCGTAGCTTTCGAAGCTCGGCTTGACCCACATGATATTGCCGCCGAGGCGCCAGTTCTCGGTGAGCGCGGCCTCGTAGAAGGCCTCGACCGCCGACTCGTCCTGCAGGTTGACCCCGTAGGCCCCCAGCGCGTCACCCAGCTTGTCGGACCAGTTGTACTTGCTCCAGGCTATGCCCCAGCGGTCCCCCTGCCGCCCGTAGAGCGGCGAGTTGCCCCCGACGCCCAACAGGAACATCTCGTCGAGCGGGTTGGGGTTGCCATCGCCGTAGCCGATCTGGCCGAAGACGCCCCAGCCGACCATCGGGTTCTGGGGATCGCTCCAGAGGTATTGCTGGAAGCTGACGCCGGTGTAATTGACCCCGTCCTTGGTGCCCGCGAAGGCGTCATCGCTGGGCGAAAGCAACAAGGATTCGTAGTCGGTGCCCTTCTTGGTCGAATGGGCAATGTTGAAGCTGTAAAAGCCGGGCATGCCGTTGATCTGGGTCGTGTAGGTGGCGGTGCCATTGTAGACCACGCCGTCGTCGAAGAGATCGTCCCAGAAGTCCTCGCCTTGTGCGTTGTTCGCATCATAGATCATCAGCGTATAGATCATCGGCGCATAGTTCACCGTCAGCACGCCGCCGAAAATGTAGGGCGGGAGCACGAAGTTGCCGGGGGCGCCGATGCCGAGGTACTGGAATCCACCCTGGCCCTGTCCGCCCAGAAGCGGCACCGCCTCGGCCAGATCAATCACGTTGAACTTGCCGAAGCTGACGCTGGTGGTGTTGTTGAACTGCTGCGTGAGGGTCAGCGACAGCGTGGTCTCATTGTCCGAGGTGACGGAGGGCAGCGTCGCGAAAGTGTTGGTCGGCCAGACCAGGCCGCCTTCGCCGAGGCCGACGTAGCCGTCGCCGTCGTTGTATTCGAAGTGCCCGCTGATCGAACCTCCGGACCAGATCTCCGCGTAGTTGAGCTTGATGTCGACCCGCCAGTTGTAAAGCGCGTCGTCATCGGTGTCGCCGCTGGTTGGGACATCCGCGAAGGTGGTCAGCCCGAAGCTGAGTTGCGGCCCGCTGTTCTGCGCATGGGCGGCAAGGGGCAGGCTGGCAGAGGTCAGCAGGGCGGCAAGCAACGTCGGGCGAAATGAAAGGCGGACAGTCATGGCAAATATCCTCGTATCGGAGGTGGCTGTTCCTTGGGAAATTACGGTCCCGGCAACGCGCCGCGCCTTGATCCTTCGTGGATCCCTCGCGCGGCCCCGGAACGGCACTCATTCAAACGCAGTCTCGAAAATGCTGATTTCGCGGCGAGAAACGAAGCCGGGAAACCCTGCGAAAAGCCTTCCACAGGTGCGTGATAAAAGCAATTCTGGATCTACCGGCGCGTGAACCGGTGCTGCAAGTGTGGCGCGGCTGCCCGGTATCGGTGCAGGCGTGCGGGTCGGGGGCGGCGGGTCAGCCGGTGCGGTTCCAGCGCTGCAGCGAGAGCTCGTCCTGCGCGTCTGCCTCGCGCTTGACACGCGCCTCGCGCTCTTCGGCGAGGCGCTTGAGGCGGAGGATCTCGTAGGTCTTCTGCTCGGCCAGCGCGGCGCGCAGCTTCTCCTCGGAGCGGGCAAGCTCGGGTGCCAGCTTGGCGGCGTCGTTTGAGATGCGGTCGACCTCGGCGCGGATCGAGCGGATGAAACGCCCAAGGTAGGGGGCGCCCTCGAGCCCGTCGATCCGCGACTCGCCGGAGAGCCGCTCCAGCAGCGCCGTTTTGTCGTTTTCGAGCCTGTCCATGCGGGCGCGGATCGCGCCGGTCTCCGCCGCTTGCCGCTCGGTCTCGAGCGACTTGAGGCGCTCCATCACCTGTAGCGCGCGCAGGCGGCGCCGGGTGGCGTCAGTGGCCATCGGTCGCCGCGGCGGGGCTGTCGGGATTCGGCGCCGAGGGCATCGGCCGCTCGCCGCCGAGCGCCATCCGCATCCGGGCTAGGATGGGCTCGGGAAAGCCGTTCCCCGAGGGCGGCATGGCGTGGAACTTGCCCGGCCGTGCGGCGGAGATATAACCCAGCGTCGCCAAATCCTCCTGCGGCGTTGGTGCGCTTTCTGCCGAGGCCATGCCGGCGAAGAGCAGCAGGGGAATGGTGCGCAGAAGGCTCATGCCGCGGGCAGTTCCTTTTGCGCGGCCTCGACCTCGTAGAAGTCGGGCTGCATCCGGGTCGGAATATTGCCGCGGCCGATCTCGACGCAGATGCTCGGCGGGTGGTCGGAGACCATGGCCACGAAGATGTCGCGGATGATGTGGTAGAAGGCCGCGTCCTCTTCCTCGATCTGGGCCAGGCGGCCGGAGATCGGCTGCACCATGCAGTACGCGAGGAACACGCCGAGGAAGGTGCCGACCAGCGCGCCACCGATCATCCCGCCGAGGATCTCGGGCGGTTGGTCGATAGAGGACATGGTCTTGATCACCCCCAGAACCGCCGCGACGATGCCGATCGCGGGCAGGCCGTCGGCCATGGTCTGGATCGCGTGCGCCGAGGCCATGGCCTCATGGTGGTGCTTCTTGATCTTGCGGTTGATCACATCCTCGGTCTGGTACTTGTCGTCGAACTGCATCGACAGCATGCGGAAGCTGTCGCGGATCAGGTCGATGGCGAAATGGTCCGACGCGATGCGCGGGTAGCGCGCGAAGATGTCGCTCTCTTTCGGGGACTCGATGTGGCTGTCGAGGGCGAGGATGCCGCGGGATTTGTATATGCGCGACAGCTCGAACATCAGGTTGAGCAGGTCGGCGTAATCCTTGGTTTTCCAGCGCGGGCCCCGCACGACCTTGATCACGCCCTTGCCCGCGCTCTTGATGACCGTGAAGCTGTTGGCGATGACGAAGGCCCCGATCGAGGCGCCGCCGATCATCATGCCCTCGAAGGGCAGGGCGTGCAGCACGATGTCCATCTTGCCACCGGAGAGGATGAATCCTCCGAAGACCAGGCCGAAGACAAGGGCGAGACCGAGGATCAGCGTCATGGGGAAATCTCTGCTTGGCTCTTTTGCCGGGATGCGCCGGCTGTCATGATGAGCATATGTAAATTTGACTTTCTTTCAAGTATAAACAAGAATAGATTCCGAAGTTGAAGAACTGTTCGAGGCCACTGATCATGAACGCCGAAAAGCTCGCATATTTTTTCGAGGCCGGTGAGCTTCTGACGGTCTTCGCCGAATGGCCCGACGAGATCGGCCTTGTGCTCTGCCTCGACGACGCGGGCACCTGCGAAATGGTGCTGCATCACCTTGACGAGGGACGCTCGGTGCTGCGCAAGGCCGCGGCGGTGCTGGACTGCGGCAAGGGCGGGTTCGCCGTCGTGCCTCCGGTCGAGGGCTACCCGACGCGTAGGGTGCTCTTCTCGGACGAGCAGAAGCTTCTGAAGCTGGTGGCCGGCGAGGATGACCTGCCGGAGATGGCCGAGGACTACCTGATCAACTACCGCTTCGAGCAGGAGCGCAAGGCGCGTCCGGCGCCGGCCCCCGCGCCGGTCACCGACCCCTTGGCCGAGAAGGTCAGCGCGGCGCTGCGCGGCCCCGAGCCCTTCCGTTGGCGCCCCCGGCTGCACCTCGCCGAGCTTGCGCCGCGACCAGTGGCGCGCCGCAAGCCCAAGCCCGAGATGCCCGAGGGCTACCTGCCCGCCGAGGTGGTTTCAGGCAGCGAGTGCCAGTTCGTGGAGGCGGAGGTCAGCCTCGGTCACCGCGGTGTCCGGGTGACCCTCTGCCCCGGGTTGGTGACCATCCAGACCCGCGCCGTGCTGATCGAGGAGGTCGGTTTCCGCGACGATTTTTCGCGCTTCGTGCTGCCGCGTAAGGCGGTGCAAGGTTGGGTCGCCGGCGCGCCTCTGGTCATTGATATCCCCGAGAGCCGCTTTCCCGCCGCCCTGCGCCAGCGGTTTGCCGCATCGCCCCGCGTGGCCGAGGTAACGGTGACCGGACATGGGGTCTTTGTGGCGCCAGGCCCGGCGACGCAGTCCGCCGAACCTGCGGTGCCGGCGGCGGCGGTGCCCCCGGTCGCGGCCAAGCCGCGCCGCACCCGCCGCGTCTTCTCGCCGCTGCGGGTGGCGCTGGCGGTGCTCACCGGCGCGGGGCTGATGACCGGCACGATGATGAGGGCGGTGGAGATGCCGGCGAACTTCGAGACATCGGTGCTCGAGATGGCCTTCGACAACTAGAGCGGGGCGTCGCCTTCGAGCACGTAACCCTGCGCCCGGATCGTGCGGACCCGCAGCGCGGTGCCGTAGCTCTCTTCCAGCTTCTTCCTGATCCTTCCGACATGCACATCGAAGCGCCGGTCGCCGTAGCTCCATTCGGCTCCGGCCACCTCTGCGGCGAGCGCGGACCGGCTGACGATCTGGCCGCGCCGCACATTCAGGAAAGCGAGAATGCGCTCTTCCAGCGGGGTCAGTCCGAGCTGTACCAGCCTCGCCGCGCGTTGCCCGGCAAGCGAGGCGCCCCGCAGTCTGACCGAAAGCCGTGCGCGCAGCTCCGAGGGATCATGGTCGGCCCGCAGCGCGTCATCGGCTCCGGCGGCGAAGATCTCGGCGGCGCCGCGCGGGCGGTTGCCGTGATCGATGGCGAGGATCACCGCATCGGGGACCAGCCGCCGCGCCTCGGCGATCAGCCCGAGCATGTCATCATCCCGCGGCAGATGGGCGGTCAGACCCACGAGCATGGCGGTCAGCGGCGCGCCCGGGGTCACCAGCTCGCGGGCCTCGGCGGGGCGGGCGCGGCGCAGCACGCGGCGCAGTCCGCTGCGCTCGAGCAGCTGCGACCAAGCGGTGCGCTGCGCCGTGTCGCGCTCGACAACCACGGCAAATGAGGCACGATTTGTCATTTCGCTCTCGTCGGACAAGGTTTTGTCGGATTTTTTCCCATGACTGGACGAAAACTCGCGGCATTCAACATGGATTAACCTTCTAATCCTATCTGCTCTACCAAGAGCGAGTAAGAACACTAAGTAGAGACAAGGGAATGGGTAAAGAGTTGCGAGGGTTCCTTTTGCGGATTTTAAGGTGGAGCCGGGCAAATGTGTCGTCACCGCGGGGCGACTCATACTCGATGCTGACATGCCGCGAAACCGGGATGCAAAAGCCCCTTCTGCGCAGGCATCTGCGCGAGGTTCTGGGGATGACGCCCGAGGAATACCGCAGGAAGTGGCGCCTGCCGAAAGACGCGCCGCTGGTTTCGCAATCCTACCTCGACCGGCGGGAAGCCGCTCGAAACATGGAGTGGGAAGGTTAAATTGCCGCAGCGGCAAGAATCTATGTAAAGTAAAAGTGCAATCCCCGTCGACGGGCGCGCTTGTTCAAGGACAAGCAAGAACGGACAGAAGTGCGTTTGGTCCCTTCGATGCGAAAGCAGAACGACGATCGGCAGGATGAGATTATGAGTGGACATGACGAATCGCAGGATATGGTGGCCCGGATCGTGGCGGCCTACGCGTCTAGACCGGACGTGACCCCGGATGAGATCGTGAATCTGTACAGGCGGTTGACGGGTGAGGTGCAGGACATGCCCGCCTCTGCCACGATGGCCGAGCCGGCGCACGGCGCCGCGCAGGGACACGGCGGGATGCGGCCCGCGCTGCCGGTGGCCCAGGCGGTGACCGAGGAAAAGGTCTACTGCCTGTGCTGCGGTCGCGGCTTCAAGATGCTCAAGCGCCACCTCGGTGCCGAGCACGGGATGACCGAAGCGCAGTACCGCGCGGCTTTCGGTCTTCCCGAGGACTTCCCGTTGGTAGCGCCGAGCTACTCGCGCAAGAAAGCGGCCCACGCCAAGGAGGCAGGCCTCGGAAAATACGACCGCACGGTGATGGCGGGGCAAGAGTAAAGGCAGAGCATGGCAGGCAGGAACGAGCAGTCGGTCATCATCAAGAGGATCGAGGAGACCGGCGGTCACGGGCATCACGGCGGCGCTTGGAAAGTCGCCTATGCCGACTTCATGACGGCGATGATGGCCTTCTTCCTGCTGCTCTGGATCCTTGCCGCCTCCGACGAGGAAAAACTGCGCGGACTTGCCGACTATTTCACCCCCTCGCTCTCCGAGTCCGGCGGGCGCGGGGATGGGTTGCTCGACGGCACGGTGCTGGGCCAGGATGGCGTAATGAGCGGCACCGACGGCCCGCAGAGCCCTGTGCAACTGCCGAGCTTCGGCCAAGAGAACCCGCTGGCGGTTTTCGACAGCCGCCTGCGCGACCCGGACTCTCGGGTCGTCGTGGAATTCGACTCGCGTCCCGACGGCACGCAGGACAGCCAGACGATCAACACAGGCGAGAACGGGGTCGCCGATGGCATCGCCGCGGCGCAGGCCGCCGCGGATTCCGAGGCCGAGGCAGAGCAACTCGAACGCGCCGAGCAGGAGTGGCAGGAGACGCAGACCCGTCTCGAGCAGTCGATCACCGACCGCGTCACCGAGGATCCCAAGCTCGAGGCCATGATTGACAACCTGCTGTTCGAACGCACTGCGGACGGGCTCGAGATCCAGATCGTCGACAAGAACAGTACCTCGATGTTCGCGACCGGCAGTGCCCGGATCGAGGAGCGGACGCGCGACCTGCTGCGCATCGTTGCCGAGGCCATCGTCGACCTGCCGAACGAGATCTCGATTTCCGGGCACACGGACTCGGTGCCCTACGCGCGGGCGGGAACCTATTCCAACTGGGAGCTTTCGGCCGACCGCGCCAATGCCACGCGGCGCGTGCTGGTTGATACCGGGGTGAACCCGACCCGGATCACCCGTATTTCCGGCCTTGCCGACACGGTTCCACTGGACCCGGAGCACCCGATGGCCCCGGAAAACCGCCGCATCAGCGTCACATTGCAGTATCCGCGGGATACGCAGCCCTGAGCGACGTCGCGGCGTTCGGAAATATGACCGAATAATTCACCACATTTAGTGTCCTGTTTGCAGCACCCTCCTGCATATCCACACCTAATTCGAACTATGTAAAGATAAGTCAGAGGGTGTGGACTTCGGTTTGGCGCTTTGGCTCGGTCTGTTTCGGCGCCGGGAACCCCTGCAAACACAGGGCCTTCGAGGGGCGACTCGCCTGTCAGGATGTAGGGCTTGGAAAGTTCAACCCCCCTACATCTGGCGGAACCATTAACATTTGGTGGGTTTGCGGATATCCGCTCAAAATTTACTGTATGTCCTGGGGAAATGACTCACTTGGGGCATGGGTAAGCAGATGCGTGGCGGGGATGTACTTCGGTTGATCTGGCGGAACGGCGTGGCGCTGCCCGACACGGGCTTCGGCTTGCGGTTTCGTGCGGCGCTTTCCTCGATCCTGCCGGTCCAGGTGGTAATCCTGATCGCAAAGGGCGGCTGTGCGCGGCCGCTGGTCATGGCCGACGAGCTGGAACTGGCCCCCGCTCTCCCGCTTGGCGACGTGCTTGTCGAAGAGCTGCCGCTCGACTTGCCCTATGGCACGATGGTGGTGATGTTGCCGGAAGGCGGAAGCTCCTTCTCGCAGCTCCTTGGCGAGACGGTGGGCGAGGCGCTGGTTTTGGCCCAGAGCCTTGGCGGTGTGCCGATGGAGCACGAGACCGACGCGCTCTATATCATGGCCCACGCCGCGATGCGCCGGGCCGCGACGCTGGTTCTAGAGGGGCATGACGTGGATCCGCAGGGCTTCTGCCGTGGGCTCGGTCGGTGCCTGTCGCGTCACTGGCTCGCCGAGCGACGCCCGCTGCTGCCCGATCCCATGCTGTTCATGCGCTCCGATTTCCTCTGGCAGCGGCAGCTTGCGGTCTATCTCGCGGATCTCGACCCCGGCTTCAGCTCGCCCGACCCTCTGCTCGTGCCTGAGGACTTGCTGAGCGTCTCGGATGCACCGCTCCGGCTGAGCGAGTGGGCGGCGCGGACCGAGATCATGCTGCGCGCCGTCATGGGGGCGCCCGAGCGCGAAGACGCGCCGCTGAAGAGCAACTTGGCTGCACGGTTTAACCTTCAGTAAATCATTATATTCTTCCGAAGGTTGAAGAACTGTGTTTACTTATTCTTGCAGGCAAGAATGAGTTGGGCGTTTCTTCATGATGTCCATGACGTACCAGGCAGCCATGCGCGAGCCGTTTCTTGACGTAGAGCAGGAACGGACCGCCATCTGCGATTGGCAAGACAGCGGGGACCGCAAGGCCCTTGAGTTGCTGCTGCGCTCGCACGCGCGGCAGGCGTGGTCCCAGGCCGCGCGGTTCACCGACAACCCGGTGCACCTCGAGGATCTGGCGGCCGAGGGAATTCTCGGCCTAATCAAGGCCGCCGACTGTTTCGACCGTCAGCAGGAGGTGCGCTTCTCGACCTATGCGGCCTGGTGGGTGATGAACGGCATTTCCGGCGCGCTGGCGCGGATCAAGGCGGTGATCGATATCCCGGCGCGCACCTATCTCGATGCCCAGACCGGCAAGCTCTCGGATGAGGAACGCGTCCGGATCCGTATGGCCACCCATGGGATCATCGCGCTCGACGGCGGTGACGACGAAGAGGACGGGCGCCCGCGGGATATTCTCGTATCGGGCGAGCCGGGGCCGGAGGAGCTGGTCACGCAGGAGAGCGAGCGGGCCATGCTGACACGCCTGCTGGCCGAGGCGCTGGAGCCGATGACCCCGGAAGAAGCCGCGGTGATCCGGCGCAGGCGCCTGCAGGCAGATCCCGAGCCCTTCGGCAGCATTGCCCGGGATCTCGGGGTGTCGCAGGACCGCCTGCGGCAGGTTGAAAAGCGCGCCATGCTGCGGCTGCGGCGCAATCTCATAGACAGGGGCTTCTCGCGAGCAGTGCTGACATGATCAATATTCTCGGCGCATTCGGCGGCGCGGGAGCCACGAATGGCGCCACGGCGGAAAAGCCGGCGGAAGGGGAGACACCCTTCGCCGGCCTTCTCGCGCTCTTGGGGGGGGATGACGCGCCTCCGGCGGAAGGCGACGGGGCAGGGTCCGGCGAGCTCGGTGACATGCTCGCCGACGCCGAGGCGGCGCTGGCCGATCCAGACCTGTCCGAGGAAGAGATCGCGGCCATTGTCGGCCCGCTGATCGCGCAGCTCGGCACAGCTTTGGCCGGCGATCCGGCGCTGTTGGAGCGCGCCGAAGCACTGGTTGCCGATCTCTCTGCGAGCTTCGGGAGCGAGGGCGCGGCGGACGAGATGTCCTGGCGTGACCTCTCCGAGGGGCTGGCAGACCTCCAGGCGTTGCTGGGCGGAGCCGATGAGATCGAGGGCGAACCCGCCGCGCTGGCAGCGCTCTTGGGCCAGGCCATTCTCGTGGCCGAAGAGGTCGCGCAGCCGCGCGGTCCGGCCGTCTCCGGGTTGGGGCAGCTGCTGTCGCTTCCCCTGCGCGGCCAGCCCGCAGGGGAAGGCGTGGCGGGGTCGAGGTTGCCAGAGGACATCAGGCATCCTGCGGCCGAGTTGCGGGGGATCGCTGAAAAGGTGCCGCAGACCGATGGCGAGACCTCGGACGGGCAGCGGGCAGCGGTTCAGGTGCTGGCGGCGGGCACAACGGCTGGCCAGGTGGCCGCCCAGCCGGCGGAGGGCGCGGCATCGCACATGCAGGCCATGCCGCTTGCGCCGGTCTCCGCGACGCCGCTTGCCGCCAGCGCCCTTGCCGCCGCGCAGGTGGCTGGTACGTCGCCGCAACTGGCGGTGCAGGGGCAAGACGTGCTGGGTCAAATCCGCGCCAGCGCCAACGCCGAGGGAGAGATCAACGTCGAACTCAAGCCCGAGGGACTGGGCAAGGTCGAGATCTCGCTGACGCCAGACGAGGCGGGCAAGCTGCAGGTCGTCGTGCGCGCCGATCAGGCGGCGGTGCTGTCCTCGCTGCGCTCCGACCGCGACGCGCTTCTTGCCCTGCTGCGCGACGCCGGGCACGCAGTCGAGGATGGCGCGCTCAGCTTCTCTGACATGGGCGCGCAGGGAGGCTCTCAGCACTCCGGCCAAAACCACGACGGTGCCCGCATGGGCGGCTACACGACTTACGGCAGCGTCAGCACCGAGGCATCGAGCCTCGACGGCGCGGCATCGCACTCACGCCTGCTGCCCGAGGGCAGCGTGGACATCAGCATTTGACGGGGACCTATCTCGATGGCCATTGATCCGTTCGGCACGACCAGCGTCAGCACGACCACCAGTTCCGCAAGCAGCTCGATGAGCCAGCTCTCGGAGGACTACGAGAGCTTCATCACCCTGCTTACCGCGCAGATCCAGAACCAGAACCCGCTCGAGCCGATGGACAGTACAACCTTCATCTCGCAGCTCGCGCAACTCAGCCAGGTAGAGCAATCGGTTGCGACCAACTCCAACCTCGAGGGCATCTCCGACCAGCTGGCGTCGATGGGGGCCATCACCGGACTGTCGCTGATCGGCCGCTCGGTGGTGACCGCGACGGAGGGGGTGACGCTGGGCGAGGACGGCGGCTCCGCCGAGATGTCCTACGTCCTGGCTGCCGAGGCCGCGACTGCGACGCTGACGGTGACCGCAGAGGATGGCACCGTGCTGCGCAGCTACACCGGGCTCGACACCAGCGCCGGGGCGCGCCACACGGTGGTCTGGGACGGGCTCGACTACGAGGGGCTGCCGCTGCCGGCTGGCAACTATAAGATGAAGCTCGAGGCGGTGGATTCCGAAGGTACCACGATCGCATCGCAGACCTATGCGCCGCTCAAGGTGCAGAGCATGACCTACGAAAACGGCCTCGCCACGCTCCACCTGGAGAACGGCGAGACCGTGCTTGCGGGCCTCATCGAGGAAATCATCTGAGCAGCTCAGCTGCGCGGCACGTCGGCCTTCACGAGCGACAGGAACAGGACTTCGGAGACATCGTCTCCGAAGTCTTTTTTCAGGTCCGCAGACAGCTCGCGCGACAGCACGCCGGTGTCGATGTTCACACCCTTCATGGTGTTGCCATCTGCGGCGCGGTGCATCGAGGTCAGGATCGCGTCGCGCAGGCGCGAGGCGTTCTCGGCGATGTTGAAATTGACTGCGGTGGGTACGTCGCGCATGGCCACACCGACTTCCGAGACCACGTAGGTAATGCTGGAGGCGCGGTAGACCGGCACCGAGATCTTGCCAAGCGACACGATGCTGGAATCGTCCATCCGATCTTTGGTCAGGATGCCCGCGGTGTCGGCGGGCTCGTGGGAGATCTCGGTCTCGGGGCGGCCACCGTTGCGGGCATGCTCGTGCGGCAACGGCTGCGCAATCTCGGTGTCATCCTCGGGCGTGGGGACGTGCTTCGGCCCTTTGGTCGCCAGATCGTCGAGGATCTGTTTGGCTGCCGCAGGTTCGATGGCTTCCGCTTTGGTTTCGACCGGCGCGGTCGCAGCGGGCGCCATCATGTGGCCGGCAGCGTAGCCAAGCGCTCCGAAGACGAGCGGCAGGGCGGCCAGGGCGATGTATGATTTCTTCATAACGAATCCCGCAGTTTCTCTGTCAGGGTCCGTAGTGACGTAAGATTCGGGCGATAGTTTCTTCAAATAAGGGCGCGATTTAGCTCAATAAGGCAAAATAACGTCCATCACGTCCTCGCCGTAACCGCGCGTCTGCTGCCGGCTCACCGAGCCGCGGCCACCGTAGGAGATGCGCGCCTCGGCGATTTTGTCGTAGGGAATGGCATTCGTACGGTCGATGTCCTGCGGCCGGATGATGCCGGTGACGCGCAGCTCGCGCAGTTCCTCGTTGACCTTGACCTCCTGCCGGCCAGCGACGACGAAATTGCCGTTGGGCAGCTCCTGCACGACGAGCGCCGCCATGCGTAGGCTTATGCTCTCCTCGCGGTCGATGCTGCCGGAGCCGGAGGCGCCGGTGGTCGAGGTGATATCGACGATGTTGTCTCCCGATGGCAGATCCTCGGGGCCGACGCCGGGCAGGATCTTGTCGATCTGGCTGCCATAGCCGAAGAAACTGGGGAAACCCAAGGTCGAGCCGCCGGTGCGGCTGCGGTCCGATTCATTGCTGAGCGACGCTTCGTCCTCGATTTCGACGAGGATGGTCAGGATGTCACCGATCTGAGTTGCCCGCTGATCCCCGAAGAAGCCCGACGACCCTCGTTCCCAGAGCGACGCACCTTCCGCGCGGTAGGGTATGCGGTCGGGCTTGGGCGGCGGCATCGGAATGTTCACGCTGCGCGCTTCGGCCAGCGTCTCGGGGTCGATCCCGACGCGGCTCACCTCGGGCTCGCGGTCGAAGGCCGGGGTGCTGCAGCCCGCCAGCAGGGCAAGGGCAGAGGCGGCCATCAGGCCATGACGGAGCGGGGTCATCGGATCACCTCCACGAGGCCCGCCTCGCGCGCGATGGCGACGAGGGGGGTATTGCTGACGAGATTGACGATGCGGATCTCCTGCCCGCGGTGGGCATCGGTGAGCGCGCGGCCCGGGGCGGTCACCACCAGCCGGCCATCGTCGTAGAGAATGTTTACCTTGTCGCCGCGGCCGACGACCAGCGGCTGCATCACGGATTGGGTCATCACCGGCCGTCCCTGCGCCAGCATCCGGCGCACCTGCATGCCGGCAAGCTTTTCCTCGTCGACCACGGTGAAGGCGCCGACCCGGCTCAGCGGCATTTCGACGGTCTTGATGTCCTGCGCGCCGATCAGATCGCCGGGCATCAGCCGGCGGGTGGGCACGGGCAGGCTGCGCGTGGCGATGATGAAGCCCTGGAGGCGGTGCGTCACCCCGTCTTCGGTCACCGCGTTGGCAAGGAACTGGCCGCTTTCACGATCCATCCAGAAGGCCGAAATTGTCTCGGCCTCGTCGATCATCGCGCCCTTGAACCGCACGCGGAGGTTCGCCTCGGCCGGAAGCGCCTCCGCCCAGCTCATCCGGGCCTGCTCTTCGATAAGCACGACGGGCGTTTCGGCGTGTCCGGCAAGCGGCGCCAGCATCAGCACGGCGAGGAGGGCGGCGAGGCAGCGCATGGGCTCAGCGGATCTGGTTCGCGGCGGACATCATCTGATCGGCGGTCTCGATGGCCTTGGAGTTCATCTCGTAGGCGCGCTGCGCCTGGATGAGGTCGGTGATCTGCCGGATGATGTCGACGTTCGAGCTTTCGAGGTACCCCTGGCGCAGGATACCGACGCCCTCGTCGCCGGGTACTGCGGGGATCGGATCGCCGGAGGCCACTGTCGCCTGCAGCATGTTGTTGCCCAGCGGGCGCATGCCGGCATCATTGACGAAGGTGGTCAGGGTGAGTTGGCCCACCTCGACAGGGGTTGTGTCATTGCCGGTGTAGGCGCTGACGATGCCGGTTTCGCTGATCGAGATCGAGACCGTGTCGTCGGGCAGCACAATCCCCGGGTCGATCTCGTAACCCTGTTCGTTGACGATCTGCCCCTCGGCCGACAGGCGGAACGAGCCGTCGCGGGTGTAGGCCTGGCTGCCGTCGGGCATGTTCACGGTGAAATAGCCGCGCCCGTCGATCGCCATGTCGAGCTGGTTCTCGGTCTGCGCCAGGCCGCCTTGGGTGTTGAGCCGTACGGTGCCCGCGGTGCGCACACCCAAGCCGATGTCGAGTCCGGTGGGGCGGGTATTGCCCTCTTCGGCGGTCACCGCGCCCTCGCGGGTGATGTTCTCGTAGATAAGGTCGGTGAAGCTCGCCCGCGAGGCCTTGAAGCCCGTGGTATTGGCGTTGGCGATGTTGTTGGAGATGACGTCGACGTTGGTCTGCTGTGCCATCATGCCGGTTGCGGCGATTCCGAGTGCCTTCATGGTCGTCCCTTCCTCAGCTGTTCCGGATCCGGCTCAGCATGTCCTTTTTCAGCTCGTCATCCGATTGCACCAAGTTCAGCGACTGCTGATAGGCTTGCTGGATCTCGATCAGCCGGGTGACCTCGGTCACCGCCTGCACGTTGCTCATCTCGACGGCGCCCTGGATGATCTGGGTGCCGCTCTCGTCTGGCAGCAGCCCGCCATTGCCGTCCTGCGGCACGAACATGCCGCCGCCCGAGCGCCCGAGGCTCTGCCGGTCGGGCAGGGTGAAGACTCCGATCTGTCCTAGAACGGCACCCTCGGCATCCGAGATCACCCCGTCATTGGAGATGCTGACCGTCGAGGCCTGCGCCGGCGGCAGCACCATCGGTGCGCCGCCCGCATCCAGCACCTGCGCGCCGCTGGCGGTGATCACCCGGCCCTCGGCATCGAGCACGAAGGCTCCGTCACGGCCGAAGGCGGTCTGTCCCTGCGCGGTTTGGTAGGCGAACCAGCCCTCTCCGCTCAGCGCGAGGTCGAGCGCATTGCCGGTGGGCATGATCGCGCCCGAGCTGTTGTCGAGGTAGGAGCCGCGGTCGAGCACATAGTTGGTGCCGTCGCCGGCCAGCGCCGCGTCGTCCTGCTGGAGATAGGTCTCGAACAACACCCGCTCGGCCTTGAAGCCGGTCGAATTGGCATTGGCGATGTTGTTCGAGGTCACGTCCATCTGCCGCTCGAGAGCGGTGAGCCGGGAGAGTGCGACGTAAATCGAATTATCCATGCAAATTGCCCGTCAATATTTGCTCGATCATTCTTTTCTTGCTGATGATGCGGGTTTTGCTAAGATAACGCAAGCATTATGATGATAAGGCGGGCGTGATTGGTGGTCTATTCTTGCGCATGGGTGGGGCGGCAGGCGGCGGTGGCGGCGCTGGTCCTCTGCGGCTGCCCGGCGCTCGCCGAGCGCGCCAGCCCCGCGCAGATCGCCCAGGTCACCCCGGCAGTCTTGGCCGAGCCGCGGATGATCGACCCGCCCGCGCTCTATCTTGGTGCCCGCGCCGGTCAGCCCTTTCTCGAGGAGCGCGCGCATCTCATGGATGCGGTGATCGCGGCGGAGGACCGTCAGCCCGACCTTGCCCGCGCCCTGACCGATCTCGCCGAGTTCTTCTTCGCTCATGCGATGGCCCCCGAAGGACTTTCGGTGCTGAGTGCCGTGCGCGGCGAGGGGGTGCCGCTGGCGCACGCGTTGCGGGCGCGTGCGTTCGAACTGGCGCTCGGCCTGATCGATGAGCGCCGCCGCCCGTTGACCGACCGCGCGGCAGCGCTGCTCGGTCCGGGGCACGACGGCTGGCCCGATCAGCCGCTTTTCCTCGCCCTTTCGCACATCCGCGACGGAAGCTGCACAGAAGCTGGGCCGCTTCTGGCGCGCGCCGTTGCGCGCCTTGCGCGGTTCCCCTCGCCGGTGCGGGCCCGGGTGCTGCCGGGGCTGCTCGAATGCGCCATCCAGACCGGGCAATGGCGCCTCGCGCGCGATCTGGCGGCATCCTTTGACGACTACCCCGAGCTGAAGGGCGGAGCCGCCTATTACTACCTGCTTGGGTCCGTGGCCGAGACGGTCGACAAGCCGCTGGCCGCCTTCGACAGCTACGCGCATGTGATCTCGGGTCGGGATGTGTGGGCGCACCGCGCGCGGCGGGCGCTGGTCTCGCTGGGTCTGAGGCGAGATGCACTCTCGACCGGCGAGGCGATCCAGTTGCTCGAACTGGAGTCCGAGATGTGGCGGGGCGACGACTCCTCGGGAGAGGTGCTCGACGAGCTGGCCTCGCTGCAGGTCATCGCCGGGCGCAAGGTCGAGGCAATCGAGACCTACGGGCTTCTGGTGTCGCGCCGCGCCGGCACACCACAGGCGGCCGCCGCGCATCAGAAGGCGCGGGCGCTGATAGAAGACCTCTATCGCAAGGGCTCGGAGGGAGAGATCTCCCTCGGCGACTTCATGGCGGATCACACGCGCATTTCGCGCTACTTCCGCTTCACGCAGGGTTTCGCGCTGGCCTCGGAGATGTTTGCCGACACCTTCCGAAAAGCCGGAGCAACCAAGGTTGCCGCCGAAGAATATGCCACCACCCACGACTACCTCACGGCGGCACAGGACCTGGGCATCACCACCGCGGAAGAGGGGCAATTGGCGCGCCTCAAGGTGAAGGAAGCCGAGACGTTGCTGGCGGGCGGCCAGTTCGAGGCTCTGGGCACGCTGCTCCTGCAGCCGATCACGTTGTCCGATCCGGATCTGAAACGGCGTTTCGATCTGGTTTCGGCCCGCTACTTCGATGAGACGGGACAGAGTGCCGAGCTGCTGGCCGACACGGACGAGCGGGGTGAAACCACGCAGATCCTGCGCCTGCGGGCGCTGGCGCGTTTTGAGCGGGGGGACTGGGCTCCGGCGGCCACGGCCTACGGGACGCTGCATGCGCGCGAGGGCAGTGCGCTGCCGCTGCCGGACGCGATCCGCTACCTGCTGGCCGCGCACCGCAGTGGCGACAATGCCCGGGCAGCCGAGCTTGCCGAAACCTTTCCAAGCCTGACCGAACTGCCGGGCTGGGCCGAGATCGCGCGCGGGTTGACCGAGCCGGCGCCGGCGCTGCTGCCGCTGCGCGAGGAAACCGCGCGAGCGCGGATCGACAAGGCGCAGCAGACGCTCGACAGCCTGCCGGAGACGGGGAACCTCAATTGATCGAGGGATTTAAGCACCTCGCAAGATCAGGCAAGATTCAGCGGACTTCCGCTGAAATTAATACAAGTAAAGGCGGATTTAACCATGGTGAAACCTGGTTCGCCTATGTGACCAGTCAGTAAAAGTTCAACTGCGACCAACAGGGCGAGACGGACATGAGCATTTCCAGCGCGATGGCGGCCGGGGTCAGCGGCCTCACGGCGAACTCCAATGCGGTTGAACGCATTTCCAACAATATTGCGAACGCGGATACGGCAGGCTATCGCCGCAGCTTCGCGCAAATGATCACCTCGGGCTCGACCGCCGCCACCGGCAGCACCTCTGCCGGTGTGGCGACGACGATCACCCATTCGAACACCACCGAGGGGACCTTTCAGGAAACCTCGGTCGCGTCGAACCTGACGATCAACGGCAGCGGCTTCTTCGTGGTCAACTCGAACATCGACGCGGGCTATACGACGGGCAACATGTTTACCCGCGACGGCAGCTTCGCGCCGGATGAGAACGGCAACCTGGTGAATGGCGCCGGGCTTTACCTGATGGGCTTTGCCTATGGTGCCGATGGCGAGCTTGGCGCGGTGGACCGGTCCAGCTTTGCCGATCTCGAGCCGATCAACGTCGCCAGCCAGTCGATCAACGGCTCGGCCACGGGCACCATCGGGATCAGCGGCACGCTGCCCTCGCAGGAGACGGGCCTCGCCACGCCGGGGAGCGCGTTTACCACCTCGGTCGAGTTCTACAACGATCTCGGCGAGGCGGACCGGCTGACGCTCTCCTTCCAGCCAACCGCCGCCGATGACACCTGGGACGTCACCATCTCGGGCCCCGGCGGTGACTACGGCAGCGTCACGATGACCTTCAACAACAGCGGCCCCAATGCGGGTTCGCCGGCGAGCTACACCAACGTGACCTCGCTGGCGACGGCGCCCGCGGGCTTCGCCTTCGATGCGGCCACCGGTGAGGTGAGCCTGACGATCAACAATGGCACCACGCCGCAGACCATTACCATGTCGCTTGGCGCGCCTGGCGCCTTCGACGGGCTGACCCAGTTCGCCGGGGATTACACGCCGATGAAGGTCGATGCCGACGGCAGCGAGAGCGGCGTGCTGACCAGCGTCGAATTCGACGAATCCGGCGACGTTTGGGGCATCTTCGACAACGGCACCCGCAAGCCGCTCTACTCGGTGCCGCTGGCAACCTTCGCCAACGCCAACGGGCTTGCGACCTCGAACAACTCGACCTTCCAGGTGTCGGGCGAGTCCGGCGATTTCTATCTCGGTGCGTCGGGCACCGGCGAGACCGGCTCGCTCACCTCGGGCGGAATCGAGGGCTCGAACGTCGACATCGCGCAGGAACTCACCAGCCTCATCCAGCGTCAGCGCGCCTATTCCTCGAACGCGAAGATCATCACGACCGCCGACGAGATGCTGAACGAAACCGTCAATCTCAAGCGCTGAGCCCCGGGCGGAACCGGGTGACAGACTTGGCATATAGGATCGCACCATGAGCCTTTCCGCGGCCCTCAACGCGGCACGCAGCGGGATGAGCGTCACCTCCCGCTGGGCGCAGACGACCTCGAACAACATCGCCAATGCCAACAACGCCTCTTATTCGCGGCGCGATCCGACCATCGTGTCGGGCAATCAGGGTGGCGTCACGATTAGCGAGATCACCCAGGCGGTGAATACCTCGCTCGACAGCATGTACCGGCTCGAGGTCTCGCGCACCGCAACCCAGGACGCGATCGCGACGGGCCTGTCGCTCTACGCATCGCAACTGGGCAACACCGAGTCCGACGTCACGCTGCTCACCCGGCTCACCGACCTGCAGAACAGCTTCGGGCTGATGGCGGCGAGCCCCGCGGACAGCTCGTTGCAGCTCGTCGCGGTGGGCGAGGCGCAGGAACTTGCGCAGTCCCTGAACGCCGCCTCGGGCGCGCTTGTGGACGCGCGGGCGCAGGCGTTGTCCTCGGCGCAGAACGACATCGTCAGCGTGAACGCGACGCTGGCCGACCTGGCCGAGATGAACGCGCAGCTCTCCAGCGGCAAGCTCAGCGAGGGCCAGACGCTGACGGTGGGGGACAAGATCACCGCGGCGCTCGACGGGCTTGCGGAGAAGATGGATTTCACCATGCGCACCGATGCCAAGGGGCGGATGGAGATCTTCACCACCGGCGGCACCGCGCTGCTTCAGGGAGAGGCGGCCCAGTCGATCAACTTCGACGCGCAGACCGGCGTGCTGAGCGCGGGCGGCGTCGACATCACGCCCGGCGTTGCCGGGGTGCGCGGCATCGCCGAGGGCTCGCTCGCGGGTCAAGTCACCCTCTACAACGACACGATCCCCGAGATGAGCGCGCAGCTCGACGAGGTGGCGCGTGCCCTGATAGACGTCTTCGAAAGCGCCGATGCCTCTCTGGCGCCCGGTGAGCCGGGGCTGTTCACCGATGCGGGGGCCGCGTTGAGCGTCCCCGTGACCGCCGGGCTTGCCGCGCGGATCGCGGTGAACAGTGCCGTTGTTCCCGACGAGGGCGGCGCGGCCTGGCGCCTGCGCGACGGCATGTCGGCGACGGTCGAGGGCGAGAGCAACGAGACGACCCAGCTCAATGCGTTCATCGACGGGATGGCAACGAAGACCAGCTTCGACGGATCGCTTGGACTTGGCGACACCGCCACGCTCGCGGACTACATGTCGGCGCTCATCTCGGGCCAGAACACCACCCGCGCAAAAGCCGAGAGTGCTGCCGAGACCAGTGCCGCGGCCGCGATGACGGTGCAGGAAACCCGCCTCGGCTTCATGGGGGTCAACGTCGATGACGAGCTGCAGCAGCTCGTCGCCATCGAGCAGGCCTATTCCGCCAATGCGCAGGTCATGACCACGGTCATGTCCATGCTCGACACGCTGCTCGACAGCTTCTGATCCCGGAGCCCGCCATGATCTACCTCAGCAAAGGTGCCTCCACGCTCTACTCGAGCCTGCTGCGCCGGAACCAGAATGCGGAACTGTCGAACGCGCTGTCGCGCGCCGAACAGGAGCTGTCGACCGGCTACAAGAGCGACATCTACAAGTCGATCGGGCTCGGCGCGACCGAGGCGCTCAGCCTCAACGCCCGGCTCGATCGCGACGAGGCACAGTCGGCCGCCAATGCGCTCACGTTGTCGCGGATCGAGATGACCACGGAGGCGCTCGGCTCCATGCGCGAGTCGGTGCAGGAGGCGCTCGATCTCGCGGTGGCCAATTCCGAGCATTCGGCAAACGGCGTCACCGGTGTGCAGATCGCCGCGAGGGCCGCGCTCGACGCGCTGATCGGCCATTCGGCGCAAGCCTATTCGGGCATGAGCCTCTTCTCGGGTACCGTGAATGTCACCAGTGCTCTTCAGCCCTGGGGGCAGGCGCAATCGGACAGCGGCCTGTCTCCGGAAGGCGTGCTGGCAGGTCTGCTGTCAGGAGGGCTCAACTCCGCCGCCGACGCGGATGCGGTTCTGGCAGAGATCGACGCGATTTTCTCAGACACCGCCGCTGATCCCGCCACGAACTACCAGTCGCTGTTCTACAATGGCTCGGTCGGCAATGCCCGGCAGCGCGCCAACCTCGGGGATGGTGTCAGCGTTGCCTATGGCGTGCAGGCGGACGACGAAGCCTTCCGGCAGGTGGTCAAGGGGCTGGTCCTGCTGGTCGCGCAGGATCCGGCGGAGATCGGCGACGGCGAAGCCTACAACACATGGATGGGCGCCGCCGTGAAGGCGCTGTCCGGCGGCGTGACAGGTCTGCTGGAGACCGAGACGCAGGTTTCCACCGTCGCGGCGCGTCTCGAGACCGAGAACGAAAAAATCGCGGACCGCGCAGTGCTCTACAAAACGCGCCTTATGGAGCTCGACGGCGTCGATGCCTACGAGGCGGCAAGCAACGTGACCCTGCTGCAGACCCAGCTCGAGGCCAGCTACACGGTCACAGCGCGCCTATCCCAGCTGAGCTTTCTGAACTACATGTGACCGGTCGGCGAGGCTGAGGCGCGCCGTCTCGGCCTTCTTGCCGGCTCCGGCTTCAGTTTCGGCTTCGGCGCCGGGCGCCAGCTTGTAGCCCCGCCCGCGGATCGTGCGGATGTGCGGATCGCCCGAAGGCGACATTTCCTCGATCTTCTTGCGGATGCGGCAGATGTAGACGTCGATCACCTTGTCGAAGGGCTGGTCCTCGGCCATGCCGTAGACCGCGTCGTAGATCACCGATTTCGACACCACGCGGGGCGCCGCAAGCGCGATTTGCTGGAAGATCGCCAGCTCGCGCTGCGACAGGCGCATGGGCGTGCCGGCCACGTCGGGATCGCGGCCGTCGAAATAGGCGGTGATATCGCCGATCCGCACCGATCCGGCCGCATGGCCGTGGAACCGCCGCGTGATGGCATTTACCCGCGCGCGCAGTTCGGGACCGGTGAGCGGGCCGACGATGTCGTCATCGGCGCCGGCATCCAGCGCTTCCATCGCCGCTTCGGGATCGCGCTGGTCGCGCAGCACAAGGATCGGGTTGCGGCAGCCGGACTTGCGCAGGCGGAAGATATGCTCGACGGTCCGCGGCTGCTCCGACAGCAACACCGGCCGGTCCGCGTAGCCGTCGCTGCTCAGCAGCCCGAGTTCGCGCTCGAAGAAATCGTCACCCACGGCCACGGTCTGCCATTGCGCCGCATCCAGTTCGGAGAGCAGGCCGCTGAAGGAGTTTGAACGTGGCTCGTAAAGATAGATATGCACAAGGCTCTCCCGATAGCCGGCCGTCACTGATTATCCATGATGGATAGGCGGATCATGAGGACAAATTTTTGTCAGGTCAAGCAATACACAAGGATAGCATGATTAGTTTGGAAAATGTCGTTGAAGAAATCGGCGATACGATGTTTAATTCTTGAAACACAGGACCGCACCCAGGAGTCCCATGCGTATCGCAGCCTGTCTCGTCGCCGCCAGCTTGGCGCTCTTCGTGGCGCTTCCCGCCTCGTCGGATGTCCGGATCAAGGATATCGCGACCTTCGAAGGCGTGCGGGAAAACCAGCTTGTCGGCTATGGCCTCGTGGTCGGGCTCAACGGCACCGGCGACAGCCTGCGCAACAGCCCCTTCACCGAGAAGAGCATCGAGGCGATGCTCGAGCGGCTCGGAGTCGGCAACCTCTCCGACGACCAGATCAAGACCAGCAACACTGCCGCCGTGATGGTCACCGCCATGCTGCCGCCCTTCGCTCGGCTCGGCTCGCCGATCGACGTGGTGGTCTCCTCTCTGGGGGATGCCAGCTCGCTGCGCGGCGGCACGCTGATCGTCACTCCGCTGACCGGTGCCGATGGCGAGGTTTACGCCGTGGCGCAGGGGCCGATCGCCGTCGCAGGCTACGCCGCGCAGGGCATGGCCGCCTCGGTGGTCGAGGGCGTGCCGACCGTGGCGCGGATCGAGAACGGCGCGACGGTCGAAAACGAGGTCGAATTCGCGCTCGCCTCGCTCAGCTCCATCCGCATCGCGCTGCGCAATCCCGATTTCACCACCGCGACCCGCATGGCCGAGGCGATCAACAAGCGCATGGGCAGCAACACCGCCACCGCGCTCGATCCGGGCACGGTCGAGGTCGCGCTGCATGGCGCGGGCAAGGGCGACGTGGCGGGCATCCTGTCGGACGTCGAGAACATCCGCGTCGATCCCGATGCCGTGGCCAAGGTGGTGATCGACGCGCGCTCGGGCACCATCGTCATCGGCGAGGACGTGCGCATCGACCGCGTGGCGGTCAGCCAGGGCGGGCTCACGGTCATGGTGCGCGAGGATCCCGAGGTCAGCCAGCCCGAGCCGATCACCATCGGGGGCACCACCGTCGTCGTGCCGCGCACGACCGTGGCGGTGGACGAGCAGGAAACCCACTTCACCATCCTCGAGGGCGCCGACGTCAGCCTGCAGCGGCTGGTCGATGCGCTCAACGCCATCGGGCTGACCGCGACGCAGACGATTTCCATCCTGCAGGCGATCAAGGCTGCCGGCGCGCTGCATGCCGATCTCGAGATCATCTAGGGGAGAAACTCGATGGACGTGAAGACCTCCATGGCCGCCTTGCAGGTCACCGGCACTCAGATCGCCCAGCCGGGGAGGGTTGCGCCCGACGCCCCGGCCAGCGCCGCCAAGGAATTCGAGGCGATGTTCCTCACCGAGATGGTCAACGAGATGCTGAGCGAAGTGGATCTCGGCGATTTCGGCGGCGGCAAAGCCGAGGAGCATTGGCGCTATTTCCTCGCCGAGGCCTTCGGCAAGGAGCTGGCAGAGCAGGGCGGTGCGGGCATCGCGCGCAACCTGGAACAGGCGATGTCGGCCTATGGGGCCGCCCGCCGTGGAGACAAGACATGACCGAGATGACCCGCCCCCGCGCCCATGCGCTGATCGACCGCCTGTCGCGCCTGCTGCGCGAGGAGATCGCCGCCATCGGCAAGGGTGAACTGGCGCGCGTCGAGCAGCTTTTCCCCCGCAAGCAGGAGCTGCTCGCCGAGATCGAGGCCGCCTTTGCCGACCCCGAGCCACTGCTCGGCGGCGAGGATCCTGCGGCGGCGAAGCTGCGCCAGAGCCTGTCGGAGCTGCGCGAGCTGATCCATGGCGACCTGGCGCTGCTACGCCGGATGACCGAGGCGACCGGCGCGGTGGCCAAAGAGATCGACCGGATCCGCGAGCGCCAGAGTTTGCGGGGAGTGTATGGCAAGGATGGCACAAAGCCGACACAATGCGTTACCCAGACGCAACGCTTCGATCAGTCGGTTTAGCGTTAACCTCTCTTTAACCTCTGGTTCCAATCTCTCGTGATACGGATACCCCACGGCAGGACCGTTTTCGCCAGAAAGGCGAAGCACAACGATAGAAATCGGAGCAGATACAATGTCTTCCATCAATACCAATGCAAGCGCGATGAACGCGCTGTCGACCCTGCGCAACATCAACAAGCAGCTTGAAGATACGCAGGGCCGCATCTCGACCGGCCTCAAGGTCGAGTCGGGCAAGGACAACGCGTCCTACTTCCAGATCTCGACCACCATGAACTCGGAAAGCGGCATGTACTCCGCGATCAACGAGGGCATGACTCTGGCGAAGAGCTCGGTCTCGACGGCCCGCCTCGGCGCCGAAACCCTTGTGGACCTGACGCAGCAGTTCGTCGATCGCTTGGCTTTCGCGCAAGAAGAGGGTGTTGATCAGGCTGCCGTTGGTGAAGAATTGGCTGCCTTGGTCGCTCAAATGGAAACGACCATTGGTCAATCTTCTTTCAACGGTGAAAACCTGATCAGCACTGCTGGTACGACAGAATTGAATGGCGGAACTCCTCTAACGACCGCTACGTCGATCGACAAGACGGTGACGACCGGGATCAGTCGCGATGGCGCGGACCTCTCAACCACGAAGCAATCGTTCACGATGATTGACCTCGAACTGCTTGTGACTGATGGTACCGACGCTGCAGGTGGCACGGCGACACTGAAGGCCATCGCAGCTTCTGTATCGGCTGAGGACTATGGTACCGGCACGGAAACGATTGAAGATCACCTGACTGCCGCAGAGGGCCTGCTGACCACAATCACCAAGCAGGCCACCAGCCTTGGTGTTGCCGAAAAGGCGATTGAGACGCAGCAATCGTTCCTAAACGAACTGACCGATCGCATCTCGACCGGTGTTTCGGCCATGGTCGATGCCGACATGGAAGAGGAAGCGGCGCGTCTGCAGGCGCTGCAGGTCCAGCAGCAGCTGGCCACGCAGTCGCTGTCGATCGCCAACTCCGCACCGCAGAACATTCTGTCGCTCTTCCGCTAATAGCGCTGGAAGCGGCACATCTTCTGATGGCATAAGTGGGGGGCGCCATCGGCGCCCCCTTTCCGTCGGAGCCTCGGACAAACCGGGCCCGGCTTACCGTCACCCCGCAGCACGTCGGGGGAGCAGAGGCAGGAACGGCAATGAGCATCTCCGCATATCAACGCACGATCCGCGAAAGCGAGTCCCCGCGCCAGATCGAGGCCCGCGTCTTCGCCCGCGTCACCGGCGCCCTGCAGCAGCACGTCGAGGCCTGGGCGGCCTCCCCCGAGAAGTCCGCGCGGATCGCGGTGCTCTCGGACGGTCTGCGTGACGCGCTGGCGCAGAACCAGCGGCTCTGGTCGCAGCTGCGCGACGACCTCGCCAGTTCGCGCAACGCGCTCCCCGAGGCGCTGCGCGCCAACCTTCTGTCGATCTCGCTCTGGGTCGACCGCACCAGCACGACGGTCCTTGGCGGCGGCCCCGGCCTGCCGGCGCTGATCGACGTGAACCGGAACATTCTCGCCGGGCTCTCCGCTGCCCGCCCGGCCCCGACAGGCATGGCACAAGATGGCGCTCAACCTTACTCTCAAGCCCTTTGAACGGATCGTCGTCAACGGCTGCATGATGCGCAACGGCGGGCGCAAGACCACGCTGACCATCGAGAACCGTGCCGACATCATCCGCGAGACCGACCTGCTGAAGCCCGAGGCCGCCGCCACGCCCGTGCGCGCGGCCTACTTCCTCATCCAGTCCGCGCTGATCTACCCGGACCGCCGCGACGCGCTGACCAAGTCGGCGCAGCAGCAGCTGGCGAAGCTGGCCACGGTGTTCACGCCGCAACTGGCCAGGCATGTGTTCGAAGCTGCCAACAACGTCAGCATGGGCGAGTATTTCACCGCGCTGCGCGAGCTGCGGCCGCTGATGAAGCGCGAGCTCGAAGTGCTTGGCCCGGCGGGCCTCGATCCCACGTCCCCTGACGAATTGCCGAGGATCCCGACATGATTTCCGTTGCTGGCCTCTCCACGGGTCTCGCCCTTCGCATCGTCGATGCGACGGCGGACAAGGAGCACGCGATGATCCCGGACGAGGCGGAGCACAAGCGCGCCATCGACTACTTCATGGAGAACATCGAGAAGGTCGAGAGCGTCGACGACCTCGTCGGCGACTACCAACTCTACAGCTTCGTGATGAAGGCCTACGACCTCGAGGACCAGATCTTCGGCAAGGCCATGATGAAGAAGGTCTTGCAGAGCGACATCAACGACCGCGACGCCCTGGTCAACCGGCTGACCGACGACCGCTTCGAGACCTTCTACAACGCCATGGGTTTCAGCGACGGCGGCAAGGCGAATCCCAATACGTCGGACGACGACTGGAAGACGCAGATCGTGGCGGCCTATGTCGACACCACCTACGTCAACGCCAAGTCCGCGGACAACGAAGCGCTCGGCACCGTGCTCGAGTTCCGCCGCAAGGCCGCCGAGGTCAGGACGGTGTTCGATCTGCTCAAGGATCGCGATCTTGCGGAGTTCGCCCGCACCGCGCTTGGGCTGCCCGATGCCATCGCGGGCGGGGACATCGACAAGCAGGCCGAGCTCATTGCCAGCCGCATCGAGATCGGCCGCCTGGGCGATCCGGAGTATGTCGAGAGCCTTGTGCAGAAATACGTCGCGATCACCGACGCGACTGCGGATTTCAGCTCCACGAATGCCGCGATTCAGCTGATGAACAGCGCCGCCAGCGGCGCCTCTGGCAGCTTCGTGCCGGTGACCATCGATATCCAGGCGATCCAGGGCTTCAGCGGGTACAGGACGCGCTGAGCCCCGGGCTTCCCGTCGTCAATACATCTCGTCGTCGTCGTCGCCGAGCGGCAGGGTGATCTGGTCCTGATCGGCAAGCGTGCGCGCATAGTCGAGCATCAGCGCCTGCGCCGCGCTCACGTCGCGGCGGCGGACGGGGCCCATGCTCTCCATCTCCTCGATCAGCATGTCGCGCGAGCGACCGGGCAGCGCGTTGAGGAAGGCGTCGCGCGCGTCCTGGCTGGCGCCGCGCAGGGCGGTGGGCAGCGTGTTGCCGGGCACGCCGCGCATGATCCGCGCAAGGTCCATCGGCTCGAGCCGCACGAGGTCCTCGAAGGTGAACATCTTCGCCTTGATCGAGGCGAATGCGTCGGGGATCGTGGTCTCGAGAATGGGGGCCATGGCGTCGAAGGCGCCGCGATCGAGCTTGTTGAACAGATCCGCCATGCGCTGGTGCTGCTCGGCGGCGGTGGGCTGCGCGCCGGCATTGATGATGTCGCTCTGCAGCGATTCCTCGATCTGCCGCATCATGTGGTGCGGCACGGCCTCCATGCGGATCATCCGCTCGACGACGCTGTTCATCTTCTCCGGCCCCAAGAGCGGCAGCACCTTGGCGACCACATCTGTCTTCACGTTGGTGAGGATCGCCGCGATGGTCTGCTCGTGCTCGCCCTTGAGGTAGTTGGCGATGACGTTCTCCGACAGGCCGCTGAACCGGGCCCAGAGGTCGCGCTCCTTCAGTGGACCGCGGATGTCCTTGAGGATGGCCTCGACCTGCTCGCCAGGCAGCAGCGAGCGCAGCAGGTTCTCGGCCACCGCGAAGGAGCCGACGACGCCGCCGCCGTTCGTCATGTCCTCGACGAAATCCGCCAGCACCTGCTCGACCGTCTGCGCCGCAATCGAGCCAAGGCCCGACATGGCGCGGGTGACGCGCTGGATCTCGTCGTCGTCGAGCTTCTGCATCAGCGCCGAGCCCCGCTTCTCACCAAGGCAGAGAAACAGGATCGCCGCTTTTTGCGGGCCGGTGAGCTTGCGCCGCGGCGCCTGCGGGGCGGGATCGCTCGTCGTGGTGCGTTGAACGTTCGCTACAGCCATCTGGCGGCTCCAATCATGTCTTTCAGCCCGCTCCCGAGAGCGGCAGATAACTTTCCATCAGGCTCCCGGCGAGCATGTACCAGCCGTCGATGAGCACGAAGAAGATGACCTTGAACGGCAGCGAGATCAGCACCGGCGGCAGCATCATCATGCCCGCGCTCATCAGCACCGATGCGACGATCAGGTCGATCACCAGGAAGGGCAGGTAGATCAGGAAGCCGATCGAGAAGGCCCTGCGCAGCTCCGAGATCATGAACGCCGGAACCAGCTCGCGCCAGCCCACGGCCTCGGCGGAGGCGGGCAGGGGGCCGGGCTCGACCTCGGCGCCGCCGGCGTCGCTGCGCGCGGCGATGTCGTGGAACAGGCTCAGGTCCTTTTCCCGGGTGTTGGCATACATGAAGCTCTTGAACGGCTGTCCGATGCGCGCGAGCGCCTGTTCCTCGGTGATCGAGTTCTCCATCAGCGGCTGCACGCCGCCCTCCCAGGCGTCCTCGAACACCGGCTGCATGACGAAGAAGGTCATGAACAGCGCCATGGAGGTCAGCACCATGTTGGGCGGGGTCTGGTTGAGCCCGAGCGCCGAGCGCAGCATCGAGAAGACGATCACGAAGCGGGTGAAGCTGGTCATGATGACGAGCAGTCCCGGCGCCAGCGACAGCACCGTCATCGCCGCGATGAGCTGAAGGATGCGTCCCGAGAGCGAGGCGCGCTCGTCCGATCCGGCGGGGGCGGAGCTCAATGCGTCGCCGATCGCGCCCAGAAGGTCAGAGCCGGCCGCCTGCGCATGGGCCGGGCCCGCGGCCACAAGCAGCCCCCCCGCCGCCAGAAGCAGGCAGGTGAGTGCAACTCCCCACTGGCCGGACCGGAGGCTCATTCTTCGGAGACGTAGTCCTTGACGATCTCGATGAGCGAGACGCCGAGCCGTTCGTCGGGCAGGCGCACGAGATCGCCCCGGGCCACCAGCCGCTCGTTGATCATCACCTCGACCGGTTGGCCGATGCTCTTGTCCAGTTCGATGATCGAGCCCCGGCTGAGCTTCAGCAGTTGCGCGATCGGCATGCGGGTCTGCCCGAGCACGATCTGCACGTTCAGCCCGACGTTCAGCATCGCGTCGATGCCCTGCCCACCATCGGCGGGCTTCGGCGCGGCGGCGCCTCCGGGTTCCGCTTTTGCGGTCTGTGCCTCGTCTGTCACGTCTTATTCTCCTGCCTGATCCTGCCCGACGCTTGCGTCGATGCGTGCCTTGCTGTCCTCGAGCGCGCCGAGAATGCGCTGGCAGATGTCATTGAAACTGTAGTGCATCACCCCGTGGTCCCATTCGGCACGCACATCGCCCGTTGCCAGCGCGGGGTCGGGGCTCACCTCGATCCGTCCGCCGAAACCGGCGTGCCGCGCGACGCGCTGAATCTCGGCGGCGCAGCTTTCCGTGACCTCGGGGGCGAAGTGGAATTTCAGCTCCGCGGCGCCGAGCGCCATGCGCACCGCGCAGCGGGCCTCCTGCAGCGCCTCCTGGTCGGCCAGCGCGGCGCTCGCCGCCGGGGCGACCTGCCGCAACACCGAAAGCGCAAAGCCCACCATTTGCGACTCGAGCACCGCGTGGTGATGGTCGGCGTCGGCAAACAGCGCATGGAGCGCGGGCGCGATGGCCTCGACGGCGGTCACCTGACGTGCGCTCGTGCTCTGCTGTGCGGCGCTCGCGGCCTCGTCACGGCCCTGCGCCAGCCCGGCCTCGAAGCCTTCGGCCTGCGCCTTGGCCACCGCCGCATCGAACTCCGCGCGGGTATAGATCGCACCGACCTTGGCTTGCTCGCCGCGGCGCTGCGCCTCGGCCTCGGCATCGAAGTTGCGGTCGAAGATGAAACTCATGTCGCGGTCCCCTCTGCCAGCCAGCCTTTCAGCACCTTGATCGCGTCCTCGGGCTCATCCTCGATCAGCTGGCCGACCGTGTTGATCCAGCCGCGCTGTACGCCGCCCTGCACCGAGGCGAAGGAGACCATCTCGGCACTGCCCTCGGGCAGCGGGTCGAGCACCGTGCCGCTGTGGACCTGCTCTTCGCGCAGGGCCTGGATCGGGGGTGCGTTGGGCTGGCCGGGAAGGCCGGGGGGCGTCTTGGCACCGGGCAGGGCGGCTGCTTCGGGCGCGGGCAGCCCGCCGGGGCCTTCTCCGGTAGCGGGCCTGTTCGCCTCCATCAGACGCAGTAGTGCCGGGCGAACGCCGAACGCCAGCACCGCCGCGACCAGACCCAGCGCGAAGAGCCCGCGCAGGATGGTTCCGAGGTTGTCGGTAATGACCTGCGCGAAGCTGCGGGATACCGGCTCGCCGACGTCCATGGAGTAATCCATGAACCGCAGGCTCACCACCTCGAGCGTGTCGCCGCGGTTCTCGTCGAAGCCCATGGCGCTTTGCACCAGCGCCTGCAGCCGCGCGATTTCCTCGGCGCTGCGTTCCTCGTATTCCACCGAGCCGTCGGGCTGGACGTTGTAGATCCCGTTGATCAGCACCGCCACCGACATGCGCTCTACGTCTCCGGGCTCGCGCACTGTCTCGACCTGCTTGCCGCCGATCTCGTAGTTGACGATCTCGTTGCTGGTGTTCGAGCTGTTGGTGTTGCTGCCGGGCACCGCGTCGGCCAGTGCCGCTGGCACGTCGTCGGCCACGCCGACCTCGCCGCTGGCTGCGCGTTGATCCTGTGTGGTTTCCTCGCGGGTCTCGGTCGAGCGCACCACCCGCTGGTCGGGATCGTAGCTCTGCTCGCGCACCACCTGCCGCTCGCTCGACAGATCGACGCTCACCGTCACCCGCGCGTTCCCCGCGCCGACACGGGCCGAGAGGATCTGCGTGATGCGCTGACTGAGCCGGTCCTCGATCTGGGCGCGGGCCGATTGCAGCGAGGCCTCGCTGCCCGCCTCGCCGTCGTCGGCCAGGATCGTCTCGCCCGAGGCCGAGAGCACCGTCACCTGCGCCGGGGCGAGATCGGGCACCGCTGACGCAACCAGAGAGCGAATCGCATGGGCCTGCTTCATCCCGATCTGGCGCGAGCCGCGCACGATGACCGAGGCCGAGGGTTTCGGCCGCTCGCGCGAGAAGGGCTCGCGCTCGGGCAGCACCAGGTGGACCCGCGCCGCCTCGACCCCGTCGATGGTCTGGATCGAGCGCGCCAGTTCGCCCTCCATGGCGCGCATCCGGTTCACCCGCTGCATGAAACTGTTCATGCCAAGCCCGCTCTGCTCGTCAAAGAGCTCCCAGCCCGGTGTGCCTTCGCTGGGCAGGCCGAGCGAGGCGAGCTCCATGCGGGCGCGGGCCATGTCCTCGGCGGGCACGCTGACTGCAGTGCCGGCGGTGTCGGTGCGGCTGCGGATCCCGGCGGCTTCGAGCGAGTCGACGATACGGGCGGCATCGGCCGGATTCAGATCGCGGTAGAGCGAGACGTAATCCGGCGTGGTGATCACGGAAAGTCCGAAAAATACCGCCAGAACAAGGGCAAGCCCGGTGCCTCCGAGGACCGAGAGTCGCCGCCATCCCAGCGATTTTAGATTTTCCAGTATCGCCTGCACGTGTCCTGCGCCCTATCGTGTCGCTCACCGCAAGAATAAACACAACTGTTCTTGCTCATCAAGAACTATACCGGAAGTTCTGCTTGCTTGCGGCGAAGATTCCACGCATAGTAAATCAAGATTAGATACCACTTTCAAAGACGGTTCATGGCTGACGCGACGACGACGGAAACCACATCCGACGGCTCCCGGAAAGGGGGGCTGGTCATCGCGCTCGCAATCGCGTTGGCCTGTGTCGTGGCGCTTCTGGCGGGGCTTGTCGCCGCAGCGGGGCCAGCCCGGCTGGGGGCGCTGATCGGCGGCACAAAAGCGCCGGAGAGCAGCTCGTCGGCGCATACGGATGCGTCGGGGCAAGGTGCAGCCTCAGCGTCTGGTTCCGGGGCCTCCAGCTATACGCAGCTGATGGACATGCCCAAGCAGCCCGAGAACATCATCGTGCTGCCGTTCCAGGAGATCATCGTCAACATCACCGCCACCACGGCCACCGGGCGGCAGACCTCGCGCTTTCTCAAGCTGAACCTGGCGCTGGTCTACGACAACAGCATCGCCGGGGCAGCGACGATCGAAACCCGCCAGCTGTTCATGCGCGACAGCTTTCAGGACTACCTGCGGCAGCTCAACGAGAGCGATCTGCAGGGTTCGATCGGCATCGCCCGGCTCAAGGCTGAGTTGCTGCGCCGCGCCCGCGCGATCACCGACAGCGAGGCGCCCCGGGAATTTCTCATCGCGGACCTGATCATCCAATGAACGAGCAGAGCCAATTCGTGATCGACACCCGCGCCGTCGAGGAGCTGATCGTCGAGCGTGCCAAGCGCTCCTACGCGCGCCTGCCGATGCTCGAGGTGGTGTTCGACCGGTTCGCGCTATCGCTCTCGCAGGCGCTGAAGACCTACCTCGGGGCGGTGGTCGACGTGACCTTGGCCAAGATGGATTACCTGACATGCCAGGACGCCATCGACTCGCTGCCCGAGCCCGCGCTGATCGGCGTCACCGAGGCGGTGGAATGGGGCGGCACCATCGCCGCCGCGCTGCGCCCGGAGCTGCTCTACTCGATCCTCGAGATCACCTTCGGGGGCCGCACAGTGCCAGAGAGCCCGCGCAGCCCGCGCACCTTCACCGGCATCGAGAAGCGGATCGGCAAGGCGTTCTGCGAGCGCACGCTCGCGGAGCTGTCGGCGGCTTTCGAGAAGGTGACGCCGGTCCGCTTCGAGATCGGCCATCTCGAAACCAACCCCAAGGCGCTGATGCTCGGGCCGCCGACCAGTTCTTGCGCACGCGCGGTGCTGCGGATCAACATCGAGGATCGGGTCGGCGAGATGGTCTTCCTGTTGCCGACCACGGCGCTCGACGCGGTGGGCGACGTGCTGTCGCAGCAGTTCACCGGCGGCCAGCTGGGCGGCGACACCGGCTGGCGTATGAAGCTGACCGAGAAGCTCGGAACGACCAATATCCCGGTCGCCGCGGTGCTGGGGGAAACCAACCTGAGCCTGCGCGAGGTGCTGTCCTGGATGCCGGGACAGATCCTCGACCTCGGCATGCAGGTGGATGATCCGGTGACCATCTGCGTGACCGGCAAGACCATTGCCCGCGCCGAGGTCGGCCGGCGCAAGAACGGCAAGATCGCGCTGAAGGTCTCGGAAAAACTGTACGAAGAAGAGGAATTGCCCAATGTCCTTCTTGATTGACATGGCCATACTGGTGCTCCTCGTCGGCACGCTCACCTACGCCTGGGTGGTGGATCGCCGCGTGCGCGTGCTGATGGCGGCGCTGCGCGAGCTCGAGCCGATGATCGGCAGCTTCTCTGCCGCGGTGGACAAGTCCGAAAGCGCGGTCTCCGCGCTGCGGGCCGCCGGTGAGCAGGCTGCGGACAGTCGTGGCCGCCGCCAGCGCGAGCCCGAAGTCAGCCGCAGCGACGCCGCCCGTGGCGAGGCGCCGTCGTTCCGCACCTCGCGCGAGCGGCCGAACCGGCCGACCGGCACCGCCTCTGTGTCGGGTAAGTCCGAGCTGGTGCGCGGCTTCTTCGAAACCGTGCGCAACCGGGAGGCGTGAGCCGGATGCGCCCGATCACCTTCCTGCTCGTGGGTCTTGCGGTCGCCGTGATCGGCAAGATCGGCGTGACCCTTGCCAACGAACCCAAGCTGGCCTCGGTCGCCGAGCCGCCGCAAGCCGAGCAGACGATGTTCGTCGGTGCCGCTTCCGCGGCCGCCAGCGGCGAGCCGGACGCTGTGCCGGCTGCGGCCACGGCGGCGGCGGCGGATCCGGCAATGCTCTGCGAAGGCGGACCCGAAGAGCTGCTGGCCTCGATCCGCGCCGAGCGCGAGCTGCTGCTGGCGCAGAAGGACCGCTACGCGCAGCGCGAGGCCGAAATCGAGCTGGCGCGCGAGACGCTCGAGATCGAGCAGCAGCGGCTCGCGGATCTGAAGGTCGAGCTCGACGGGTTGCTGGAGAAGGTCAAGGCGGCGCACACTTCCGACGTGGACCGGCTGGTGGCGCTCTACCGGAACATGAAGCCCAAGGATGCGGCGACCATCATGGACGATCTCGACATCGAGGTTTCGGTCATGGTTCTCGGCACGATGAACGAGCGCGACGCGGCGCCGATCATGGCCGCGCTGAACCCGGTGCGGGCGCGGGCGATCTCGCAGATCATCCTCGAACGCTCCAAGCTGCCGGGCGATCAGCGGCTCGACGACATCCGTCTCTGATCGGTTTTCCCGGGTGAAAGCGCCGGCCCTCGTCTTTGGGCCGGCGTTCTCATGTCTGGCGGGATCGGAGCGGGCTCAGCTCGCGAGCTCGTAGTAGGCGGCCTTGGCCTCGATCAGCGCGTCGTGGCTGCCGCGCTCGACCACGCGGCCCTGTTCCAGCACCACGATGTGGTCGGCGTCGCGCACGGTGTTGAGCCGGTGGGCGATGACCAGCGTTGTGCGTCCCACTGCCAAGCGCGACAGCGCCGCCTGCACCTCGCGCTCGGTGGTCCGGTCGAGCGCCGAGGTCGCCTCGTCGAGAAGCAGGATCGGCGGGTTCTTGAGGAACACGCGTGCAATCGCCACACGTTGCCGCTGCCCGCCCGAAAGCATCACGCCGCGCTCGCCGACCACCGTGTCGAGCCCCTCTGGCAGGGTCTCGACCAGCGGGGCAAGCTGCGCGTGGGCGACGGCGGCACGAATTTCCTCTTCGGTGGCGCCGAGCTTGCCATAGGCGATATTGTCGCGCAGCGTCCCGCCGAAAAGGAAGACGTCCTGCGACACCAGCCCGATCTGGCTGCGCAGCGAGGCGAGGGTCATCTTGTGGATCGGCACCCCGTCGATGCGGATTTCGCCGCCGGTGGGCTCGTAGAAACGCGGCAGCAGCGCCATCAGGCTCGACTTGCCCGCACCCGAGGGGCCGACGAGCGCCACCGTTTCGCCCGGGCGGATGTCGAGCGAGACCTCGTGCAGCACCCCGCGCGCCCCGTCATAGGCAAAGCTGACCCGGGCGAAGGTGATTTCGCCGCGAAACCTCGGGGCCTCGATGGCGCCCGGCGCGTCGGTGATGTCGGCCTCGGTGGCCAGAAGTTCGGTGTAGCGGCGGAAGCCGGCGATACCGCGCGGGTAGGTCTCCATCACCGCGGCGATCTTCTCGAGCGGGCGGAAGAAGACGTTGACCAGCAGCAGGAAGCCGACGAAGCCGCCTTCGGACAGCGTGCCGTTGAAGACGAAGCCCGCGCCGGCCACCATGACCACCACCTGCACCATGCGCATGCCGCTGTAATGCAGCGCGGTGAGCTTGGCGAGGATGCGGTAGGCGTCGAGCTTGGTCTCGCGGTAGCGGCGGTTGTCCTGCTCGAAGAGCGCGCGCTCGTGCGGCTCGTTGGAAAAGGCCTGCACCACGCGGATGCCGCCGAGGCTTTCCTCGAGCCGCACGTTGAAGGCGCCGACACGGCTGTAGATGGCCTGCCAGGTCTGGGTCATCCGCCCGCCGTAGACGGCGATCAGCCAGACCATGACCGGCACGATCACCAGCGTCATCAGCGCCAGCGGCAGGTGGATCCAGGCCATGAGACCAAAGGCCCCGGCAAAGGTCATGATGGCGATGAACAGATCCTCGGGGCCGTGGTGGGCGACCTCGCCGATCTCTTCGAGGTCGCGGGTGACCCGGGCCACGAGCTTGCCGGTCTCGGCGCGGTCGAACCACCCCCAGCTCAGTTTGGTGAGATGCGCGAAGGCCTTGCTGCGCATCTCGGTCTCGATGTTGATACCAAGCTTGTGGCCCCAGTAGGTGACCACGATCATCAGCCCCGTTGATCAGATAGACAACAACCAGCCCGACAGCGGCGAGCAGTGTCAGCGTCCAGTCACCGCCGGGAAGCAGGTGGTCGATGAATCCGGCGATGGCTAGCGGGAAAGCCAGCTCGAGCAGTCCCGAGATCACGGCCGACCCGAAGTCGAGCCAGAAGAGCCGCATGTGCGGGCGGTAGTAGGCGAAGAACTGGCGCAGCATCTGGCTGTCTCCTAGGGGTCGTGGCGCGGTCCTGCCGGGCAAAGGCAGAAAGGGGCCCCGCATCCATAGACGCGGCGCCCCGGCTTGTCAGGCGAAACGGATCACCACTTGTAGGTCAGGCGGGCCTGAACCGTGCGACCGTCACCATAGTAGCAGCCGAAGGAGCCGCAGTTGGCCACATAGGCCTCGTCGGTGAGGTTGCTGACGTTGACCGAGACCTGCATGTCGTCGGTCACCGCATAAGAGGCCTGCAGGTCCAGAAGGGTCACGTCGTCCATGTGGTAGAGGTTGGCCGCGTCGCCGTAGCGTTCGCCGATGTAGCGCGCGCCCCCGCCGAGGGTGAGCCCGTCCAGCGCCGAGCCAGCGGCAAAGCTGTAGTTCGCCCAGAGGCTGGCGTTGTGCAGCGGCGCGTTCGGCATGTCGAAGCCATCATAGTCGCCGCCCTCCTGTTCGGCGCGGTTCCAGGCATAGGCGCCGCGCAGGTTCCAGCCGCTGTCGAGGTCGACCGAGGCTTCCAATTCCAGACCCTGCGAGTGCACCTCGCCGACCTGCCGCTCGTCGCCGATGCCGCTGTCGTCGGTGACCGGGGTCTTCACGTTGGTCTGCCGCAGGTCATAGATCGCCGCACTGAAGAAGCCGTTGAAGCCGAGCGGCTGGTATTTCACCCCGGCTTCCCACTGTTTGCCCTCGGTCGCCTCGAAGGGGGTGCCGCTGTTGTCGACGCCGATCTCGGGATCGAAAGAGGTGGTGTAGCTCAGGTAGGGTGCGAGACCATTGACGTAGACGTAGCTCAGACCGGCACGCCCGGTGGTCGCCTCGTCGTCCTGGTCGATGTCGGTGTTGCTCTCGTAGATGGCGCCTGCCCAGTCCATCCAGGTCGAGGCGGTGCCGGTCTGGCTGGCCCAGTCATGGCGCAGCGCCAGCGAGGCGCGCCAGTTGCCGAAAGCGAGCTCGTCCTGCAGGTAGAGGCCGACCTGCTCGAGCGTCAGGTCATTGGTCTCGGAGTACCACGGGGCGCTCAGGTTCGCGCCGCCGTAGGAGGGGTTCGAGAAGCTGATCGCATCGGCGTTGAGGAAGTCGGTGGTCTCGTCGATGCCGTAGCGGCGCATGTCGAGGCCCAGCACCAGCCGGTGGTTCACCGCGCCGGTGTCGAGCTGACCGTTGAGCCGCAGGTCGAGGTTCTGCGAGAAGCTCGCTTCGCTCGTGCCATTGGCGCCGCGGGTGATGGTATCGCCGTCGCTCACCGGGTTGTTGACGTAGAAGCCGGTATAGTCCCAGTCGAATTTCTGGTAGCGGAAGTTCGCGTCCACCGACCAGTCGCGGCTCAGCTCATGGCTCAGCTCGAAGCCGAGGTTGAGCATCTCGCGATCGCTCTCGTCATCGCTGGGATCGCCGGCGTAGAAGTCGCGCAGGTCCTCGTCGTCGGCCGCGCCGAGCAGGTCATGGGGCACACCGGCGGGGGTGATCGGGCTGTCCTTCTGCCAGGCGCCGAGGACTTGTAGCGAGGTCTGCGCGGTCGGCTGCCAGCGGGTGGCGAGGCCGAGGTAGCGGCGGCTGTTCTCGAGCTCCTCCACGTCTTCCTCGCTGTCGCGCGCCACGGCGGTGACGCGGGCTGCGAAGGTGTCGCTGAAGGCGTGGTTGTAGTCGATGAAGCCCTCGGTCGCCTTGGGGTCACCGGCGCCGACGCCGAGCTCGCCGAAGCTGAGGAACTGGGCGCGCTTCTGGATCTGGTTGATCACGCCGCCCGGGATCCCCGCGCCGTAGAGCACCGACGCCGGGCCCTTCAGCACCTCGACACGTTCCAGCGAGTAGACCTCGAACGACGGCGCGCCGCGTTCCCGCAGCAGGCGCAGGCCGTTGAGATACTGGGCGTTGCCGCCGTTGAAGCCGCGGATCGTCGGCGCGTCGAAGCGCGGGTCGGTGCCGTAGGGCTGCGCGGTGACGCCGGCGGTGTAGCCGAGCGTGTCGCCGAGCGTGGTCGCGCCCTGGTCCTCGATCTGCTCGCCGGTGATCACCGAGATCGACTGCGGCGTCTCGAGGATCGGCGTGCCGGTCTTGGTGGCGGTCTGCGCCGTGGTGGCCACATATCCCGGCACCGGGTCCGACGGATTGTAACCGCCCTCGAGCACGAGCTCGCCCAGGTCAAAGAGATCTGCGGTGGATTGCGCCTGTGCGGCCCCGGCGAGGGCGAGCAGGCTGGCGCTGGCGAGAAGAGGCAGGCGGAGGGTACTTGTCATGTCACGTTCCAGGATGCGGATTTTGTCCGAGTATTTATCTCGGGATTTAGGGCCGCGCTTGAACGAGACTGCCGTGGTTTGAAGAAATCGCGCGCGTTCTGACTTTTCGCCAGGCGGCGGGGGTCTCTCCCTGCGCGGCGCGGAAGGCGCGCGTGAGATGCGCCTGGTCGGCGAAACCCACGGCGGCGGCGATCTCGGCGAGCCCCATCGGCGTGTCGGTCATCAACCCCATCGCCGTCTCGACCCGAAGCTGGGTCAGCCAGCGCTGCGGCGTGGTTCCGAGGCTCTGCTTGAAGGCCCGGGTGAGCCAGCTTTCCGAGAGGCCCGCCAACTCAGCCAGTTCGGCCACCTCGATCCGCCGATGCAGCGCCGAGAGGGCATGGCTGCGCAGATCTCGGATCACATGCGGCGGCAGACCGCCGCGGCGCGGCTCCGCCACGGTCGCACCAAGGTCGAGCACCTCGCAGAGCAGCGCCGAGAGCAGCCCGTCGAGCATGATGTCGGGGCGGGACGGGTTCTGCACCTCTTCGGCCAGAAGCGCGGCGAGCGGCTGGGTGCGGTTCTCGGCAGCGAGGAAATGCGCCTCGTCCATCCGCTGCGCGCCGCCCGCGGCACGCAACCGCTGCGCCAGCGGTCCGGCCTCGAGGTGAAAGTCGAGATGGGCATAGTCCCGCTCTTCGGGCAGGGCGCTCCAGAGCGGCATGCCGGCGGGGATATAGAAGGCGCCGATCCCCTCCAACCATGCCCCGTGCGGGCTGGTGCGCAGCCGCAGCGCCCCGGCTTGCGCGCCGAGGAACACCACCAGACGGGGGTCGGGCGAGCGGTAGAAGCCGCCCGCGCCCGCCTCGCCATGCACATGCCAGACGTCGGCGATGGCGGCGCCCCAGCGCCGCCAGCGCAGCGGGCGCGTGGGGCTGATGGCTCGGGTCTGCGATGTCATGCGGGGCATGAAGGTCATGGCGGCTCGCGTCGGTCAGGCGGGTAGGCGCGGCCGCGGGACGTGGCGCACCCGGGTGCCGGCGGGGACATTGGGCAGGAAAGACGCGGCGGGCGCCGGAGCGAAACGCCGGTCAATTTGGACTTCTAGGAAAACCAACTAATTTAGTCAAGCAAGTCGCCCGGCATTCACGACGCCGCGTCGGACGAATCGCCCGGGGCCCTATTTCCTGCCGGATGTGTGCTCGGTTCGCCGGCGTTCTCTAGACACGCCCCGGAAAAATGCACAATTCGAAGGCACTATTTCGGTGAAATCCAAGGCAAACCCTAGGTTCTCTTGCCCGATCCGACGTTTTCATACCAAATGGTTTGATCATTCGCTATGAGACCGCAAATCGCCGTGGTGCGGCGAGGGCTGTCGAAGGAGCAGGGCATGAAACGATACTGGGCGGACTACAGCAGCAGGGAGTTTGCCGCGCTTGACCGCGAGAAGCTGATCGCGGTGCTGCCGCTCGGCGCCATCGAACAGCACGGCCCGCATCTGCCGATGTCCGTCGACACAGCCTCGGTCGAGGGTGTGGTCTCGCGTCTTGCGGGCGCGCTGCCCGATCACAGCCCGGTGGTCTTCCTGCCGACACAGGCGGTGACCAAGAGCAACGAGCACAGCGCCTATCCGGGCAGCCTGACGCTTTCGGCCGAGACGCTGCTGCGGGTCTGGACCGAGATCGGCGCCTGCGTGGCGCGCTCGGGCGTGCGCAAGATCGTCCTGCTCAACGGCCATGGCGGCAATATCCCGGCCATGGACATCGTTGCCCGGGAACTGCGCGAGAAACACAAGATGATGGCCTTTGCCCTGAGCTGGTTCGCCGCCGGGATGCCCGAGGGGGTCTTCTCGGAGCGCGAATTGCGCCATGGCATCCACGCCGGCGACATGGAAACCTCGGTGATGCTGGCGCTCGATCCCGGCAACGTCGACATGTCCGAGGCCCGCGACTTTCCCTCGCAGGCCGAGATCTGGGCACGGGACACCCCCTCGATCGCGCTGCCCGGCCCCGCAAAACCCGCATGGCTGACGCAGGATCTCAGCAGCGCCGGGGCCTGCGGCGAAGCCCATCTGGCCAGCGCCGAGAAGGGCGCGACGACGCTCGATCACGCGGTCGCCCGGCTCCTCGACATCTTCGACGAGATCGACCGCGCACCGCTGTCGCGGCTCGACACGCAACCCGACTGGTAAGGAGCCCGCCCATGCCCCTCGACACCACAGCACACGCCTCTGTGCAGGGCGCTGCGCAGATCGAGATGTCCCACGTCTTCAAGCGCTTCGACAATGGAACGCTGGCGCTGCAGGACATGGATCTCACCATTCGGCAGGGCGAGTTCGTCAGCCTGCTCGGCCCCTCGGGCTGTGGCAAGTCGACGGCGCTGCGGATGATCTCGGGGCTTCTGGCGCCCTCGTCGGGTCAGATCACCGTCAACGGCCACGCGCCGGGCGGTGCGGGCACCTCGGGGGGCGTGCACGGCGGTGACGTCAGCTTCGTCTTCCAGGAGCCGACGCTGATGCCCTGGGCTACGGTGTTCGACAATGTCTACCTGCCGCTGAAGTTGCGCGGGCTGAACCGCAAGCAGGCCGAGCCGCAGGTGACCGAGGCGCTCGAGATGGTGGGTCTTGCCAAGTTTGGCGGCAGCTACCCGCGCGAGCTGTCGGGCGGCATGAAGATGCGGGTCTCGATCGCCCGCGCCATGGTGACAAAGCCCAAGCTGCTGCTGATGGACGAGCCCTTCGCGGCGCTCGACGAGATGACTCGCTTCAAGCTGAACAACGACGTGCTGAACCTCTGGCGGCGCAACGGGCTGACGGTGATCTTCGTCACCCACTCGGTGTTCGAGAGCGTCTACCTGTCGAGCCGCGTCGTGGTCATGGCACCGCGCCCGGGCCGGGTGGTGCATGACATCGCGCTGCCCGATGCCACCACCCGCGACGAACACTACCGCACCACGCCTGAATACGCCGAGACCTGCCGTCTCGTGTCGGATGCACTCGAAGGGACCATGGACGATGTCGACCTCAACCACTGACCCCGTGACCATGGCCCCGCAGAGCGCCCCCGCCTCGGAAGACCCCGCGCTGCGCGCCGCCCGCCGCGAGCGCCGGATGCAGATCCTCATGCCCTGCGCCGCGCTGCTCTGCGCGCTGGGGCTCTGGGAATTCCTCGTGCGCTACAACGAGGTCCCGCACTACCTGATCCCGGCACCGAGCCTCATACTCGAGACGCTCTGGACCGACGGACCCTCGCTGCTGTCCAGCGCCTGGTTCACCGTCAAGCTGACGCTGCTGTCGCTTGGCCTTGCGATCATCGGCGGCGTGGCGCTGGGGATGGTCTTTGCGCTCTCGCGCACCATCGAGATGAGCCTCTTTCCCTTCGCGGTGATCCTGCAGGTGACGCCGGTGGTGGCCATCGCGCCGCTGATCCTGATCTATGTCGACAGCACCTTCGCCGCGCTGCTGATCTGCGCCTGGATCGTTGCCTTTTTCCCGATCCTGTCGAACACCGCCATCGGGATGCGCAGCGCCGACCACAACCTGCGTGACCTTTTCACCCTCTACGGCGCCACCAAGTGGCAGCGCCTGCGCTACCTGCTGATCCCCTCGGCGCTGCCCTACTTCATGGCCGCGCTGAAGATCGCCGGCGGTCTTGCGCTGATCGGCGCGGTGGTGGCCGAGTTCGTCGCCGGCACCGCCGGGCAGAACACGGGCCTTGCCTCGCGCATCCTCGAAAGCAGCTTCCGGGGCGAGATCCCGCGGATGTTCGCGGCGCTCCTTCTGGTGTCGATGCTGGGCATTCTGATCTTCCTCGCCACCTCCTGGCTCTCGCGCGCGGTCCTCGGGCACTGGCACGAGAGCGAAATCAAGCGGCAGGGCTGAGCGATGACCACGCTGAACGGCGTCGCGCTGGCCGGGCGCGACGGGTATTGGGACGTGACGCTGGAGGGGGCGCGCATCGCCGCGCTGACCCCGTCGGAGGGGCAGGGGGGCGGCCTGCTGTTGCCCTGTTTTGCCGACGCGCATGTCCACCTCGACAAGACCTTCACCGCCGCGCGCGTGCCGAGCCGCCCGCAGTCGCTGCACGAGGCGATCGAGCTGATGGCCGGGGACAAGCCGAACTGGACGGCGGGCGACCTGCGCCAGCGCGCCGCGCGCGGGCTGCGCCGCGCCTTTGCCAATGGCACCAAGGCGATGCGCAGCCACGTCGATTGGACCGAGGCCGGGGTGCCCGCGGCGCTGCCGGTGCTGCGCGAGCTGGCCGAGGAATGGCGCGGCCGGGTCGATCTGCAGCTTGCCACGCTGACGCCGCTGGATGACATCCCCGAGGTCGGCGCGCGGATTGCGCAGGAGATTGCCGGGACCGGCGCCGTGCTCGGGGCCTTCATCTACCGCAACGACGATATCCCGGCAAAGCTGCGCAGGGTCTTCGACCTTGCCGAGACACACGACCTGCAGCTCGATTTCCACGTCGACGAGGGGCTCGACCCAGAGGCGCAGGGGCTCGATGCAATCCTGCAGGAGACCGAGGCGCGCGGCATGGCGGGCCGGGTGCTGGTGGGCCACTGCTGTTCGCTTTCGGTGCGCCCGGAGGGCGCGGTGGCCGATCTGCTGGGCCGGGCGGCGGAGGCGGGCATGGCGCTCTGTACCCTGCCGACCACCAACGCCTTCCTGCAAGACGCCACGCCCGGCCGCACGCCACGGCTGCGGGGCCTCGCGCCCATCCACGAGGCGCGCGCCGCGGGGATGCCGGTCATGCTGGCCTCGGACAACGTCTGCGATCCGTTCTACCCGCAGGGCGATTACGACCTTTTCGACGTCTACCGCATGGCCGTGCTTGCCGGGCATCTTGATCCCGCCGGATGGCTCGACAGCGTCACCGAGACCCCGGCGCGCTGGCTTGGACATGACTTTGCCCTCAAGGCCGGTGCCCCCGCCGACTTCATCCATATCGCCGCCACCGGGCTCGACGATGCGCTGAACCGCCCTCGCGCGGCGCGTACTGTCTGGCGCGGCGGTGCCCCCATTCCCGAGACCTCCGGAGACCTCGCATGACCGACACGCAACTGGCCGCGCCCAAGGGCCGCCACGCCGAGGCGCTCGCCGCCCTGCGGCAGGACCTCGACGGGCTGCGCTTTTACGACGACGAACGCGCGCTCGAGGCGCGGTCCAAGGATTACTTCTGGTACAGCCCGATCCTCGACGCCGAGCTGAAGGACAAGCGCGCCGAGCTGGTGGTGATCCCGCAGGATCAGGACGAGGTGATCCGCGTTGCCGCCGCCGCAGCCCGCCACAAGGTGCCCGTCACGCTGCGCGGCGGCGGCACCGGCAATTACGGGCAATGCGTGCCGCTCGACGGCGGGTTGGTCATCGACGTGACGCGCCTCAACCGCATTCTCGAGATCACCCCCGGACACGCCCATGTCGAGGCGGGCATTCGCATGTCGAAGCTCGACGATGCGGCGCGCGAGACCGGGCAGGAGCTGACGATGTACCCCTCGACCCGCAGCCTCGCCACCATCGGCGGCTTCATCGCGGGCGGCTCGGGCGGCATCGGCTCGCTGCGCCACGGCATGCTGCGCGACGAAGGCAACCTCACCTACCTCAAGGTACTCACGCTCGAGGAAGAGCCGCAGGTGATCGAGCTTCATGGGCCCGACGTGCAGAAGGTGCACCACGCCTATGGCACCAATGGCATCGTGCTGGAGGTGGGGCTGGCGCTCACCCCCTCGACCGACTGGCTGCACACCGCCGCGCTCTTCGACGGCTACGACAAGGCGCTGCGCTTTGCCACGGCCGCGCAGGAAGATGGCCTCGATTGCTATCTGCTGACCCCGGTCGAGCGCCGCTTCGCGCCCTATTATCGCAAGTTCGAGGGCTATTTCCCCGAGGACCGCGACGCGGTCTTCGCCATGGTCGCGCCGTCGGACATGGACCGTTTCCGCGCCCGGGCCGAGGCCGAGGGCGCGACGATCTCCTTTGCCATGACCATGGAGGAGATCCACGCAAATCGCCTGCAGCCCGCCTATGAATGCGGCTGGAACCACACCACGCTGCAGGCGCTGAAGGTCGACAAGGGCTGGACCTACCTGCAGGTGGCCTACCCGCGCCCCTTCGATCCGGCCCTCGTGATGCGCCAGATGGAGCGCTACGGCGACGAAATGTTCTGGCACCACGAGATGGCGCGGCAGGACGGCGAGATCCAGATCTTCGCCCTGCCGCTGGTGCGCTTCCGCGGCAAGGACGAGATGTACGCGCTGATTGCCGAGCTGGAAGCGGATGGCTGCACGATCTTCGACCCGCATGTGGTCACCATCGAGGATGGCGGCATGAAGACCATCGACACGGCGCAGATCGACTTCAAGAAACGGGCCGACCCCTATGGCCTGATGAACCCGGGCAAGACCCGGGGCTGGCACCCCGAGATGGCGCGCAGCGCATAACAAGACCCCAACCAACAGGATCCCAAGAAATGAAAACTCTCTCCGTTTCCCTGACCGCGCTGGCGGCCTCGCTCGCGGCATCTGCGGCCTTTGCCGGCGACAAGGTCGTCTTCGGCACCAACTGGCTGGCGCAGGGCGGCCACGGCGGCTTTTACCAGGCGCTGGCGGACGGCACCTACGAGAAATACGGACTCGAGGTCGAGATCCGTCAGGGTGGCCCGCAGGTGAACAACCGCCCCATGCTGATCGCCGGCAAGCTCGACTTCCTGATGGCGGGCAACCTGCTGCTGTCCTTCGACAACGTGCGCAACGGCATCCCCACCACCGTCGTCGCGGCGATCTTCCAGAAGGACCCGCAGGCGCTCATCGCCCATGAAGGCGCCTACGACAGCTGGGAGGACCTGACCACCGCGCCCGAGATCCTGCTCTCCAAGGACGGCCAGTTCTCGTACTGGAAATGGATGGTGCAGGACTTCGGCTTCCGGGACGAGCAGGTGCGCCCCTACGGTTACAACCTCGCGCAGTTTCTCAGCGACGAGAAGATGGTGCAGCAGGCCTATGCCACCGCCGAGCCGCTCTACGCCGCGGCCGAGGGTGCCGACGTCGCGACCTATCTCATGGCGGATTACGGCTGGAACACCTATGCCACCACCATCGAGACCCGCCAGCAGATGATCGACGAGAACCCCGACGTGGTGCAGCGCTTCGTCGATGCCTCGATCGAGGGCTGGTACACCTTCCTCTATGGGGATCACACCGCTGGCTACGAGGCGATCATCGCCGCCAACCCCGAGCTGACCGTCGAGAAGCTGGACGCCGAGATGGCGCAGGTGCGCGAGCTTGGCATCATCGACAGCGGCGACGCGCTCGAGCTTGGCATTGGCGCGATGACCGACGCGCGCATCGCCGCCTTCTACGAGACCGCGGTGAACAGCGGCATCCTCGAGGAGGGCGGCCTTGATCTGTCGAAGGTGGCCGACACGTCCTTCGTCAACAAGCGCCACGGCATCGAGATCAAGACCGCCGCCGAAGCCAACTGAGCCGGAGAGGCGGTACCATGCGCGTCCTGATCGTTTTTGCTCACCCGTGCCGGGAAAGCTATGGCGCCGCCCTTCTCGCCGCGGCCCGCGAGAGCCTCTTGCGGGCCGGGCACAAGGTCGAGGTGATCGACCTTTACGCCGAGAACTTCGATCCGGTTCTCTCTGCCGAGGATTGGGCCGACTACATACCGGACACCGATCGGCTGATCGCCCGCGTGGCGCCGCATGTCGCGGCGCTGCGCCGGGCCGAGGGGCTGGTGTTTGTCTATCCCACATGGATGTACGGCCCGCCCGCCATCCTCAAGGGCTGGATGGAGCGGGTCTGGCTGCCCGGCGTCGCCTTCGAGGTCGCCAGCGCCACCAAGATGCGTGCCACCGGCAGGTTGCAGAACATCCGCCATTTTGCGGTGATCACCACCTCGGGCTCGCCCTGGTGGTGGCTGCGGCTGATCCGCGATCCCGGGCGCTCGATGCTGGCGCGGGGCTACCGTGTCTTGTTTCACCCGCGTTGCCGCGTGACATGGTTGCAGCTACACGACATGAACCACCGCAAACCACGGGACCTGAAGGCCTTTCTCGCGAAGGTCGGTACCCGCATGTCGCGGTTCGGCGAACCGGCAACCCAGAGGAAGAGCGATGAGCGCCGCACGTCTGAAGCGTAAGGAAATCCACGACGCCATCCGCGAGGCGGCGCTACGCGAATTTGCCAGCACCGGTCTTTCGGGCACCTCGACCCAGCAGCTTGCCAAGGCCGCGGGGATCACCAAGGCGCAGCTGCATTACTACATCACCTCGAAAGAGGACCTCTACCGCGAGGTGCTCGATGGCATCATCGGGCAGTGGCGCGACATCTTCTTCGTGGGCGAGTCCGACGATCCTGCCGAGGTGATCACCGGTTACGTGCGGCTCAAGCTGCGGCTGGCGCTCGACTGCCCCGAAGCCTCGCGGCTGTTCCTGCAGGAACTTGGGCGTGGCGCGCCCGAGATGGGCGGTAAATGGGAGGGGTTGCACGCCTCGGTGCGCGAGGCGACGGCGGTGATCCAGCGCTGGGTCGACGAGGGGCGGATGACCCCGGTCGACCCGCTGCTCTTCATGATGAACATCTGGGCGGTGACCCAGCACTATGCCGATTACGAACTCCAGAGCCGCCGCGTGCTGGGCGTTGATCCCGGAGCCGAGATGGATTTCGAGCGCATCGCGGCGGAGGCGGTGCAGCTCTTTCTTGCCCGCGCCGGACTGAAAGACGAAGGACGGACCCGATGAAACCGCTTGCCCCCAAGAGCATCGCCGCGCCCTTCGGCCAGTATTCGCACGGCATCGCCGCCGGTCCGGTGGTGGTGACCTCGGGCCAGCTGGCGCTGCGCCTCGACGGCACGATCCCGGACGGTGTCGAGGCGCAGGCCGATTTCTGCTTCGAGGCGGTGCGGGCAATCCTCGCCGAAGACGGGCTGGATTTCTCGGACGTGCTGCGCTTCTCGGCCTTTGTCACCCGGCGCGAGGACATGCAGGGCTACATGGCCGCCCGCGACCGCGCCTGCGCCGATCTCGAGGTGAAGCCAGCCTCGACGCTGATGATCGTCTCTGGGTTCACCCGCCCGGAATTCCTTGTCGAGGTCGAGGCGCTGGCGCTGCGCCGGGGCTGACAGCCGTCTGATCTCACGGCGGAATTCTCCGCTACCATGCACCATCTGCCGTTCGGTGGGGCTTTCGCAGGCAGGGCGCCCCTGGCTGGCGTTGTGATTTGCCGTGGCAGGTGCCGCAGGTGACGTCACGGCCGGGTCACAGCGGCCGCGCGTCCCTTCGAGAGGCAGTGTGGTGGTGCGTCATACGGGAAGTACCTTTGGCACCGGGGCCTGACGCGCGGCATTTCCTCGGCGGCCGCGGGGCGCTAAATCGGCAAGGCAAGCGCAGAGCGCGCGGAAACCCACAGGACGACCCATCATGTTGACTCTCCCGAACGACCACCCGCCCCGCGGAGACGCGCTGCACATGCGGCTGGCAGATGACGGCGCCGCGCGCATCGTGCGGCATATCGCCGAGGCGCTCCCTGCTATCGCGGACCGGCTGGCCGAGGGTCTTCTGACCGGCGATCCGGCGCAGATCGTCGGCGACAACGAAAGCGGCGATGCGCAGAAGGCGCTCGACGTCGGCGCGCATGAGCACATGGTGAAGGCCCTTGCGGGCTGCAACGTCCGCCACGTTCTGTCGGAAGAGGCCGAGGCGGTGGTGACGCTTGATCCCGACGGGGCGTTCGATGTGGCCATGGATCCAATCGACGGGTCCGGCTCGATCGGCATTTGCGCGCTCTTGGGCATGCTTTTCGTGATCTACCCCGCCGGGGATGGCAGCTTCCGCCGCCCGGGCTCCGAGGCGGTGGCGGCGGGCTATGCCTGCTTTGGCCATTCTGTGGATTTCGCCTGGTCGCTGGGCGACGGCGTGCATATCGCCACGCTCGATCGCCGTGCCGGGGATTTCCGCATCACCGCCGAGAACATCCGCCTCAGGCCGACCACCTCGATGATCGCCGTCAACGCCTCGAACGAGCGGCACTGGGCTCCGGGACTGCAGGCCTACGCGCAGGACATGCGCGCCGGAAAGGACGGCCCGCTGGGCAAGACCTACAACATGCGCTGGCTGGCGGCGGCGGTGGGCGATTTGCACCGGATCATGCTCAAGGGCGGCGCCTTTCTCTACCCACAGGACGGGCGCAAGGGCTACGAGCAGGGGCGGCTGCGGCTCGCCTACGAGGCCGTGCCGATCGCCTTCATGGTCGAGCAGGCCGGGGGCCGCGCGAGCGACGGACGGCGGCGGATCCTCGAGCTGACGCCCGAGACGCCGCATGGGTTCTGCCCGCTGATCTTCGGGTCCGACGAAGAGGTGGCGCGGATCGAGCAGTATATCGCGCGGCACGGCTGACCCTTCCGCGCCGCTGTCACCGTCGCGGAGCGCGGGAGTTCTCCCCATCGGCGGGGGATGGAGCTGTGGATAAGCGGGGCGTCGGATCAAGCAGGTATGGGCCCGCGCTGGCTTGCCTGATTTTTGGGCACTTGCGGGGGCGCGGTTCCGAAAGCCCCCGCAAAAGGCCCCCACCGTGGGCGGTGGGGGCCGTCTGTTTTCTTGTCGACGGTCACGCTTTGCGACCGATCCCGAGCAGCTGATAGAGCAGCAGCGCCGCCAGCGTAGACGTGCCGATACCGCCAAGCGCGAAATCGCCGAGGTGCAGCGTGAAGTCCCCGGCGCCGAAAATCAGCGCGATGCCTGCGGTGAAGAGGTTGCGCGGATCCGAGAAATCCACCCGGTTCTCGATCCAGATTCGCGCCATGGCCGAGGCGATGAGCCCGAAGACCGCGACCGACAGACCCGCCAGCACCGGCGCCGGGATCGTCTGCAGCAGCGCGCCGAACTTAGGCGAGAGCCCGAGGCAGATCGCAACGATAGCGGCGATCACGAAGACCAGCGTCGAGTAGACCTTGGTCATTGCCATGACGCCGATGTTCTCGGCGTAGGTGGTGACACCCGTGCCGCCGCCCGAGCCCGCGACCATGGTCGCCAGCCCGTCGGCGAAGAAGCCGCGGCCGATGTAGGGATCCATGTCCTTGCCGGTGATCGCCCCCAGCGCCTTGATGTGACCGAGGTTCTCGGCGACCAGCACGATGGCGACCGGGGCAATGAGGGTGATCGCGGACCAGTGGAACTCGGGCGTCTGGAACCGTGGCAGGCCGAACCAATCCGCCGTGCCGACCGCAGAGAAGTCGATGCCCGGCATGATCCCCAGCCCATTGCCCAGCAGCAGCACCAGCGCGTAACCGAAGACCAGCGCCAGCAGGACCGACAGCCGCCGCGTGCCCGAGGGGCCGTAGCAGGAGACCATCGCCATACAGAGCACCGTCAGCAGCGCGATGGTCAGATGCGCGGGGGTGGGGGAGCCGAAGGCGTTGAACTGGTCCACGGCGACCGGCGCGAGGTTGAGGCCGATGGCGATGCCGATGGTGCCGGTCACGACGGGGGGCATCAGCTTTTCCACCCATCCGTAGCCGACTGCCATGACGATCAGGCCGATCAGCGCGTAAAGCGCGCCGCAAGCGATGATCCCGCCGAGCGCATGGGCGATGGTCGCGCCCTCCTGTCCCAGCACCGCCAGCACCACCGCGATGAAGGCGAAGGAGGAGCCGAGGTAGCTCGGCACACGGCCCGCGGTGATGATGAAGAAGAGCAGCGTGCCGATGCCCGAGAAGAAGACCGCGACATTGGGATCGAAGCCCATCAGGATCGGGGCGACGATGGTCGAGCCGGACATGGCCAGCAGGTGCTGGATGCCCATCGGAACCGAGGCCGCGCCGGGCAGGCGCTCGTCCGGCATGATCACCTGACCCGTGCCGACGCGCCATCGGGGGAAGTATGACATTGCTCTCTCCTGGGAAGACTCTCTCTGGGCGACGCCTTAGCGGTATTCGCACGCGAATGTGAGAGGTTCCGCACCGGAAATCCGGGATGCGCGCGTCGGTGCCGCACCCTTGGGGCGGGATTTCGCAGACTTGGGTGCGCAGGGGAGAGGGGAGGGGGGCAGTTCTGCCTGCATCGCCCGGCGTTAGGTCCGGGCGATGCGGTGGAATGCGGCTCAGCGCCAGCCGAGGGCGGGGGCCACGTGGCTCAGGATATTCTCGATCACATGGGCGTTGTAATCGACCCCCAGCGAGTTCGGGATGGTCAGCAACAGCGTGTCGGCTTCCCTGATGCCCTCGTCGGCCTTCAACTGCTCGATCAGCTTGTCGGGCTCGTCGGCATAGGAGCGGCCGAAGATCGAGCGCTGTTGCTCGATGAAGCCCACCGAGTCCTTTTCCTTGCCGCCGGAGCCGAAGTACATCCGGTCCTCGTCACTGGTGATGGCAAAGATCGAGCGGCTGACCGAGACCCGCGGCTTGCGCGCATGGCCCGCCGATTTCCACGCCTCGCGGTAGGCGCGGATCTGCTGCGCCTGCTGGATGTGGAAGGGCTCGCCGGTCTCGTCATCCTTGAGCGTCGAGCTTTGCAGGTTCATCCCCAGCATGGCGGCCCATTCGGCGGTCTTGTTGGAGCCTGCGCCCCACCAGATGCGATCCTTCAACCCCTCGGAGTGCGGCTCGAGCCGCAGTTTGCCCGGCGGGTTGGGGAACATCGGGCGCGAGTTCGGCTCGGCAAAGCCGTGGCCCTCGAGCATCTGCAGGAAGACCTGCGCGTGGCGGCGGCCAAGGTCCGCATCCGTCTCGCCCTCCTCCGGGGCATAGCCGAAGTAGCGCCAGCCCTCGACCACCTGCTCGGGGCTGCCGCGGCTGATGCCGAGCTGCAGCCGTCCCTGGCTGATGAGGTCGGCGGCGCCGGCATCCTCAGCCATGTAGAGCGGGTTCTCGTAGCGCATGTCGATGACGCCGGTGCCGATCTCGATCTTCTTGGTCCGCGCGCCGACGGCGGCGAGCAGCGGGAAGGGGCTGGCGTGCTGGCGGGCGAAGTGGTGGACGCGGAAATAGGCGCCGTCGAGCCCCAGCTCCTCGGCGGCGACCGACAGGTCGATGGCCTGCAGCAGCGCGTCCGAGGCGGTGCGGGTGGCCGAGCCGCGTTGCGGGGACCAATGTCCGAAGGACAGGAAGCCGATCTTCTTCATAGCGATACTCCTTGGGCTGCGGCGGCAGCGGAAAGCCCCCTCTGCCGGGCCCGTTTGAGCCATAGCTAGTCATTCGGGGGCAGGGCCCGCAAGCCGGGCGGCTGTTTGCCCAAGCGCAGGCCCTGTGCGCGGGTGGCCGGATCAGTCGAGCCGCTTGCGGAACCGCAGCGAGGCCAGCCCCAACCCCAGCAGCGCGAAGCCGAGCAGCCAGAGGCTGTCGGGGAGCAGATCGATGAGCCCTGCATCGCGCAGCACCACGCCGCGGATGATCCGCATGAAGTGGGTCGCGGGCAGCAGGTCGGCGATCAGCTGCGCGCCGCGGGGCATGCCCTCGTAGGGGAACATGAAGCCCGAGAGCAGGATCGACGGCATCAGCACAAAGACCGTCATCTGCATGGCCTGCAGCTGGTTGCTGGCCAGAGTCGAGAGCACCAGCCCCAGCGACAGGCTGGCGACGATGAAGAGCAGCGTCACCAGCAGCAGCACCCAGAGCGATCCGGCGACGGTCACCGAAAAGAGCAGCGCGCCCAGACCGAGGATAATCCCCACCTGGACAAGGCCGATGCCGACATAGGGGATGATCTTGCCGATCATGATCTCGACCGGGCGGATCGGTGTGGTGATCAGCATCTCCATATTGCCGCGCTCGCTCTCCCGGACGATCGCCGCCGAGGTGAACATGATCATCGTCATGGTCAGGATGATGCCCACCAGCCCCGGCACGATGTTCACCACCGAGCGCTGCTCGGGGTTGTAGAAGAGCGTGACCTCGAAGGTCGGCGTGGCGGTATTGCTGGACTCGCGGAACATCTCGCCGAGCGGCATGGAGCGCAGCGAGCGGATCGCCGCGGCGACCAGCGTGTCCGACCCGTCCGCCACCCATTGCGCGATGGGCCGGGCCCCGACCTGCTGCAGTCCGTCGGCGAAACGGCTGCCGATCGCCGGGCTGCGCACCAGTCTCTGCGCCACGTCCTCCGGAATGATGAAGGCGGCACGGACCTCGGCGCGGACGATGGCGCGTTCGGCTTCGGCGACGGTGGCGACGCGCTGCTCGAAGCGCACCACCTGCGTCGCCTCGACCATCTGCACGAGGCTGCGGCTGAGGCTGCTCTCGCTCTGGTCGACCAGCACAGCGGGAATGTGGCGGATCTCCGTGTTGATCGCGTAGCCGAAGAGCACCAGCTGGATCAGCGGGGTCATCACGATCATACCAAAGGTCATCCGGTCGCGCCGCAGCTGCAGCAGTTCCTTGCGCAGGATGGCGAGGATGCGACGGCCGGAGATCATCGGTCTTGTCCGTGGGTTGCCAGCACGAAGACGTCCTCGAGATTGGGAAAGATCGCCCGCACCCTGGTGTCGGGGTGACCTGTGAGCGCCGTTCTCACCAGCGCCTCGGGATCGCCGGTGCCCTCGGCCACCAAAACCCGCAAACGTTCGCCGATTTGCGCCACCGACACGATCCCCTCTCGCCCCGAGATCGCTCGCCCGATGCGGCGGGGATCCGCGGACTCCACTTCCACCGCCCGCCCGGCGATCCGGTCCATCAGCGCGCGCGGGGTGCCGTCGGCGCATTTTCGTCCGCGGTCGAGGATCGCGATCCGGTGGCACCGCTCGGCCTCGTCCATCAGGTGGGTCGAGACGATCATCGTGGTGCCGGCATCGACGAGATCGAAGAGCTGCTCCCAGAAGGCGCGGCGGGACTCGGGATCGACCGCGGCCGTCGGCTCGTCGAGGAACAGCAACTCAGGCTCGTGCATCACCGTTGCCGCAAGCGCGAGGCGCTGGCGCTGGCCGCCGCTCAGCGCCCCGGCCAGCACGTTCGCCTGCTCGCGCAGCGTGTAGGTGTCCATCAGCTCGTCGATGCGCTGGCGTTTGCGGCGCGCGGGAAGATCGTGGATCTCGGCGATGAAGCGCAGGTTCTCCAGCACGGTCAGGTCGCGGTAGTAGGTGAAGCCCTGCGTCATGTAGCCGATCCGCCGCTTCACCGCCTCGGCCTCGCCGGGCAGGCGCGCGCCGAGAACTTCTGCATGGCCCGACGAGGGCGTCAGAAGCCCGGTCAGCATCCGCATCGCAGTGGTCTTGCCCGAGCCATTGGGCCCGAGAAGCCCATAGACCACGCCCTTGGGGATCGCGAGATTGAGCCCGTCCACCGCTAGCTTGTCGCCGAAACGCCGGGTGAGCCCGAAGGTCTGGGCGATGGCCTCGCTCATGGCAGATGTGCCGAGACCGGAAGCCCCGCTGGCAGCTCTGCCGCCGCTTGGGGAAGCGCCACCTCGGCCGGGTAGACCAGCCGACTGCGCTGCTCCTGGTTGAGCGCGTAATAAGGCGTGAAGGCAGGCTCGTTGCTGATCCAACGCAGGGTGCCCTGGTAGACCTCGCTGTTTCCGTCCAGGCTGATCGAGACCGGATCGCCGATGGCCAGCCTGGCGCGGGCGGCTTCGGGCACATAGATGCGCGCGTAGGGTCGGTCGCCGGTCAGCAGCACCGCAACAGGGCTGCCGAGGGGCACCCGCTCGCCGCGGTTCCACGGCAGGCTGTCGAGCAGCCCGTCGCGCGAGGCGCGGATGGTCAGATTGTCCAGCCGGGTCCGCTCTGCGGTGACCTGCGCCTCGGCGGCGGTCACATGCGCCTCGGCGATGCGGATGTCCTCGGCGCGGGCGCCGATCCGCAGCTCTTGCAGCGACTGCTCGGCGCTGGTCAGCTCGGCCAGCGCCGAGTTGCGCTGCGCCACCACCTCGTCCAGCCGGGCGGCGGTGACTGTGCCGGTCTCGACCAGCCGGGCGTTGCGCTCGTAGCTGGCCTGCGCCTCCTGGTAGACCGCGCGGGCCCCCTCGACCCGCGCCTCGGCGATGGCGAATTCCTCGGGGCGGGCACCGGTGCGCATCCGCTCGAGATCGGCCTCCGCCTCGGCGAGCTGCGCCTGCGCCACCGCCACCTGCGCCTGCTGCAGGCTGTCGTCGAGGTGGACCAGCACGTCGCCCGCCTTCACCGCGCTGCCCTCGGCGATGGGCAGATCGGTGATGAGCTCGTTGGCGGTGGCGGTCAGCAGCACGCGCTCGCGCATCAACTGGCCAAGCGCCACGTCGGCGGGCGGTCCGTCACAGGACTTGAGACCGAACGGCAGCAGCACCGCCAGACCCGCCAGACCCTTGAGCATTGCCAGCATGCCACCCTCTCCCGTTCTGGACACGCGCGGCATCCGTCCCGGCCAGCCTCGCCCGCAAGGCAGCGCGAGTCCATGATTTTGATCAAGGTCTTGCGGCACTCACCTCAGGGTTTCACTTCGGCTGTGGCAAAGACCGCTGGCGCCTCGAAGGACACAGTGCCGTCGGCGTTGCGATACTGGCCGAGCCTTGTCTCCGCCGCTGCCTTGAGAGCCGTCATGATCTCCGGCGTTGCCATGCTGGCCAGCGTCCAGCCGCCGATTTCCGTGTCGAGCCAGGCCTCGAGCGAGCTGTGGCGGATCTGCCCGGTCTTGTGGATGCGCTGCGCGGCGCCGAGCCCCGCCTCGTCGAGCAGGGCCGCGAGCTCCGCCGGATCGCCGAGGCAGAAAGGCGCCTTGAGCGCCTCCGCCGCCTCCTCGCCCATGATCTCGCCAAGCAGGGGAATGAGATCGCGGTAGCCCGGCGACTCCTCCCAGGCATCGAAGACCGAGACCGCCACATGCCCGCCCGGATGGCAGACCCGCCGCATCTCGCGCAGCGCCTGCACGCGGTCCTCGAAGAACATCAGCGCGAACTGGCAGGTCACCGCGTCGAAGGCATTGTCGTCGAAGGGCAGCGCCTCGGCCGGCGCGCGCTGAAAGTTCACATGCGGCTCCAGCTCACGGGCCACCGTCAGCATGCCCTCGTTGATGTCCACCGCGCTCACGCTCGCGCCGCGCTTGAGCGCCGCCCGGGCCACGACGCCGGTGCCCGTCGCCACATCGAGTACCCGGCCGCCGCCCCGGATGCCCGCCGCCTCGACCAGCCAAGGGGCAAATTGCCCGAAGAGCGCCGGAACGAAGAACGATTCGTAGACCCGCGCCGCCTCTGCCGTGATCTGGCCCGTGGCAGCGTCTTGCTTTTCCATGCCCATCGCCTCCTCCTGTCGTCAGAGCATAGATGCGGCGCAGTATAGCACAGGCGCTCTGCCGCCGGGCAGCGCGCGGCGCCCCCGGGGAGGTGTCCGGAGGGCGCCGCGGCCCGTCAACGCCGCGAGGGGCTGGGAGGCGGTTCAGAAGATCTCGTCGATCGACTGACCGAGCGCGAGGGCGCCGACGTATTCAGACTGTATCTCCTTTTGCAGCGGGTGGTAGCGCGCGGCCTGGATGTCGCGGAACAGCCGCTCGAGTTCCGCCTTGCGGTAGAAGCCCGCGCCGCCCGCCAGTTCCATGGCCAGTTCGACCGTGCGGATCGCGTTCTCCTCGACCAGCCGGCGGCCGGTCATCACCTGCCCGACCGTCTTGGCGCCGGGCGTGTTCAACTCGCAGGTCGCGACCATGTGCGCGTGGGCGAGCCGCGCGCTGCAGAGCGCTGTCTCCATCCGCCCGGCACGGTCGCGCAGCAGGCGCGAGGCCGGGCGCCGCGTGGCGATCTCCACCGCGAGATCCCGCGCCCGCTCGGCGACGCCGAGGTAGACCGCGTAGATGATCGGAAAAGCGATCGTGCCCAGCATGAAGAAAATTGGGTGCCACCTGCCCTGCGGACGTTTCACAGCAACTTTTTCGGCGGGCACGAAGAGCCCCTCGATCATCACGTCGTGGCTGCCCGTGCCGCGCATCCCCAGCGTGTGCCAAGTGTCGAGCACCGAGACCTCGGGTGCCGCCATGGGGCATGGGAAGTGCAGGATCGTGCCGCCCTCTTCGGGTGAGATCGCGCTGGTCATCAGCAGATCCCCGGCTGGCGCGCCCGAGACGAACATCTTGCGGGCGGTGATCCGGTAGCCGCCCTCGACCGGTTCGGCCTTGCCCGATCCACCGATCCAGTCGCCGCCGCCGGAGGAGAGCAGCACGAGCTTCTCGGCAGCGATCCTTTTCAGCAACGGCTCGGTCTTGTCCCGCGTCGCTTGCTGGTGGTGCCAGCGCCAGGCGGGAAAGGCGACCTGGTGGGTGTGCATCGACAGCGCCAGCGCGGTGGACGAGCATCCATGCGCCACGCGGCGCAGCATGTCGCAGAGGGCGCGGACATCGGCGCCGCCACCACCCAGTTCTGCCGGAACGCCCGCGTCGATGAGCCCGGCCTCCTTGGCCCTGCGGTAGTTCTCGGCAACGAAGCTGTCGTCATCGTCGCGGGCCATGGCGTGCTTGCCGCAGCTGGCCGCGAAGTCCTCGGCGATGGCGGTGAAGTCCCGCGTCGCCGGGCGGTCGAGGGTCTCGATCTCGGTCATCTCGTGGTCCTTTCATTCCCTGTCGTCCCACGAGCATGACAGAGTCGACACAGAGCGATAGTTCAGGAAATGAATCGGCTCGTGTATGATCCTTCGCATGGAGATCACCAACCTCTATGGGCAGTTTTGCCCGATCTCGATGGCGTCCGAGGTCTTCTGCACGCGCTGGACGCCGCTTGTCGTGCGCGAACTGCTCTGCGGATCGACCCGCTTCAACGACATCCGCAAGGGCGTTCCGAAGATGTCGCCCAGCCTTTTGTCCAAACGTCTCAAGGAATTGGAGTTGGCCGGGGTGATCCGCACGGTGCAGACAGATCGCGGCACACAGGAATACCAGCTCACCCCGGCGGGTGAGGACCTGCGCCCGATCGTGATGGGCATCGGCAACTGGGGGCAGCGCTGGGTCGAGTCGCGCCTGTCGCTGCGCAACCTCGACCCATCGCTTCTCATGTGGGACATCCGCCGGAATTTCGACCCGGATCCGCGCCCCGACCGGCGCTGCACGATTCAGTTTCTGTACCCGGAAATCGGGGAAAACCTGCGCGACTGGTGGCTCGTCGTGGGCACCGACGACACCGACCTGTGCAAATTTGACCCCGGCTACGAGGTCGACATCCTCGTGACGGCCGACCTGCGGGCGATGACCTCGGTCTGGATGGGCCTGTCCCGGCTGCCCGACGAGATCGACGCGGGGCATATCCAGATCGACGCCGTGCCGGAGTTGGAAACCCGCCTGAAAACCTGGCTGAAACTCAGCGTCTTCGCGCCGCAGCACCGCATGGTGGACTGAGCGCGGCAGAGAGGAGCCTCCTGCCCGGGCCGAGGACGCGGGGCAGGAGGCGGAAGGGTCACTCGACCATGATTGAGCTCGGCGCGGTGCCCTCGTTCATCCAGGCCTCCAGCGGGGTCATCGGATCGAGCGAGGACCAGTTCACCCCGTTCGGACCGGGCAGGATGCCGCAATGATCGAGCCCCGGTACCATGAAGAGCTTCACGTTCTCGTTCAGCGCGGTCTCGCCACCGGCAAGTTCCGCCGCTTGGTCGTACCACTCCATGGTCTTGTAGGGTGTCACGATGGAATCCGCCCAGCCGTGGTAGACGATCATCTTTCCGCCCGCCGCGCGGAAGGCCGAGAGATCCGGGGTGTCGCCGTTATAGACCGAAGCCGCCGTCGCCATGCGCGCCGGATCGGCCTCGAAATCGAAGGACAGCGGCGAGTAGTCGGTGCCCGGATCGTCGGCAAAGGCCATGTGGCGGGTGAAGCCCCCCGCAAAGCCCGAGACCAGCTTTCCGGCGCCCTCGGCGTTGCCGGTCAGCCAGAGCCACCAGAAGGGTTCCGACCCCTCGGGAATGCCGCCCGGGTAGAGCTGCTCGCCCGCCGCGTTGCGCGGACCCTCGCGCCATTTCGCCAACGTGTCGAGTTGCTGGTTGCTGAGGCCGAGGCCGGAGTAATCGACCTCGCAGGCGCGTGGATCTTCGATCACCCCGTCTTCGGTGCCATCCGCGCCGTCGCATTGCTGCATCACCGCCGCGCCGATGGTCGCGGCCTCGTCAGGCCCGAGGATCTGGCTGCCGTCCTCGGCGGTATTGGCCTGAAGCGTCCAAGACATCGCCGTGCCGACGAGCCCGGTGTAATCCATCGCCGGAGCCCCCGAGATGATCCCGTCGAACATCTCGGGATAGCGCTGCGCCGCCACATGCGCCATGCGCCCGCCGGTCGAGCAGCCCTGGAAAATCGCCTGGCTCGAGGGCGCGCCGTAGAAGGCATCGATCATCACCTGCGCGATCCGGTTGGTCTCGCCGATCGAGCGCCAGCCCCAATCGCGCTCGGCGTTGGGGTTGTCCTGCGCCCAGGTCGCCTCGGTGACGGCGAGCGCGTGGTGGCCGCTGTCCGACGTGGCGGTGGCATAGCCGCGCTCGAGCCCCGGGCGCATGGCGTTGACCCAGGACTCGCCACCATCGGCCCGCCCGAGGATGCCGCAGAAGCCGCCGCAGCCCGCCTGGTAGAACTTGCCGTTCCAGCCCGAGAGCGGCAGGCGCACTTCGATGGAAATGGCGGGCAGGGCGGTGGCCCGCACCTCGCAATACTGCGGCAGGCCCTCGGGGCTCATCACCCGGGCCGAGGTGACATGGCCGCCGTCGAAGACCGTGTCGCGCAGCGCGCTGCACTCCTCGGGCGTCTGATCGGCATAGGCGTAGGACGCGCTTGCCAGAAGGGCCAGCGTGATGGCGGTCAGCTTCATGGATATCCTCCCAAATTCTCCCTTGAGTAGAATTGCCCTGCGAAGAGAACCGCTCAAGAATTTTATGCCATGACGCAGCGTCCGCGCTGATCTTGGCGATCAGCGTGGAAACTCCGGGTTCAGGCCGAGCCGGGCCTTGAAGCGCGCCATTTCCTCGTCGGTGGGGTAGCGGCTGGTGTAGACCTGCACGTAGTCGGGAAAGCGCGCGAGCCGCGTCTCAAGCGTCTCCTCGAGCTGCAGGGCGATATAGCCCATCTGCACGAGGTAGATGGTCCAGGCCCGCACATCCGCATCCGGCTCGGAATGCCCCCAGCGCTGCAGCAGCTCCTTGAGCGCGCGCCGGCGCTGCTCGTCCGCCTCGTGCACCTTCGGCAACACCGCCGGGTCCTGTCGGCCCCAGGCGCGTACGGCGCTGTCGAGCCGCGCGTTAAAGCCTTCGTCCGAAAGGAAGATGCTCACGAGGTTCAGCATCGCCTCGGTCTCGGTCGCGGCATACTCGCGGCTCGCGGTGAGCAGGGGGCGAGTCGTCACCGCCTCCCAATGGGCGAGAAGCGCCTCGAGCAGGGCCTCGCGGTCCTTGAAGAACCAGTAGAAACTGGTGCGCGAAAGGCCGAGCTTCTTCGCCAGCGGCAGGATCTTCACCGCGTCGATTCCGCCCTCGATCAACGCCTCGGTGGCCGCGCCGAGCCAGAGCTCGCGCGAGCCCCGCCAGCCGCGTTCGGGTGAAATCTCGTTGTTCATGAGGCGTGTTTAGCAGGGTGCCGCCGGACTGTCCAAGAAACTGTATACCTCTGTCTATTTTGCGTGCATCCGCGACAGGTTTTTCGAGATGGCGGTGGAGCTGGGCCATAAAATGTTCGATGATGATTTTTAAATTGACACATGTGAACATTATGTCTTGAGATGCCCGTGACGCATCCCCTGCCCAGAGGTCTCCGATGACGAACGATCCGCTCCTTCAGCCGTATCAGCTCAAGCACCTGACCCTGCGCAACAGGATCATGATCACCAGCCACGAGCCGGCATATCCCGAGGACGGTCTGCCCAAGGAGCGCTACCGCGCCTACCATGTGGAGCGGGCGAAGGCGGGTGTGGCGATGACCATGACCGCCGGATCGGCCAGCATCTCCAAAGACAGCCCGCCGGTGTTCAACAACATCCTCGCCTGGAAGGACGAAGTGGTGCCGTGGATGAAACAGCTCGTCGACGAATGCCACGATCATGGCGCGGCGGTGATGATCCAGCTCTCGCACCTTGGCCGCCGGACCCGCTGGGACAAGGCGGACTGGCTGCCCGTGGTCGCGCCCGGATTTGACCGCGAACCTGCACACCGCGCCGCGCCGAAGCTGATCGAGGATTGGGACATGGCCCGGATCATCGGCGATTTCGCCGATGCCGCCGAGCGGATGCAGGCCGCGGGGGTCGACGGCATCGAGCTCGAGGCCTACGGCCATCTGCTCGAACAGTTCTGGTCGGAGCAGACCAACGACCTCGGTGGCGACTACGGCGGCAGCCTCGACAACCGCATGCGCTTCACCATGGACGTGCTGCGCGCGATCCGGGCGCGCTGCGGCGAGGCCTTCATCGTCGGCCTGCGCTACACGGGTGATCAATGCCTGCCGGGCGGGCTGACTGCGGACGAGGGCATCGAGCTCAGCCGCAAGCTGAAGCAGAGCGGGCTGGTCGATTTCCTCAACGTCGTGCGCGGCCATATCGACACCGACGCGGGGCTGACCGACTTGATTCCGATCCAGGGCATGCGCAACGCGCCGCACCTCGATTTCGCCGGGGAGATCCGCAAGGCGACGGATTTCCCAACCTTCCATGCCGCCAAGATCCCCGATGTCGCCACCGCGCGCCACGCCATCGCCTCGGGCAAGCTCGACATGGTCGGCATGGTCCGCGCGCATATGGCGGACCCGCACCTTGTGCGAAAGGTCATCGAGGGTCGCGAAGAGGATATCCGGCCCTGCGTGGGGGCAAACTATTGCCTCGACCGCATCTACCAGGGCGGCATGGCGCTCTGCCTGCACAACCCGTCCACCGGGCGCGAACTGGAGCAGCCGCATGCCATCGCCAAGGCCCAGACCCGAAAGCGCGTCACCGTTGTCGGCGCCGGGCCGGGCGGGCTCGAGGCTGCCCGGGTCGCTGCCGAACGCGGCCATGACGTAACCGTTTTCGAGGCCGCCGACCAACCGGGCGGGCAAATCCGCCTGACCGCGCTGCAGCCGCGACGCCGCGAGATGATCTCGATCATCGATTGGCGCTACCAGCAATGCCTGAAGATGGGCGTGCGGTTCGAGTTCAACACCTATGCCGAGGCGGAGGATGTCCTCGGCAGCGCCCCCGACGCGGTGATCCTCGCGACCGGCGGGCTGCCGCACACCGAGGTTCTGACCGCTGGCAACGAGCTGGTTGTCTCGGCCTGGGACATCCTGTCGGGCGACGTCAAACCCGGCCAGACCGTGCTGGTCTTCGACGAGGCGGGCGATCACGCAGGGCTCATGGCGGCCGACCTGATCTCGGAGGCCGGCGCGCAGGTCGAGATCGTCAGCTGGGACCGCAACCTCGCGGCCGAGGTCATGTCGATGAACCTCGTGCCCTACATGCGCAACCTGCAGATGCGCGACACGACCTTCACCGTCACATGGCGGCTGGAGTCGGTCGAGCGTGATGGCAACCAGCTGCGGGCCACGCTCGGCAGCGACTACGGCGCGGCCAAGCGCAGCCGTCTGGTCGACCAGGTGGTTGTGAACGCCGGCACGCGGCCGCTGGACGAGCTTTACTTCGCGCTGAAACCGCAAAGCTCGAACCTGGGAGAGGTGGACTACGACGCGCTCATCGACGGCAGACCGCAGGCGCTGGCGCCCAATGCCGGCGGGAGCTTCCGGCTGTTCCGGATCGGCGACGCGATCTCGAGCCGCAACACCCACGCGGCGATTTACGACGCGCTCCGCCTCGTGCGGCATCTCTAGCCACCGGAGACGCCGCGCTGGCTGCACTTGCATCGCTCCCGGTTGCCTTACTTCGAGGGGTTCGTGCGTCGAGGCCGGTCTCTTTCGGCTCCCCAAATCGACCGGCAGGCGTGCCTCTCTCTCCCGTGGCGGTCCGCGGTCCTGGCCAGCCATGATCTGCCGGTTGGGGTCGGGGCGACCGACGCGATCTCCGGCTTTAAGGTCCAGGCGCGGCTTTCCTTTGCCCGCGCGCTGGACCTCGCCGCCCGAGCTCAGGTTAGGAAGGTCAGCGTCAGGTTCGTCAGCATTGCCGCGACGAAGCCGAGCGGCGCGGCGCGCAGCAGCAGCCGGGTGAAAAGGCTGTGGCGCAGCTCGGCATCCGGCGCCGAGCCAAGGATCAGGCTGCCGCCCGAGGAGAAGGGCGAAATCGATGTCGCCTGCGCGCCGACCACGATGGCGGTGAACATCAGCATCGGGCTCAGGCCCAGCTGCGCCGCGAGTGCCGGCACCATGGGAAAGAGCGCCGGCGTCACCACCCCCAGCGTCGAGGCGAAGAGCGACATGATCGCGGCCACCACGCCGAAGCTCAGCGGCACCAGCACGGGCGGGATCGTGCCGCCGATCCAGGCCGCGAGCTGGTCGATGGTGCCGGCCTTGATGGCCACGGCGATCAGCATGCCCATGCCGCAGATCATGATCAGCGTCGGCCAGGGAAGCGACGCGATGGCCTTGCGCTCGTCGCCGAGCTTCAGCATCAGCGCGATGACCGAGAACACGCTGGCGATAAGGCCGATGTCGATCTTCGAGTTGATGAAGGCGGCGGTCTCGTTTCCGGGCAGGGCCAGATGCGCGAGCGGCGCGGCCAGCACGATCGCCATCATCGCCAGCGTCAGCCAGAGCGTCTGGCGCTGCTTGGGTTCGAGCGGCGCGGGCTTGTCGATCTGCATCTCGCCCTGCAGCCCGCGGTGTTTGCCCGTCACGAGGAGCATCAGCGTGATCACCACCACCGGCAGCAGGAAGGTCGCGGCGAAGATCGCGACGCTGTTGACGAAGGCGGTGTTGGCATCGATCCCGGCGTTGGTCATCAGCCCGCGGAAGATGATGCCGGACTGGCTCGACATGAAGTTGGCGCCGCCGAGCGCGCCGTAGTTCACCGCCATGCCGCCGAGAATGAGGTCCATGCCGGTGCGCCGGCAGAGCAGCAGGGTGATCGGCGCCATGAAGGCCAACACGGTGTAATAGCCCGCGCCCATCGCCGCGATCACCGTCGCCGTCATGAAGACCGCGTAAGGCAGCAGCCAGGGGGCGCCGCGGCAGGCATAGAGGAGGTGGCCCGCCAGCTTCTCGAGCGTGCCGTTGACCATGGCGAAGCTGTAGAAGAGACACACCGAGAAGATCACGAAGAAGATCTTCAGCGGCCACATGGCGATGATCTCGGAGGGCTTCAGACCCATCAGGAAGGCACCGATGAGATAGGCGAAGGCAATGGCGAAAAGCCCGATGTTGATACGGGTCTTGTAGCCGAGGATGATGGCCAGAACGATGGCCAGCACGGTGATGAGACTCATGGTGTCCTCCCTTGTCTCGGGGCGGTGTCAGGTGAAGCGGAAGAGCGCCGCCGGATTTTCGACCAGCACGCGGCGCCGATCGTCCGGATCGGGGAGCAACTGCTCGAGGCGCGCGACCTGCTGGGCATAGCTGGCGGCCGTCTCATGCTGGGTGTGCGGCCAGTCGCTGCCCCAGACGAAGCGGCTCAAGCCGTCGCAGGCGGCGCGCAGATGTGCGAGCGAGGCAGAAGCCCGCGCCGCGTCCTGACCGCTGCGATAGGGGGCCGAGAGCTTGACCCAGGCATTGGGCGTCTGCCGCAGCATGTCGAGTGTGGCGGCATGGGCGGGGTTCGCGGCGTCGATTCCGCCCTGCGGCAGGCCGAAGTGGTCGATCATCACGGCGCAGCCGGCGCGTGAGATGGCGGGAAGAAGCTGCGCGAAGTCCTCGAAGGCGCGCTGGATCTCCACCTGCCAGCCGATTTCGGCAAGGCGGTGGAAAAAGCGCTGCCATTCTCGGCTGGTGTAGTCCTCGAGGTACTTGCCGACGAGGTTGAGCCGCGCCCCGACGAAGCCCTGCGCATTCATCTCGGCCAGCCTGCGTTCCGCGACCGCCGGGTCGAGCACGGCGATGCCGCGCAGCCGCTGCGGATACGCCGCGAGGGCCTCGGCGAGCAGATGGTTGTCGGTGCCGTAGAAGCTTGGCTGGACCAGCACTCCGTGACTGACACCCGCGCGCTCCATGTGCCCCAGCCAGGCCTCGACGGTCGCCGTGTAGCTCGGTGCATAGCGGCGTCCGGGCGCCATCAGCGCGCGCGGGTCAAAGATATGCGCATGGGTGTCGATGCCGGAGAGCGGGGGGCTGGAGGTCATGCCGGGTCCTTCTGTTCGTGGGGCAAGACGTCCCGGCCCCGCTCCTGCAAGGGAGGGGAGGGCTCCGTGGAGGGGGCCGGGAAATCGGGCGAGCGCGGAGTGGTCGCGCTCGAGCCCTATGGGGAGGTCCGGCGCGTGGCGTGCCGGGCCAGGATCGGGATCAGCCGATGCGACTTCGGTAGCGGAAGCTGCGCGCCGGCCCCATGGCGCGGCGCCACTCGATCGCGCTGCCGTCAAGGGCGAAGGCCGTGCGCTCGATCACCGCGACGAACTCGCCGGCGGCAAGGCGCAGGCGCTTGGAAATGGCGGCGGGGGGCTTGGCAAAGCTCACCTCGTCCTCGGCATGGGCGACAAAGACGCCGAAACGCTCAAGGTAATAGGGGTAGAGCAGCGGCCCGATCTCGGCCTCGGCAACCATCTCGATGCCGTCGAAGCGCGCGCGGGGCAGCCAGATCTCCTCGGTCAGGATCGGCGTGTCCTGCAGCAGGCGCAGGCGGTCGATGCGGATGCAGTCGCCCGAGCCCAGCACGGCGGCAATCTCGGCGGGCGCGTTCTGCACGCTGCGGGCAATCAGCCGGCTCACCGGGATGCTCTGGGCGCGGTCTTCGCCCTGCAGCGCGAAGAAACGGAACAGCGTCGGCTCAAACGCGGGTTTGCGCAGGAAGGTGCCGGCGCCCTGGCGGCGCTCGAGCAGCCCCTCGGAGACCAGCTGCTGCAGCGCCTTGCGCACGGTGCCGACCGAAAAGCCAGAATCGCGGGCAAGCGCGTTTTCAGAGGGCAGGGCGTCTTCGGTCGACCATTCGCCGGCGGCGATGCGCGCGGCGATCCGGTCGCGCAGGCGCAGGTAGGCCGGCAGGCGGCTGTCTTCTTCCAGTCGGTCCAGTGATGACATTGCGGTCTCCTTCCCTCGGCACTGAGTAGTCGTGTGCAGAGGGTGAGTCAACCACTTCTATATAGAAGTGGAGGACGTGTCTGTCTTCAATTTGTCCGGGAGCCTGCACCCGCGCGCCAGACCCCGGGCCAAAGGTCTCGGGCGCATCCATGGTCCCCGGCTCAACTGCCCCATAGAACGCTTTCCGGAAGTCGGCCCAACCTTCCGATCCGCGGTGAACGGCGGCGATGATTCAATCGCCGCCGCCGTGCCTTGCGCGTCAGACGCTCAGTCGAAAAGCGCGTGTTCGACGCCAGCGGCCTCGAACAGGTAATCCCGGGAGCGGGTGATCTGATCGCGCAGGGCAGGAACGTCGAAACCGACCATCTCGCCCTTCCACTTCTTGATCTGCCCAGCGACAAGCACGGTCTCGACGTTCGATCGCTCCATCAGGGTCACCACCGCCCCCGGTGCATTGTTCAGCGGCGCGACGTTCAGGGCCTCGGCATCCAGCAAGAGGATGTCGGCTTCCTTGCCCGGGGTCAGACTGCCCACCTTGTGATCAAGCCAGAGGTCCTTGGCGCCATTGATCGTGGCGAATTCCAGCACGTCCCGCGCGGTCAGCAGAGTCGGGGCCGTCTCGTCTCCGTCCAGCGCGGCCTGATTTGCGAAGGCGCGCTGAAGCGTCATGGCGCTGCGCATCTGGGTGAAGAAGTCGGCGGTCATGGTGCATTCGACGTCCACCGACAGGGACGGCGCGATGCCCATGTCGAGCGCCTTCTGGATCGGCGGCATGCCGTGGCGCATCTGCATCTCGATCGGCACCGAAAGCGACACATGTGCGCCGACCTCGCGGGTGCGCTCCCAGGCGGCGTCGCTCATCCCGGTCATGTGGATGAACAGATGTCGGTCGGTGAAATGCGGGATGAGCCGGTCCATCGTCTCGCGCATGCCGAGGCTGCCGACCACATGCAGCGCGATAGGCAGATCGAGCTCCTGCCCCAGCGTCCACAGATCCAGCGGATCGACATGCGGCAGATAGGCCTCGCCCCCCATGACCATCGTCAGCAGCTGATCGTCCGAGCTGAAATACGCGTCGCGGATGCGCCGCGCGTCCTGCGGATACTGCGCATCGGCGCCCTGACCTTCGAAGTAGCCGAAGACGCCCCGGCGCCCCGCCTCGCGCAGCCCCCTGATCGCCGCGTCGGAATGGGCGGGAGAATGGTGGATTTGCGAGACATCGTGGACCGTGGTGACCCCGGCGTCGAGCTGACTGATGCCACCAAAAAGCTCGGAAATGTAGACATCTTCCGGGCGATAGGCCGGGGCAAACTTCCCGAGAATGTCGTCGAGGTAGTTCGGGGCGCCGTCGCGGTCCGGCGTGGCATACATAATCCCGTTCGGCAGGAAAGACCGCAGCGCCGTCTCGAACTGGTGGTGATGCGTGTCGATGAAGCCGGGCATGACGATCCTGCCTTCAGCCTCGATCACCGCGGCATCGGGCGCCTCGATGCGCGGCGCGATCTCGACGATCCGGCTGCCTTCGAGCAGTACGTCTCCCCGCTCGAAGTCCCCCACCTGCGGGTCCATGCTCATGACGTGGCCGCCGCGGATCAGCGTGCGGCACCCTTGCGCGCCGACACCCTCGGGAAGCGTCTGTGCGGCGGCGGGGCTGGACAGGAAGGCCGGCAATACGGCGGCCGACGCTGCGCTGGCAGTGGCAAGCTTGAGGAAGGAGCGCCGGTTCGGGCGGGCAGAGCGGCAAAGGTCACACATCTATTATTCTCCTGGTGTGCGGTTACTCTTTGTACGTTAGAATGGATAGGGATGCGAAAATAACGGCACAAGGAGGCACGTTCGTGAAGCTAGGGCACATGTCTGTACCCGGGGATTGCAACCGGATCTCGCCGATCCTCTCGCAGGTTGGCAACAAGTGGGCGGCGCTGACGGTGCTGGTCCTGTCGGAGAAACCCAAGCGCTACAATCAGTTGCGCCGTGAAATCGAGACGATTTCGCAACGCATGCTGACCGTCACGCTGCGCGCATTGGAACGCGACGGGCTCGTCCAGCGAGAGGTCTTCGCCGACAAGACGCCCCCGCAGGTCGAGTACAGGCTGACACCCCTGGGCGAGACCCTGGTCGGGCCGCTCTTTGCGCTCTGCGAATGGTCGGCGCTGAACTGCGACGACATTGAACGGAACCAAGCCGCTTATGACATGGCGCAGACGCCCAAGGCCAAGGTGGCAGGATGAAACCTATGAGGGGGGGCGTCAGCGGAGGTCAGGCAAAAAGCCCTCCTGCAGGTCTCGCGCGCTGTGCCATTCGTATCGGTGCCGTCCGGCATGCCGCCGTTTTCACCCATCGCTGGCAAGCGCCGGAAGCGTCTCGACCCTATAGTCGATCCAGGTCCGGGCGCGCGCGATGCGGCGGCGCGCGGGATGGGGTACCGTGTGGCTGACGCCAAACCCGGTCGGGGGATGGTCGAGCGTCACCTCCACCACCTGTCCCGCCACGCGTGCGGATCGATCCCAACCGCGACCCGTCGGACCAGCAGCCGGACGCAGGGGATCAGCTCCTGTGCGTCGAGAGGGCCCGGCGCCATATCGGCCCAGCTTCGCGGGCCCCCACCTTCAGGCATCGTCGGGTGACAGCGCCTCGGAGATTGAAAGACCACCACCGAGGATCAGCTTGCGGCACAGTTCCAGGAACTGATCGCGCTCTTCCTGTGACAGCACGCTGAAGATCTCTTCCTGGCGCTTCAGGACCTGCGTCTCGATCCCTTCAAGCACGCGCCGCCCTTCATCGGTCGGGTAGAGCAGTCGGGCCCGCGTGTCCTCGTCGCTGGTCTCGACGGTGATCCAGCCACGTTCGCGCAACATCGAGACCGCGCGGCTGACCGAATTCTGCGGTCGCGGGAACAGCAGCGGGATGTCCTTCGCGAGCAGGCCGGGAAATCGCACCACCGCGTAAAGCGCCGACCAAGCATGCACCGGCATGCGGTAGGTCTTCTCGAAGAACCGGTTGGACACCTGGTTGTTCGCAAGGACGATGTGGCTCACCGCCATCAGATAGCGCAGATCGGACGTGAAGGTCTCGCGCAGGATGTCGTGGGTTTCGTATCGCAAGCTGTCCTCGCCGTGGCGGTGTCGAAAGGTCTCCGTGGTACCCAGCGCCCCACGAGGTTGCAATATTTCGCGGCGGCATACCGAAACATAGCACAGCTTGCAAATTACATCCACTTGGATGTAACGATCCGTCAACCGTTGCATTTCAAGATTCCAAGCGAGACCCGAATGCCCCAACTTGCCGCCTTTGCCGTGCTGACGTTGATCCTCTTCGTCGGCGACGTCGCTGCCACGAGAACCCGCTCGCGGCTGCCGTCGATCTTCGTCTGCGCCGTCCTGTTCCTTGTCGGCTACTGGACGTTCTTCCCCGCCGATATCGTGCAGGTCGCCGGGTTCGGAACGCCGGTCGTCTACCTGTCGATGTTCCTGCTGATCACCAATATGGGCACGCTGCTCTCGCTCAAGGAACTGAGGCGGCAGTGGCGCACGGTGGTCATCGCGCTCCTCGGGATCGCCGGGATCGCCGCCATGCTGTTCACCGTCGGGCGGCTCTTCCTCGATTTCGAAACCCTCGTCGTCGTGACACCGCCGCTGACCGGTGGGGTGGTCTCGTCGCTGATCATGTCCGAGGCCGCGTCCAAGGCGGGCTTCGAGAGCCTCGCGGTGCTCGCCATCCTGATCTATGTCATGCAGGGCTTCATCGGCTACCCGCTGACGTCGTGGATGCTCCAGCGTGAGGGACGCCGCGTGCTGGGCCTCTACCGCAGCGGCAAATGGGCCGGCGCGGCCAAGGTGACACAGGTCGAGAGCGCGCAGGGCGCCGCGGTGCCCGCGCTGTTCCGCAACCTGCCGGCAGAATACAACACCGTCTACTTCAAGCTGTTCCGGCTGGGCCTCGTCGCCTTCCTTGCTTGGGGCGTGTCCGAGCTGGTGAAGCCCTATTTCGAGATCAGCCCCTTCGTGCTGTGCCTCGTGGCGGGGGTCATCGCCGCCTCGGTCGGCTTCCTCGAGCGCCAGCCGCTGCAGCTCGCGAACTCCTTCGGCTTCGTGATCATGGTGCTGATGCTGTTCATCCTCGGCGGGCTGAACCGCGCGACGCCCGAGATGCTGCTCGATCTCGCGGGCCCGATGTTCGGCGCGATCCTCATCGGCATCGCCGGCATGTACGTTTTCTCCTTCATCGCCGGAAAGCTGCTGGGCAGCACGCCAGCGATGGCCTTCGCCTGCTCGCTGACCGCGCTTTACGGCTTCCCCGCCGACTACGTGATCACCAACGAGGTGGTGAACGCGCTGTCCGACCAGGAAGACGAACGCGAGGTGCTCTCCGCCCACATGCTGCCGCCGATGCTGGTCGCCGGTTTCGTCACGGTGACCATCGTCTCGGTGCTGTTGGCCGGTATCTTCGCGGGGCTGCTGTGATGGCGCTGCACGTCAGCGAGGGGCGCATCCGCGAGATGATCGAGGCGGTGGCCGCCTTCACCGCCACCCCGGGCCGCGGTACCACCCGGCTGACCTACAGCGCGCAGCACCGCGCGGCGCTGGATTACCTCGCGGGCCGGATGCAGGAGGCGGGACTGAGTACGCGGATTGACAGCGTCGGCAATCTCGTCGGGCGGCTCGAGGGGGGCGATCCGTCGCTTGCCCCGGTGCTGGTCGGCTCGCATATCGACAGCGTGCCCAACGGCGGCGCCTTCGACGGGCCCGCCGGGGTCGTCGCGGCGATCGAAACGGCGTTCTGCATGCAGCAGCTTGGCGTGACGCCGCGCCGCCCGCTCGAAGTGATCGCGATGATCGAGGAGGAGGGCGGCCGCTTCGGCGGCGGCCTGCTCGGCTCGCGCATCTTGACCGGCCAGCTCGGCCCGGAGGCGCTCGCGCCCATGTGCGACAGCGAAGGTGTCTCCCTTGGCGAGGCGATGTCGGGGTTCGGTCTCGCGCTGCAGGAGGCGGGGGCCGCTGCGATCCCCGAGGGAGGCATCCACGCCTTTCTCGAGCTGCACATCGAGCAGGGACCGGTGCTTGAACAGACCGGTGACGCCGTGGGCATCGTGACCTCGATCGTGGCGCTGTCGCAGCTCGAGGTGCGGATTGCCGGTGCCGCGGGACATGCCGGCACCACTCCGATGGCCGGCCGCCGCGACGCGCTCGTGGCCGCGGCCGGGGTCATCGCCGAGCTGCCGGGCCTCTGCGCGGCCATCGACCCCCGCGCGGTTGTCACGGTCGGCCAGATCGACGTGCATCCCGGCGGCGCCAACGTCATTCCCGAGACCGCCATCTTCAGCGTCGACGTGCGGGCCGACAGGGTCGGGACGGTCGACGAGATCAAGTCGGCGCTTCGCACAAGGCTCGCCTCGCTGGAGGCGGTCGGCTACGCGGTCGGGACCGAAGAGCTTCTCGCGGTGCCGGAAACCCCGATGTCGGAGGAGATCCGCGGCGCGCTGATCGCCGCAGCCGAGGACTGCGGTTTCGCCTGGCGCCCGATGCCGAGCGGCGCCGGGCATGACGCCATGGTCCTGTCGAAGATCGCTCCGGTCGGGCTGATTTTCGTGCCAAGCCGGGACGGCGTGTCACACACGCCCGAGGAATGGACCGACTACGACCAGCTGGCGCGCGGCGTCGAGGTGGTCTTCCGGGCCACGCGGGCGCTGACGGCCTGAGGCCGCGCCGGGCGTCGCGCTGGACAGGGTTGGCGAGGAACGCGGGACGTTGCCCGGAGGCATCTTCCCGCAGGCGCCTGTCTTGCAGGGGGATCTCGGACCCTCGGGGTCAGCCCCGGCAATCGACCAGCACCTTCACCATGCCGGCCTCTGGATCCGTGGCCAGCTCGAAGACATCGCCCGCGTCGCTGAGCGGCACGATCAGGGTGATCAGTTTCGCCAGCGGCGTCTCGAGCTGCGCAACAAGCGCCGTGGCGCGGCGGAATTCCTCACGCGTGTAGACCCGTGACCCGACGAGCCTCAGCTCCTTGAAGCTCATGTCGAGCAGCGCGACCGGGGTCGGGGCCTTGAACAGCGAAGCGAGGCAGATCGTGCCGCCGGTGCGCACGAGCCGCGTCATCTCGAGCGCCGCAGGCGCCGCGCCGGAGCATTCCACCAGCACGTCGGCGCCGTCGCCGTCGGTGGCCGCGGCCACCGCCGCGGCAAGTGTCTCCGCACGGGCATTCACGGGCTCGAACCCCAGTTCCTCGGCAAGTCGCAGCCGTCCCGGCGCGATGTCCGAGATGAGGATGCGCCCGGCGCCGGCGTGGCGCAACATCAACGCGGTGATGAGCCCGATCGGCCCCGCGCCGGTGACGACGCAGGTGTCGCCCATGGTGACCCCGGCTCGGTCCGCGACCCGCAGGCAGACCGCGACCGGCTCGATCAGCGCCGCGAGCTCGTCCGGGACATGGTCGGGAACCGGGACCAGTAGCTCGGGCGCGACGGTCATTTCCTCGGCCATGCCGCCGTCACAGTCGATGCCAAGAAGGCGCAGGTTGGCGCAGACATGCGGGCTGCCGGTCCGGCAGGGATGGCAGGCGCCGCAGGAGATCAGGGGGAAAGCGGTGACCCGCTGGCCCTTGGTGAATCCGGCGTGATCCTCGATCACCTCGCCGATGAACTCGTGACCAAGGATCAGCGGTGCCTGCGCACGCGGGTGGCTGCCCGCGTAGATGCCGATGTCCGTCCCGCAGACGCCGCAGTAGTGCAGCCGCAGACGGACCCCTTTGGTTTTGGGGCGAGGGACATCGCGCACGGCGACTGTCCGCGGCCCTTCATAGACCAGCGCCTTCATGTCTTCCTCCTGCTCAGCTTTCCAGGTCGCGATCAGGCGATCGCATAGCCGCCGTCGATGGGGATGACCGTGCCGGTCATGAACCCCGCCAGCGGGGTGGCGAGGAACATGGCGGGGCCCGCCAGATCGCCCGGCTCGCCCCAGCGGCCCATCGGCGTGCGTCCGAGAATGGTACGTGCGCGCGCCTCGTCGTCCTGAAGATCGGCGGTCAGCGGTGTGCGGATCCAGCCCGGAGCGATGGCATTCACCCGGACTCCGTCCTTGGCCCAGGCGATGGCGAGCGATTTGGTGAGCTGCGCAATGCCGCCCTTCGACGCCGAGTAGCCTGGCACCAGCCCGCCGCCGAAGAACGACAGCATCGAGGCGGTGTTGATCACACTGCCGCCCGTGCGCGCCAGCGCGTCATGCGCGGCATGGGCGCAACGCATCGAGCCGTTGAGGTTGACGTCGATGACCTGCTCGAAGACCGCGGGCTCGAGTTCAGCGCCGCGGCGGATCAGCCCGGCGCAGTTGACCAGCGTGTAAAGATCGGCCTGCGCGCCGATGACCTCGGTCACCGCTGCGCCGTCGCGCACGTCGAGCAGCTCAAAGCTCAGGGTCCCGCCGAGCCCGAGCTCTTTCGCCTTGGCGGTCGCCGCCGCGGCCTCTCTGTCGGTGAGCCCCGTCGCGGTGACCCGCGCCCCGGCCCGGGCGAATCCGAGCGCGATGCCGAAACCTATCCCCGAGGTGCCGCCGGTCACGAGGACCGAGCGGCCTTCGAGGAAAGGCGCCGCCCATTCGCCACCGAGGGTGGGGATGTCGCTTCTTTCCATCTTGGTCATCTGATGAACTGGTCGAGGTAGCTCGCGCCGAGCCCGACGTCTTCGTAGTGCTTGCGGCACATGTCGATCTTGGTGAACACGTCCTCGAAGCCGACGTGCTTGTTGTCCTCGTCGACGTAGTACATGCACCCTTGGATGTTGAAGAAGGTGATCATTTCTTCGCAATCCTCGGGCACGGTCAGGGTGTGGATCTCGCCCGGTGGTTCGAAGACGAAGGAGCCGGTCTCGGCCACCCAGTCATGCTCGAGGTAGTGCCAGCGGCCCTTGATCACGTAGCCGGTGACCGGGGCGGGGTGCAGGTGCTTGCTGAGCACGCCGGACTTGCGCACCCGCAGCAGGTTGCACCACTGCCCGGCCATCGTGTTGAGCAGGAGCGGGCGGAACCACACGTCCGGCGCCTGCGGCACCCAGACCCGTTCGTCCTCGGGGATTGCCATTTCGGCAATCTCGGGAACGGCGAGCGGATGGGTCGAGCCTTTCATTGAGGCATACATCAGGATTTCCCTTGTTTGGCGAGAGAGCTTCGGTCGGATCTGCCGCGCCCGGAGAGGCGGCGCAGCAGGGACACCGCCGGCGGTGCGAGCCAGACCAGCAGCGTGATCACGCCCAGTACCCCGGCGATGGGGCGTTCGAAGAAGGCGAGCAGGTTGCCATCCGCCTTGATCATGCTGGACATGAAATTCTCCTCCACGACCCGGCCGAGCACGAGGCCCAGCACCAGCGGCGCGGCGGGATAGTCATTCGCCTCCATGATCCAGACCAGCACGCCAACGGCGGCGAGCGTCCACAGATCGAAGAGCGAATTGTTCGTGGCAAAGGTGCCGAGGATGCAGAGCAGCAGGATCGAGGGATAGAGCTTGCCCATGCGCACGCCGAGCAGTTGCCGCCCGCCGATGATGGCCAAGAGGCCAAGCGGGATGATCAGTAGGTTCGCCAGCACGAAGACGATGTAGATCGCGTTGACGAGCTCGGGCGAGGTGATGAAGACCATCGGCCCCGGCTGGATGCCCTTGAGCACCAGCACGCCGACAACGATCGCGGTGATCGAGTCGCCGGGGATGCCGAAGACCAGCGCCGGCACGTAGCTTCCCGAGAGCGCCGCGTTGTTGGCCGAGGCGGCCCCGGCGATGGCCTCGGGCTCGCCCTTGCCGTAATTGTCGGCCTTCTTCGAGACCTTCTGGCTGATCGCGTAGGCGATCCAGGCGGCGATGTCGGCACCTGCACCGGGCAGCGCGCCGATCAGCGTGCCGATCAGGCTGCCGCGGGCCACCGCGCCCTTGTGGGTCCAGAGATTGCGGGGCTGTCCGCGCAAGATCGACAGCCCGGCCTTTGCGGGTTTCTGCGGGGTGACGAGCGGGTGCTGCGCCGAGCGCAGGATCTCGGCCACCGCGAAGGCGCCGATCATCACCGCGATCAGCGAAACCCCGGCCTGCAGGTCGATCAGCCCGAAGGTGTAGCGCGGCAGGCCGGTCGTCACGTCGAGGCCGATCATCGTCAGGAACAGGCCCAGCAGCAGCGACACCGTGCCCTTGAGACGGTCGCGCCCGGCGACCAGCGTGGCGCAGGACAGGCCGAGCAGCGCCAGCCAGAAATATTCGTAGGTCGAGAAAAGCAGCGCCACCTCGGCCAGTTGCGGTGCGGCGAGCACGAGAACCGCTGTGCCGATTAGCCCGCCGATCACCGCCACCATCATCGACGTGCCGAGCGCGAGATCCAGCCGACCCATGCGGTTCAGCGCATCGAGTTCGCGCATGTAGGCGGCCGAGGCCGGGGTGCCGGGGATGCGCAGCAGCGCCCCGGGAATGTCGCCGGCGAAGATCGACATGGCCGAACAGGAGACGATGGCGCCGATCGCCGCCACCGGCGAGAGGAAAAAGGTCACCGGCACCAGCAGCGCCGCCGCCATGGTCGCGCTGAGGCCCGGGGTCGCGCCGACGAAAAGGCCGAAGGCCGAGCCGAGCACGATCACTCCCAGCACGTCGAGGCTAAAGACCATGTGAAAGGCGGAAATCAGGACATCCATGCGGGTCGCTTCAGAACAGGGAGCCGGGGAAGGGCCCGGTGGGCAGGGGCACACGCATCACCTCGATGAAGAAGAGCGTGACCACGAGACAGACGGCGATAGAAACGACGGCGGCCGCAATCGGTCGCTCGTCCCAGAGCAGGGCGCTGACAAGGACCAGCACCACCGAGACCGGCAGCGAGCCGAGCACGGGCGCAAGCAGGCCATAGAGCACGATTGCCAGCGGGATGAAGAGGATCCGCGCCAGCCGCTTGGGGCTGCGCATCCAATCCTCGACCTCGGGGAGGAGCCGCACCTCGGCGCCCTGCATCCGTGCCGCGAGACTGCGCCCCGCGATCAGCAGGCCGAAGAGCACGAAGCCCGAGCCGACGATGCGCGGGAAGAGCCGCGGGGATGCGGCCCCCGCAGGTTCGGGAAAGCCCTGCGCCTGCAGGACCACGAAGATCCCGAGTATCGCGAAGCCAAGCCCGGTCCAGATATCCGGAAGCCGCATCCCTACTCTCCTCAGCTGCCGCGTTGCGCGAGGCCGATGGCGTTCATGACCTCGCCGACGCTCTGCTGCGTCTCGTCGAGGAAGTCAGTGAACTCCGCGGCGTCGAGGTAGCGAGCGCCAAAGCCCTGCTGCGCCATGAAGGACTGGAACTCTTCGCTGTCGAAGACGGTCTTCACGGCGGCTTCGAGCTTGGCCGCGGCCTCGGGATCCATGTCCTTGGGGCCGACGACGCCGCGCCAGGTGCCGCCCGAGTAGGGGGTGCCGGTCTGTTCGGCGGCGGTGGGCACGTCCGGGAAGGCCGTGTTGCGCTCGTCGGCGAAGACGGCCAGTGCCTTGGAGCGTCCCGCATCCATCATGGTCTTGCCCTCGGGCAGCGACGACGGGATGATCTGCACGCCTCCGGCAGCCAGTTCCTGAAAGCCGGGGGCAGCGCCCTGCGAGGGCACCATCGTGACCTTCAGCGGGTCGACGCCCTGCTGTTGCAGGAAGCCGGCGAAGGCAAGGTGATAGGCCGCGCCGACGGCGGTGCCGGACATCTTGAAGGTGCCGGCGGGCGCATTCTTGATTGCCTCGACGGCGTCGCCGACGGTTTCCCAGTCGCTGCCTGCGGCCACGTGGAAGGCACCACTGTCGAAATTCACCAAGCTGATCGGCGTGAAGTCCTCGTCGGTGAACTCGGCGTTGCCGGTCCAGTAGTAGGTCACCATCTCGGCGGTCGCGAAGCCGATGGTGTAGCCGTCGGTCGGCGCGGTCACCATGGCGTTGTGGCCGACGACACCGGCGCCGCCCGAGCGGTTCACGACCGCGACATTGGTTCCAAGCTCGGCTTCCAGCCCCTTGGCCAGCATCCGCGCGACGGCATCGGTGCCTCCGCCGGCGTTCCACGGCACGATCATGGTAATCGGCTTTTCGGGGTATTCGGCCATGGCGGTGCCGGCCGCCGCGAGCAGGGCAATGCTCGCGAACGTCATTTTCTTCAGCATGAGGTCTCCTCCGTTTAGCTGAATGTCTTGGTAAGCTTGTGCCTTTCCAAGTGGCGACGCGTGAACCAGATGGTGTCGAGCATCGCCTGTCGGGCGGTCGCCGCGTCCTTGCGCTCGATGGCGTCAAGAACGTTGCGGTGATTGACCAGGTTGTTGCGGAAATTCTCCATATGCATCTCGATGGCGACCCGGAACAGTTGCCCGAGCACGGCGTCGATGGCGGTGTCGAAGGCCTCGATGATCGGGTTGCCGGTCGAGGCGAGGATCGCCAGATGGAACTCGCGGTCGGCGCGGATCGCGGCCACGGCATCACCGCTGTCGGCGGCGGCCTCCATCTTGTCGTAGGCGACGCGGATCGCGGTGATCGCGCTGCGGCTGGCGCGCTCGGCGGCCATCGCCGCGGCGGCGGGTTCGAACACCTCGCGCGCCTCGTCGATCGAGCCCATCAGCTCGACGTTGAAGCCTTCGCTCGGCATCATCCAGCGCAGCACATCGCGATTGAGCAGGTTCCAGTGCTTGCGCGGCAGCACCCGGGTGCCGATCCGCGGCCGCACCTCGACCAGCCCGAGCGCGACCAACGTGCGGATTGCCTCGCGCAGGGTGGTGCGGCTGATCCCCAGATCGTCCATCAGACTGGCCTCGACCGGCAGCGTGCCCTCGACCTCGTACGTGCCGGCGACGATGCGCCGGCCCAGCGTGTCAAGAGCCTCGGACGCCTTCAGAGGGCGCGCATCGGCTCCCAGGGTCTCAGGCAGTGCGAATTCGCTCACGGCTGTCTCCTCCATGTCAACCTCGGCGGCTGACCGACCGTAGCGCCTCCACCCCACGGTCCAAGATGAATCAGTCATAGACAATTTGGTACGATGAATCAAATTCAATAATCGTATCAAACTACATATCAATTATATGTATATAAATGAACGCTCTAGATGGAACATGCTCGCGTCCCGCGAGCGGGAGCACCTGCAGAGGTCGCTTGTCGCGCTCCACGTCCCGGACCCAGATGACATCGCGCGCACGCCCGCCCCGAACGCGCCGGGGCGGGTCGGACCTTGCAGATTTAGCGCGTCAGTCCCAATCGGGTGCCAGCCCCTCGGGCGAGACGATGCGGCCCTGCGGCTCCGCCGCCAAGGAAGTCGCGCGCTTCGCCGGGCGCCATGCGGACGGTGCCGAGGCCAAGCGCGGGGAATCCGGCGCGCCCAATGTGTCCAATGGTCATGGGACAAGTCCTCCTATTCTGCTGGAAGAGGGGAGGCCGTCCGGTCGAGACGCCCGGAGAGCCGGGTCAGAAGCACGCCGACGAAGACGACCGCAGCGCCGAGCAGGGGTGCCGCGGCAAGGCCGCTGCCCGCGACGACGAGCCCGCCCGTCCATGCGCCAAGCGCGATGCCAAGGTTGAAGGCGCCGATATTGAGACCCGAGGCCACGTCGACCGCATCGGGCGCAACCTCGCGGGCGATCTGCACGGTATAGACCTGCAGCGGAGGCACGTTGGCGAAGGCGAAGCCGCCCCAGACTGCGATCACCGCGATGGCCGCCGCAGGCGACGAGAGCGTCAGGCCGAGCGCCAGCAAGACCGCCGACAGCCCGATGAAGATCAGCGTCAGCGCGCGCACCGCGCCCATGCGGTCCGCCAACTTGCCGCCGATGATGTTGCCGACCGCGACCGAAGCGCCGTAGAGCAGGATGACGAGGCTCACCGCGCCCGCGCCGAGCCCGGTCACCTCGCTCAGCATCGGGGCAAGGTAGGTGAAGGCGATGAAATTTCCGCCGTAGCCGACCGCGGTGATCAGGTAGACGAGCAGCAGCCGTGGCGAGGTCAGCACCTTTGCCTGAGCGCTCAGGCGCGGCACCGGGCGCCGGCGCAGCGTGCCGGGCACAAGCAGCGCCGAGGCGATCAGCCCGATCACGCCCAGAACGACCACGCCGAGGAAGCTCGCCTGCCACCCGAAGTTCTGACCAATCCAGGTGCCGAGCGGCACACCGGTGACCAGCGCGACGGTCAGGCCCAGAAAGACCAGCGCGATCGCGGAGCTTTCCTTCTCGCGATCAACGAGGTCCGTAGCGATGGTCGAGGCGATGGCGAAGAAGACACCATGCGCGAGACCCGTCAGAAAGCGCGCGGCGATCAGGCTGTCGTACCCGGGCGCAAAGGCGGCGAAGGCATTGCCGGCGATGAACAGAACCAGCAGCGACAGCAGCAGCGTCTTGCGCGGCAGGCGCCCGGCAAGCGCGGTCAGCACCGGCGCGCCGATGGTCACGCCAAGCGCATAGAGGCTGACCAGAAGGCCGGCCGAGGGCAGGGATACGCCGAGGTCCGCCGCGATGGTCGGGATGAGGCCAACGATCACGAACTCGGTCGTGCCGACGGCGAAGGCGCTGATCGTCAGCGCCCAGAGAGCTAAGGGCATGGGAGGCTCCTGTTACCACTTTCGCCGCGAAGATGGCCGCGCTAGGCTTTTGCGTGAACAGACAGGTTGGCAAAGGCCCGTTGCGCTTGATGCACGAATTACCGCAGACCCGAGACCTTGCGACCTTTGTTAAGGTGATCGAGGCCGGGGGCTTCGCCGAGGCCGGCAGGCATCTTGGCGTGGCTCCCTCGACGCTGAGCCGGGCGGTGACCCGCCTCGAGCTGCAACTCGGCGCCACCTTGCTGCGCCGGAGTACCCGCGCGATCGAACTGACCGCTGAGGGGCGCGACCTGCTCGTGGCGGCACAGGACATCGTCACCCGGACCGAGTCGCTGGCCGATCTCGCGGCGCAGGGGCGTGCACCGCGAGGTCCGCTGCGGGTGAATGCCCCGGCGGGCTTCGTTCTGCACGTGATCGCGCCGCAGCTGGCCGAGTTCCACGCGCGGTTTCCCGAGGTGGAGGTCACTCTCGACATGACCGATCGCCTCGTCGACCTGATCGACAGTCATGCGGATGTGGCGATCCGCTTCGGGCGATTGGCTGACAGCGAGGTGCTGCAGCGGCCGCTCGGACGCACGCCATGGCGTCTGGTCGCGGCTCCGTCCTATCTTGACCGCGCAGGCTGGCCCGACAGGCCCGAGGCGCTTGGGCAGCTCCGGCAGGTGCGCTTCACCGCGCCGTCGCACATCAACGGCCTGCACTTCGAGGGGCTTTCCGGGCCAGTTGACGTCCCCGCCTCGGTTTACGCCGAGAATGGCGAGGCGGTGCGCAGCCTCATCCTTGGCGGCATGGGGATTGCGCGCCTTTCGGAGTTCATGGTGGCCGAGGATATCGCGGCGGGGCGGCTGGTGTCGCTCTTTCCCGATCGCCTGCTGGCAGACCCGCTGGAGATCACCGCGCTTTATCTTACCCGCACGTCGGGGTTGCGACGGCTCGCGGTCTTTCTCGAATGGCTGTCGGAGAAACTCTCCCGGACCGGCGCCTGACCGTCATCGCGTCTCCCCCCGGAAATCTCTTGCCGCAGGGGCGGGAAAGCGACAGCTGCACCAACCCCATCGACGGACCCGGGGCAAACGGGCATTCTTTCCGGGGCGGATAAGACGGAACGACGTTCCGCAAGACGAGCGTCACCTCGAGACAGGGACCTTTTCTTTGTGGACCCATTGATCCTCGCGACCCGGGAAGACACCTAGTGCCCCTAATTCAAAGGAGTTGCCAAGATGCTCAAGTCTATCGCCACCGCCACAATTCTCGCCGCCGGGCTCGCAGGCAGCGCCATGGCGCAAGAGGCCCAGACCCTGCGGGTGGGCATGTCGGGCGGCTATTTCCCCTTCACCTTCGTCAAGCAGGACGTGCTGCAGGGCTTCGAGGTTGATGTCATGAACGCCGTCGGCGCGCAGACCGGCCTCGACGTGGAATTCGAGACCATGTCCTTCTCGGGTCTCGTCGGCGCGCTCGACGCGGGCCGCATCGACACGATTGCCAACCAGATCACCATCACCCCCGAGCGCGAGGCCAAGTTCGCCTTCACCCAGCCCTATGTCTACGACGGGGCGCAGGTGGTGGTGCGCGAGGGCAATGACGAGATCACCAGCGTCGAAGACCTGCGCGGGCGTACCGTCGCTGTGAACCTCGGCTCGAACTTCGAGCAGCTGCTGCGCGAGTTGCCCTTCGCCGACGAAGTGGAGATCAAGACCTACGAATCCAACATCGCGCAGGACACCGCGCTGGGTCGGGTCGATGCCTTCGTGATGGACCGCGTCTCCTCGGCGCAGCTGATCCAGGAAAGCCCGCTGCCGCTGGCGCTGGCCGGCAAGCCCTTTTCGGAGATCCACAACGCATTGCCCTTCCGCAACGACGCGGCCGGCACCGCGTTGCGCGACGAGGTGGACGCGGCGCTGTCCACCCTGCGCGAGAACGGCACGCTGACCGAGATCTCGCAGAAGTGGTTCGGCACCGACATCACCAGCCCGGAGTGAACCCATGCGGGGACTGGACCTCGACTACATGCTGGGGCTGGTCCCCGTTATCCTGGGCTACGTGCCGCTGACGCTGGGTATGGCGGCGGCGGGGATGGTCCTGGCGCTCATCCTCGCCTCGCTGCTGGCGGTGGAGCGGGTGTTCCGCCTGCCTTGGATCGACTGGGCGGTTGTGCTGTTCATCAGCTTCTTCCGCGGCACGCCGCTCTTGGTGCAGCTCTTCCTCTTCTACTACGGGCTGCCGCAGGTGATGAGCTTCCTGACCAGCATCAACGGGGTCACCGCCGCGATCATGGGGCTGACGCTGCACTTCTCCGCCTACATGGCCGAGACGATCCGCGCGGCGATCCTCGGCGTCGACCGCAGCCAATGGGAGGCGGCACAGTCCATCGGCATGACCCAGCTGCAGATGATGCGGCGGATCATCCTGCCGCAGGCCGCCCGGGTGGCGGCGCCGACGCTGGTCAACTACTTCATCGACATGATCAAGGGCACCTCGCTGGCCTTCACCCTTGGCGTCACCGAGATGATGGGCGCGGCGCAGAAAGAGGCGGCGGGCAGCTTCCTCTATTTCGAGGCCTTCCTCGTCGTGGCGTTGATGTACTGGGCCATGGTCGAGTTGCTGAGCCAGGGGCAGAAGCGGCTCGAGGTCTATCTGAACAAGGCGTATGCACGATGATTTCCATCCGCGGTCTCAGCAAGACTTTCAACGGCACTGCGGTGCTTGATGCAATCGATCTTGACATCGCGCCGGGCGAGCGGGTGGTGATCATCGGCCCCTCGGGGACCGGCAAGTCGACGCTGCTGCGCTGCCTCAACTTCCTCGACCATCCCGATGCGGGGCGGATCACCATCGGCGAGGTGACGCTCGACGCCGCCCGTGCGACCAGGGCCGAAATCCTCGCCCTGCGCCGCCGCTCGGCTTTCGTCTTCCAGAACTACGCGCTCTTTGCCAACAAGACCGCGAAGGAAAATATCATGGAGGCGCTGGTCACCGTGCAGGGCCGCCCGCCGGCCGAGGCCGAGCGGCGTGCGCTCGAGGTGCTGGCCGAGACCGGCCTTGCCGAGAAGGCGGACAGCTACCCCGCGAGCCTCTCGGGCGGACAGCAGCAGCGCGTCGGCATCGGCCGGGCGATGGCGATCGGCGCCGAGCTCATGCTCTTCGACGAGCCGACCTCGGCGCTTGACCCGGAATGGGTGGGTGAGGTGCTCGACCTCATGCGCCGCGTCGCCGCGCGTCGCCAGACAATGCTGATCGTCACGCACGAGATGCAGTTCGCCCGCGAGATTGCCGACCGGGTGATCTTCATGCACGGCGGCAAGATTGTCGAGGAAGGCACGCCGGAACAGATTTTCGGCGCACCCAAGGACGAGCGGCTGCAGCGGTTCCTCAGGCGGCTGTCGCATTAGGCACATGTGATGGGTGCGCGTGCCAAGTCTCGCGACCTTCTTGCGCAGATAGTGGGTGCCCTTCCCATGCGGGACAAGCCGGCGCCGTCGCAAGGACGGCGGCACGGCTCGACGATCGGCGCGGCTGCGGGCTCAGGCGGGCGCCTGGTCCTGGATCAGCACCGGCGAGAAGTAGGTCTTGCTGCGTCCGCCGAGGGTGATCGGATCGATCATTGACACGCAGGTCTGGTAGTGCGGGGTCTTGCGGTGCTCGTCCAGAGCGGCCTCGCTCTCGAATATCTCGTAGACGTAGAAGTTGTTCTCGTCTGCGGGGTCGTGCAGCAGGTCGAAGCGCAGGTTGCCCGGCTCCTTGCGCGTGCCTTCGCAGTTCAGAGTGAAAGCCTTGAGGAAGGTGTCGCGCGTGCCTTCCTGAACCTTGATGTTGACGAGTTGGATCAGCATGACCTTGTCCTTTGTGAGTGGAATGGGAAGCCTCAGATGCCGGGCGCCTGCCACATCGAGGTGGTGGTACCGTCAAGTACGAGCTGGCGCTGCGCGGCATAGGCCTTGGCCCATCGCTCGCCGGCCTCGTCGTAGAGCGGCCGCAGCGCCGTATCGGGGGTGAAGGTCCGTTCGATCCGCGTCCAGGCACCGCCCGCCTCGGCGAGCGAGGCAAAATGGCCAGCACCGGTCGCCGCCGCCGAGGCGCAGCCCTGCGCGGTGGCCTCGGTCACCTGCGGCGTGACCACCGTCAGCCCGGTGACATCGGCAAGGATCTGCGACCAATGGGCGGATTTCGCGGCGCCGCCGGCGAAGACCAAGCGTTCGGGCCGGTGGCCGGTGAGGGCAAAGACGGCCTCGAGGTTCCGCCGCGCGACGATGGCCGCGTTCTCCTGCAGCGCGCGGAAGATCGCGGCGGGACCCGAGGCGGCCGCGTCGAGCGAGAGGTTGAGCAGTGAAGGCGCGGCGTGGAACCAGTCGCCGTAGCGCATGACGTCGGAAAAAATCGGGATGATCCCATAAGCGCCGGGCGGCACGGCCATCGAGTCGGCCTCGAGCGCCGCGTAGCCTTTGCCATTGCCGAAGGCGTCGCGGAACCAGCGCATGACCGCGCCGGTGAAGAAGCTGATCGCCTCGGCCTGGTTGAGCCCGGCAACCATGTGCGGGTTGATGCGTAGCGTCATGCTCGGATCGGTGAGCGACAGGGGCACGTTCACCACCTGCTGCCAGAAGGTCCCGCCCAGCACCGCGCAGTCTCCCTCGTGCACGATGCCGAGTCCAAGCGCGCCGGTCTGGCAGTCGCCGCCGCCGGCGACGACCAGCGTGCCGGGGGCCAGACCGGTTTCGGCCGCGGCAGCGGCATGGACCTTGCCAATGACCTCGCCGGTGGTGACGCCGCGGGGAAAGAGATCGGTGGGCAGGCCAACGGTTTCCAGTGCCCCGGTCAGCGGCGCGCGGGTCCGCAGATCAAGCAGGCCCGTGGTGCCGCCGTTCGAGGGCTCGAGCGTCAGCTCGCCCGAGAGCCGGTAGAGGATCCAATCCGAGAGCATGGTGAGGCTGCGCGCGCGGTCGAGCGTTTCCGGCGCGTGGCGGCGCAGCCAGGCGAGACGGGGCAGGGCGCCAAGCGCGTAGGTCTGGCCGGAGCGCGCGTAGATCTCTGCCTCGAGCCCGGGGTGGGCCCGCTTAAGCTCGCGCACCTCGTCACCCGCGCGGGCATCAACGTTGGCGCAGGCCCAGATTTCGGCGCCGCTGGCGTCATGCAGCACGAAGGCTTCGCGCATGGCGGTGGCGCTAACCGCGCGGATCTCGGTGGGGTCGATCCCGCTTGCCGCGATCACCTCGCGGCAGCAGCGCGCCAGCGCGGCCCAGTTGCCGGCGGTGTCGAAATCCATCGAGCCGGGGAAGCGGGGGTCGGTGGCGTGCCACCATTCCTGTCCGGAGGCCGCGATCTCGGCGCCGGTGTCGTCGAAGAGCACGGCGCGGCCGCTGCCGGTGCCGGCATCGAAAGCAAGGAAGTAGGGCATGCTCAGGCCTCCGCCGCGTCGAGAAGGGCGAGCGCGGTCGGCTCGTCGGTGATCAGGATGTCGAGGATTTCGCCGCGCAGGGCCGAGAGGATCGGACCGGTCTTGCTCGGCCCTCCCGCCGCGCCGATCACCCGGTCCGAGGCGCGCAGTTGTTCGAGGTCGACGCCGACCACCCGGTCGTGCAGCGGCACGCCGATGTCCTGCCCGCGACGGTCGTAGAAACGGCAGAGGATGTCGCCGCGCGCGCCGCCCCGGCGCAGCGGATCGATCTCGCCCGCCGGGATGTAGCCCTGCGTCACCACCGTCGCGCTCTCGCTCAGCCCGCCGATGCCAACCAGCTTGTAGTCCGCCTCGAGCGCCTGCGCCATGAGCGCGGCGATGGACGGCTCCTGCATGAGCGCGCGCGCGAGTTCGGGCGTCGAGACCACCAGCGGCGCCGGGATGATGTTGATGTTGCGATGCCAGTTCGCCTCGCGCATCCCCTCGACGTAGGTCTGCACGCCGCCAGTGAGCGAATAGAGGCCAATGCCGCGCTCCTGCGCTGTGTGGCCCAGCATGCGGATCGAATGGGTGATGGTCTCGCCCCACCCGACCGACAGCGTCTCGCCCGGGGCCAGCTTCTGCATCAGGTACTGGGCGGCGGCCTGCCCCACGCGCAGGTTCACATCTGCGACCGAGCTTTCGGGAATCACCCGGCAGTCGCTCAGGTCGAACTGTTGCCGCATCCGGGTCTCGAGCTCTAGGCAACCCTGCTGGCGCGAGTTGATCCGCACTTGGATGAGTCCAGAGCTGCGCCCGGCGTCGAGCAGGCGCGAGACCTTTATGCGAGAGATGTTGAGGATGTCGCCGACTTCGCTCTGGGTCAGCCCATCGTTGTAATAGAGCCAGGCCACGCGCGCCATGAGGGCATCGTCGGTGGCGCTCTGAGGCTGTTCCATCATCGGGCGGGTCCTTTCCTGCGGGCTGCAAGCGAGATCATAATAGTTCTTCATCAAATATTTGATCAAGTCAACTGCCCAAATATGTGGCGATTAGGTCCAATAAATGCGCAGATTCAGATTGACACGACATGGCATGATTGCACAAATGATGTAGGCGAGTGCAAATGAACATCAGCTGATGGTCGTCTCGCGCTCGGCATCGGTGAGGAGGCGTCATGGAAACTGTTCTCGCGGAATTGAAGTCCGTGTCGAAAAGCTACGCGGGCGTCCCCGTGCTGAAGGCGGTCGATTTCACGATCCGCTCCGGCGAGGTTCATGCGCTGCTGGGGGGCAACGGTGCGGGCAAGTCGACGCTGATGAAGATTCTCGCGGGGCTCGTGTCCGCATCGGGCGGCGAAGTCCGGCTCGGCGGCGCGCCGCTCTCGCCCGCGACTCCCGCGCAGGCCCAGGCAATGGGTCTCTACCTCGTTCCGCAGGAAGCGCATATCTTCCCCAACCAGTCGGTGCTCCAGAATATCTGCGTCGGCATGCCGAAGCCCGCCGGTGCCTACCGCGCGCGGGTCGAGGAGCTGATTGCCCAGCTCGGCGTTTCGCTGTCGCCGGATTCCAAGGCCGCGACGCTGGAAATCGCCGACCGGCAGATCGTCGAGATCCTGCGCGGGCTGCTGCGCGAGGCCAAGGTGCTGATCCTCGACGAGCCGACCTCGGCGCTGACGCCGCACGAGGTAGAGACGCTGTTCGGCCACATGCGTGCGCTGCGCGCCGAAGGGCACGGGCTTGTCTTCATTTCCCACAAGCTGCACGAGCTGCGCGCGGTCTCCGACAGGATCACAGTGCTGCGTGACGGCTACGTTGTGCTGAGCGAGCGGATGAGCGCGAGCCCCGACGCCGATATACTTGCTGCCATGAGCCCGGGCGTCACCGCGCTCGATGCGCGCGAACGGCAGCGCGAGATCACCGGCGCGCCGGTGCTGTCCCTCGAGGGGCTGAGCGGCGAGGGCTTCGTCGACATCTCGCTGTCGTTGCGCGCGGGAGAGATCCTCGGGCTGACCGGCGTCGTCGGTGCGGGGCGCACGGAACTGGCCGAGACGCTGGTTGGGCTGCGCCCGCGCAGCGGCGGGCGGGTCACGCTCGAAGGCCGAGACTTCAAAGCCAAGGGGCCGGGGGCGGCGGTGAAGGCGGGGGTGGTGCACCTCTCCGAGGACCGGCAGCAATACGGGCTCTTCCTCGAGGCGCCGCTCTACTGGAACACTTCGTCGCTGGTGCACGACCGGCTGCCCTTCCTGCTGCGGCCCGGGCAGGAACGCCGCCGTTTCGCAGCGTACCGTAAGTCGCTGGGCATCCGCTGCGCCGGACCCGACCAGCCGGTCGGCAGCCTGTCGGGCGGCAACCAGCAAAAGGTCCTGCTGTCGAAATGCCTGGCCGCGGCGCCGCGGGTGCTGATCCTCGACGAGCCGACACGGGGCGTCGACGTTGGCGCGCGCAACGACATCTACCGCATCATCGAGGAGCTCGCCGAGACCGGCACCGCGGTGCTGCTGATCTCGTCCGACTTCGATGAGGTGCTGCGCCTTTCGGACCGGATCGCGGTGATGGCGGGGGGCCATTTCGCGGGAGAATTGCCCGCCGGCTCCAGCACCGACGACATCGCACAGCTTGCCTTCGAGGCCGGGGAGGCCGCACATGCTTGAACGCATCGCCCGCGACCGTGTCGCGACGCTCTTCTTCGTCACGCTGGCCGTGCTGCTGGCGGTCGGCGCCGCCGCGCCGGGCTTCCTGTCGGCGCGCACCGCGAGCATCATCTGGTCCAACGGTCTGGTGCTGATGCTGGTGGCGCTGGGGATCTTCCCGATCATCCTGACCCGCAACATCGACGTGTCTGGCGGTTCGGTGCTCGGGCTCTCGGCGGTGACCCTGGGTCTGACGCTCAACGCCGGCGTCGCGTTGCCGCTCGCCTGCGGCGCGGCGCTTGGTGTCGGGGTGATGGCCGGGGCGCTCAGCGGCGCGCTGGTGGCGCTGCTCGGCGTGCCCTCGATCGTGGCGACGCTCGGCACGCTCGGGCTTTTCCGCGGGGTGATGCTGATCGCCACCGGCGGGGAGTGGATCGAGGAGCTTCCCGAGGCGCTGAAGGCGCTCGGCGCCAAGTCGGTCGCGGGCCTGTCGGTCATGGGGCTGGTCGCCGCGGGTGTTATCGTGCTGCTCTGGTTGTTCCTGCGCTCGCGCCGCGGCGGCTGGGTCAAGGTCGTCGGCGACAACCGCGCCGCGGCGCGCCACCTCGGGCTGCCGGTGAAGCGCATCGAGTTCCTTTGCTTCGCCTGGGGCGGCGCGATGTACGCGCTGGCCGGGATCACGTTCGCCGCGCAGATCGGTTTTGTGCCGAACCAGGCCGGCAGCGGCATCGAACTGCGCGCCATCGCCGCGCTGGTGCTCGGCGGGATCAGCCTGCTTGGCGGCGTGGGGACCGTGGCGGGCGTGGTCATCGGGGTGATCTTCTTCACCTCCATCGACACCTCGCTCGTGTTCCTCAAGATCCCCGCCTACTGGAACGACCTCATCGGCGGCGGCATGCTGCTGACCGTCTTGCTGATCGACGGCCGGCTGCGCATCGCGCTCGAGGCCCGTGACCGGGCCGCGCGCTACCGCCGCTCGAGCCACAAGATCGCCCCGCTCAGCGACCTGGAGGATGCCGCATGAAACGCCACTTGATGCGCTGGGAAGTGCTGCTCTTCGCGGTGCTGCTGGCCGAGCTCGCCATTTTCGGGATGATCAACCCGCGCTTCCTGCGGCCCGCGTCGCTGCTGTTCGGGACCTCGGACTTCGTGCAGGTGGGCATCGTCGCCGTGCCGCTGACCCTGGTGATCATCGCCGGAGGGATCGACGTGAGCTTCGCCTCGACCGTGGGGCTTGCTGCGATCACGTTTGGCATCGCCAACTTCTTCGGGCTGCCGCTGCCGCTCTCGCTGCTGGTGGGTTTTGCCACCGGTGCAGCCGCAGGACTGCTGAACGCGGTGGTGATCCGGCTCACGCGGCTGCAGCCGCTGGTGGTGACGCTGGGCTCGCTCTACATGTTCTCGGGCGCGGCAACCGTGCTCTCGGGGCTGGTCGGCGCCAGTGGCTACGAAGGCATCGGCGGCTTTCCCGCCGGGTTCACCGCACTTGGATACGCACAGGTGCTGGGCCTGCCGATGCCGCTCTTCGTGTTTCTCTGCTTTGCCGCGCTGCTGCTGGTCCTGCTGCACCTGACGCGGTTCGGACGGCTGGTGTTCCAGGTCGGTCAGAACGAGCACGCTGCGCGCCATTCGGGCATGCCTGTCTTCCGTGTGCAGCTGGTGACCTACGTGCTGACCGGCCTTGCCGCGGCGCTCGCGGGGCTCATGCTATCGGCCTATTTCGGCTCGGCCCGGGTCGATCTCGGCAGCGCAACGCTGCTGCCGGCGATCACTGCGGCCGTGCTCGGAGGCGCCTCGATCTACGGCGGCCAGGGCTCGGTGCTGGGCACGATCATCGCCACGTTCATCATCGGCTACCTGCAGCAGGGCCTGCAGATGAGCGGTGTGCCCAGTCAGATTTCCAGCGCGCTGTCCGGGGCGCTGCTGGTCCTCGTAGTCGCCCTGCGCCACGGCGCTGAGCTGCTTCGGGATTTCTTACCGGTCCGCTCGCGGCAGACGCACTGACCCCGGGCACTTGTTTCAATGGAGGAGGAAACACCATGCGTAAATCCCTGACGCTGCTTGGTACGGTTGCGGCTGGCCTGATGGCCGCCAACGTCGCGAGCGCCCAAGACATCGCCTTTATCCCGAAACTGGTCGGGGTGGGCTTCTTCACCTCGGGTGGGAACGGGGCGATGGCCATGGGCGACGAGCTTGGAGTCAACGTGACCTATGACGGCCCGACCGAGCCCAGCGTCTCGGGGCAGGTGCAGTTCGTGAACAACTTCGTCAACCAGGGCTACGGCGCGATCGTGCTCTCGTCGGTCTCGCCCGACGGCCTCTGCCCGGCGCTCAAGCAGGCGATGGCCCGCGACGTGCTGGTGATGACCTGGGACAGCGACGTGAACCCCGAGTGCCGCTCCTACTACATCAACCAGGGCACGCCGGACCAGCTTGGCGGGCTGCTCGTGGACATGGCGAATGACGGGCTCGCCGGCAAGGAAAAGGCCAAGGTCGCCTTCTTCTACTCTTCGCCGACCGTGACCGACCAGAACGCCTGGGCCGAGGCCGCAAAGGCAAAGATCGCCGCGGAGCACCCGGGCTGGGAGATCGTGACCACGCAATATGGCTACAACGACGCGCAGAAATCGTTGCAGACCGCCGAGAGCATCCTTGGCGCCTATCCCGATCTTGACGCGATCATCGCGCCCGACGCCAACGCGCTCCCGGCATCGGCGCAGGCGGCCGAGAATCTGGACCGCGCCGGCGAGGTGACCATCGTGGGCTTCTCGACACCGAACGTGATGCGCCCCTACGTCAAGCGCGGCACGGTCGAGCGGTTCGGCCTCTGGGACGTGACACAGCAAGGGGCGATCTCGGTCGCGGTGGCGGCGCATGTGCTGAAGGACGGCCCGCTCAACGTGGGTGACAGCATCGACGTGCCGGGCATCGGCCCGGTCGAGGTCTCGCCGAACGCGGTGCAGGGCTACGACTACGAGGCCGAGGGCAATGGCATCATCCTGCTGCCCGAACGCACCGTTTTCAACGCCGAGAACATCGACAACTACGACTTCTGAGGCCGCTCCGGCCACAGACCATCCGGGGGCGCTTGCGGCGCCCCCGGTCCATGAGAAGGAGAACCGAGATGCTAAGCCGCTGGAACGACAAGCAAGCAGAGGCCTTCGGGGCCGAGTCCGAGGCCCGGGGGGAGCCCGCCGCGCTGGGTCTGCGGGTCTACACCTCGCGGCTTATCGGGCAGGATCCGGACCTTGTGCTGCACGGGGGCGGCAATACGTCGGTGAAGATCCCGGCGGCAGAGGGCACGGTGATCCACGTCAAGGGATCCGGCTGGGATCTTGGAGACATCGAGGCGCCGGGCCTGCCGGCCATGCGCCTCGCGCCGCTGCTCGAGACGCGCGACGTGCCGCGCATGTCGGACGAGGACATGGTCGCCTTCCTGCGCAGCCACCTGCTCGATCCCTCCGCGCCCAATCCCTCGGTCGAGGCCCTGCTGCATGCCTACATGCCGCATGCCTTTGTCGATCACACCCATGCGACGGCGATCTTGGTGCTGGCCGACCAGGCCGACATGGAGCCGGTGGTGCAGGAGATCTTCGGCGGACGGGTCGGCTGGGTGCCCTACGTGATGCCAGGCTACGATCTGAGCCACGCCTGCAAGGACGCGCTGGCGCGAGATCCTTCGGTTGACGGGCTCTGGCTGGCGCAGCACGGGCTCTTCACCTTCGCCGAGACTGCGCGGGAGAGTTACGAGCTGATGATCGAGTTCGTCACCATGGCCGAGGAGTATCTCGCCGCCCGCGGCATCACCGTTCCGGCCCCGGAAGACACCGACCGCACGGCACCCGAAGCGCTGGTTCGCGACCTTGCCGACGCGCTCGTCGCGCGCGACGCGCTTGGCGATGAGCCGGCCCTCGACTTCCGCTCGACCCCCGCGATCCGCGCCTATCTCGGGCGTGACGACCTGCCGGAGCTCGCGCGACGCGGTACGGTGACCCCCGACCACGTGATCCGGCTGAAACCCTTCGGCATGTTGCTCCAGGCGGGCGCCACGCGCGAGGAGATCGACGCCGCGCTCGACGGGTTCGCCGCGGAATACCGCGCTTACTTTGAGCGCAATGCGCCCCACGCAGCCGAAGAAAAGGTCATGCTCGACCCCTTGCCGCGCGTCATCCTTGTGCCGGGCGCAGGCATCTTCGGGGTCGGCGCGAACATGAAGGCCGCACGCATCGCGGGGGATCTCTTCGAGCAGACCTGCCGTGTGGTGAACGCCGCCGAGGCCTACCGGCGCTTCACTCCCATTTCCGAGCGCGATCTCTTCGACATGGAGTACTGGTCGCTGGAACAGGCCAAGCTCAAGAAGCAGTGAGCGACGTGTTCCGCGGTCCGCGCCGACGCGCGGCCGCGGACGCTTTCGCAGCGGCGTCTGATCGCAATTGTCGAAGGTCTGGCCTTAGAGCCGGCTCCCTTCGATGCCGTGCGCCGGGACGTAGTTTTCCCAGCTCGTTCAACGCCGGCACGCGCGAGCGCGGCTTTGACATCTTGCGCTTCGACACCGCACCGCGAGGGCAGACCGCCGAGGTGAACCGCGATGAGCCGGAAATCACCTGGGCGGGCGAGGATCGCGTCACCCGCTTCCCGCTGGGCTGGCTCAAAGCCTACAAGTCTCCGCGCCGCTGCCCCGACCCGGCAGACCTGAGCGCACGGCATGGTACGGCGACCACGACTCCGACGTGCCGCGTTTCCGCCAGCCTGCGCTTCTGGCCGACCCCACTCCGAGGGCCAAATGGATCGAGGGGCTTTTGGTCGAAGGCTTCGTGATCCTCACCGACATGCCGGACAGCGACGCGGGCCTTACCGAGGCCGCCGTTGGTGATCGGTCAGCTCCGCCCGATTTTCTTCGGCGATTACTTTGACGCAAAGACCCACATCAACCCGACCAACACGGCCTATACCGCGTCGGGGCACGAGTTGCATACCGACACGCCAGCCGAGGCGCTCGCGCCGGGCGTGCAGTTCCTGCACTGCCGGGCCAACACCGTCGAGGGCGATAGAGTCTCTCCGCGAATGGCGTGGCCGTTGCCAAGGATTCCCGGCTCCGCGATCCGGCGGGGGTCAAGGTGCTCTTGGAGGTGCCAGCCCCGATCGACACCACCCCCTCGCGCTTTTACGGCCGTACTGCCAAAGATCTGGATTTCGGCGCCATCGCCAGCGCCGGGGAGGAGGGTGAACGGCTGTCGGACTCTCTGGGCGAAAAGGAGATGTCGGTCATGGGCGACCATGGGGGCACTATCGTCGGGCAGACCGTCGTGCAGGCTGTCGAGAACCTCTATTTCTTCGACAAGGCAATGCAGACGCTGATCCTCGCGCGCTCGACCGGCGCGCCACTTGCGGTGCTTTCGGATGCGGTGGCGCAGAACACCGGGGACGGCTGGCTGGCCTACCGCGGCATGGCTGACCGGCACTTTGAGTTCCTGAAGTCGCAGGTGACCCTGCCATAAGCGCGGGAGGTCTCGATCACGCGCCTGCGCCGCGCTATGCAGCGGGGGCCGTTTTTCAACCGCGCGAGGCCCGCCATCAAACGTTTCCCCTCGATCCAGGCGCTGCGCGCCATCGAAAGCGTCGCGCGCAATGGCGCGCTCTGGCGAGCCGCCGCCGAGCTTAACGTCACCCGCAGCGCGATCAGCCATCAGCTGCGCCTGCTGGAAACCGACCTCGGCTTCAAGATCCTCGAGCGCCACGGCAACCGGACCGAGATCACCCCGCAGGCTCGCGCCTATGCCGAAGACGTGCGCCGCGCGCTCAGCATGATCGCCAGCTCGACGGCGCGCGTCTCGCAGCAGGGGCTGACCGGGCGGCTGACGGTGAGCGCCCCTCCGGGCTTCGCGTCCTCCTGGCTGTGCCTGCATGTCGGTGATTTCCTGGCGGAGAACCCCGAGGTGGTGCTGAACGTGATCAGCACCCAGAATCTTGCCGACACCAACAACCCCGAGGTCGATACCTTCATCACCTTCGGGCAGGAGCCGCGCGCGCACCTCGTGATCGAGCCGTTGATGGCGGTCGACTTCACGCCGCTCTGCAGCCCCGCCTACCTGAGCCGGTTCAAGAACTTCAACGACCTCGGGATTCTCAAGGCCGCGACGTTGATACACATGAACGATTTCACCGACTGGGAGAACTGGATGCAGCTCTCCGGCCTGCCGACAGAGAACGCCCATCGCGGCATCTGCTACTCGGACATGAACATCGTGCACACGGCGGTTCTGGCCGGACAGGGGATCGCGATCGGTGACACGGTCCTGTGGCGAAATGAGTTGCGAGACGGCAAGCTGATGCGTCCCTTCGCGGCGTCCCTGCATGCCGAAACCGGTTATTTTCTTTGTACCCCGGAGGAAAAGCTCGAAACCGAGATCGTGGCTGAGTTTCGTAACTGGTTGAAAAGACGAATTGAATTGAGCAGGTTTCGCCAACGCCGCGACGGGTGACAAATTCCATTTGTCACGCAGGTCAACAAGTTTCATTTGCGGTCCATGTGCTCGTCTCCCTACCCTTGTCCCATAACGGGCAAGAATGAAGAGCGAGGCGATTGTGGTGAACACAACGCAGATCGAAGCACGTTCGGTCGGAGAAAGAATAAGGGAAGTTCCACGCCTTAGGCGCCACATCCTAAACGTGGTTGCGACAATTCCGCTGTGCCATCAACCTCCCGCTGGTCATCGCCTTCTGCATCGGCATCTGGATGCTGCGCGCGCGCGCCTCGGGGCGGATGACCGGCTTGGTGCTGCTGCCTATGGTGGCGCCGCCCGTGGTCTCGTCGCTGACGCTCGACGTCTTCCTCAAGAAGCTCACCAAGTGGAACAGAGTGATCGCCTACGGCGGCCACGGTGGCGTGATCCTCGCCCATATGGGGATGATCGTGCCTTGTGCCGTGGTCGTGGCCATGATGTCGCTGAGCCAGATCGACCGGCGTATGGACCTGGCCGCGCAATCCATGGGTGCCAGCGTGCCGACCCGCATCTTTGGGGTGATCCTGCCCAACATCCGCTTCGGCCTCTTGGGCGCGTTCTTCCTGTGCTTCCTGCTCAGCTGGGACGAGATCGGCGTGACGCTCTTCGTCACCTCGGTCGAGACCATCACCCTGCCACGCCGCATGTGGAAGGGGCTGCGTGACAACGTCGACCCCTCGATCGCCGCGCTCTCGGTGCTGCTGATCCTCGTGGTGAGCCTCTTGGTGATCGCCCGTGCCCTGCTGCTGATGCGCAAGGAACGCGCCGCCCGATGATCCTGCCTCCCGCGCCCCGGCGGCGCGGGAGACCCCGCAAAACCCCAGATCAACCCAACGACAGAACAAGAGGGTCCGACATGCATTTTGGACTGACCGAAGAACAGGAGATGATCGTCTCCACCGTCCGGAGCTTCGTCGAGAACGAAATCTACCCGCATGAGGCCGCTGTAGAGCGCAGCGGCGAGGTGCCCGCCGAGGTGGCACAGGAGATCAAGCAGAAGTGCATCGATCTCGGCTTCTACGCCTCCAACTTCCCCGAGAGTGTCGGCGGGCCGGGCCTGTCGCACCTGGAGTTCGCCCTCGTCGAGCGCGAGCTGGGGCGCGGCTCGATGGCGCTGACCCACTTCTTCGGCCGCCCGCAGAACATCCTGATGGCCTGTGAGGGCGCACAGGTCGACCGCTACCTGATGCCCGCCGTGCGCGGCGAGCGCATGGACGCGCTGGCGATGACCGAGCCCGACGCCGGCTCGGACGTGCGCGGTATGAAATGCACCGCCACCCGTGACGGCGGCGACTGGGTGATCAACGGCTCCAAGCATTTCATCTCCGGCGCCGATCACGCGGACTTCTTCATCGTCTTCGTCGCCACCGGCGTCGACGAGACCCCGCGCGGCCCCAAGAAGCGCATCACCTGCTTCCTTGTCGACCGCGACACCCCCGGGTTCGAGGTGGCGAAGGGCTACAACTCGGTCTCGCACCGCGGCTACAAGAACTGCATCCTCTACTTCGACAACTGCCGCCTGCCCGACGCGCAGGTGCTGGGGGAGGTCGATGGCGGCTTCGAGGTGATGAACGAATGGCTCTACGCCACGCGCATCACTGTGGCGACCATGTCGGTGGGCCGCGCCCGCCGGGTGTTCGACCACGCCGTGCAATACGCCGCCGAGCGCAAGCAGTTCGGCCAGCCGATCGGCAAGTTCCAGGGTGTCAGCTTCCAGATCGCCGACATGATCACCGAGATCGATGCCGCAGACATGCTGACGCTCTCCTCCGCCTGGCGCCTCGACCAGGGCCTGCCCGCCAACCGCGAGATCGCCTCGGCCAAGGTCTATGCCTCGGAAATGCTGGCGCGTGTTACCGACGCCGCGCTGCAGATCCACGGCGGCATGGGGTTGATGGACGAGCTGCCGATAGAGCGCTTCTGGCGTGACGCCCGCGTTGAGCGCATCTGGGACGGCACGTCCGAGATCCAGCGTCACATCATCAGCCGGGAAATTTTCCGGCCGCTGGGAGCCTAATCGATGGAGCCGCTCAGCCGCTTCCTTTCGCCAAAGGCCATCGCCGTCATCGGCGGTGGTACCTGGTGCGAAAGCGTGGTGCGCCAGTGCCGCGAGACCGGCTTCTCGGGGCCGATCTGGCCGGTGCACCCCAAGAAATCCGAGGTCGGCGGGCTGCCGGCCTACGCGGACCTCTCGTCGCTGCCAGGCGTTCCGGATGCCGCCTTCATCGGGGTCAACCGCGAGCTTTCGGTACAGATCGCCGGAGAGCTCTCGGCCATGGGCTGCGGCGGCGCGGTCTGCTTTGCCGCCGGCTTCAGCGAGGCGGTCTCGGAATTGGCCGACGGAGATGACCTGCAGGAGCAGTTGGTCGCCGCCGCGGGCAATATGCGGATCCTGGGACCGAACTGCTATGGCATGGTGAACGCGCTCGACGGCGTGGCGCTCTGGCCCGACCGGCACGGCATGTCGCCGGTGGAGAGCGGCGTCGCCGTCATTGGCCAGTCGTCCAACGTGCTGATCAACCTCACAATGCAGCGCCGCGGTCTGCCGCTGGCCGCGGTCGTGGCGGCGGGCAATCAGGCGCAGACATCCATGGCCGATCTCGGCATCGCGCTGCTGGAAGACCCGCGCATCACCGCGCTCGGGCTGCACATCGAGGGGATCAGCCACCTGCCCGCCTTCGAGGGGCTGGCCCGCCGCGCGCAGGAACTGGCCAAACCCATCGTCGCGCTGAAGGTCGGAGCGTCGCAGCAGGCGCAGGAGGCGGCGGTCTCGCACACCGCCTCGCTCACCGGCAGCGATGCCGGGGCGCGGGCGCTGCTGCGCCGGCTCGGGATGGCGCAGGTCGCCACGCCGTCGGAGTTGGTCGAGACGCTGAAGCTGCTGCATGTCATCGGCGGGCTGTCCTCTGCGCGGATCGCCTCGGCATCCTGCTCGGGCGGCGAGGCCTCGCTGATGGCCGACATGGGCGAAGTGGTGGGCGTCGAATTCCCTGCGCTGGACGATACCCAGAAATCCGCTCTGCGGGCGGCGCTCGGCCCGAAGGTCGCGCTGGCAAACCCCTTGGACTACAACACATATATCTGGGGCGACGAGGCGGCGCTGGAAGCCACTTTCACCGGCCTTTGCGACGCCGATCTGGCGCTCGGCTGCGTGGTGATCGACTACCCGCGCGACGACCGCTTTGCCGCGCCCGACTACGACCAGGTGCTGCGCGCGGTGGCCCGAACGAGACACACCACCGGCACGCCGATGGCCTTGGTTTCGCTGCTCGCCGAGGGGTTGCCCGAGCCGGTCGCTGCACGGGCGCTGGAGCTCGGCATCACCCCGCTCTGCGGCATGGGCGAGGCGCTGCGCGCGATTGGCGCCGCGGCACAGGTCGGCATGCGGTCCGCGGGCGGCAACCAACCAACCGAGCCGGTGCTGATGCCGATTAACGGCCATGGTGCCACCCGCATCTATCCCGAGGCGGAGGCCAAGGCGCTGCTCGCGGCAGCAGGCATCCGAGTGCCGAAATCCGACCGCGCCGACTGTGCCGAGACCGCCGGAGCCTGCGCCTCTGCCATCGGCTTCCCGGTCGTTCTGAAGGGCGAGGGCATCGCCCATAAGACCGAGGCCGGGGCCGTGGTGCTGAACCTCGACTGCCGCGAGGCGGTGATGCAAGCGGCGGCGGTGATGCCCGCGCAGAGCTTTCTCGTCGAAGAGATGATCACGGGCAGCGTGGCCGAGCTGCTGATCGGCGTGACGCGAGACCCGGCGCATGGCTTCGTGCTGACGCTGGGGCTGGGCGGTATCCTCACCGAACTCATTCGCGACACCTCCTCGCTGCTGGTCCCCGCCAGCCGCGAGGAGGTGCATCGTGCGCTCACGGGCCTGCGCAGCGGCGCGCTGCTCACCGGCTACCGCGGCCGCCCGGCGGCGGACATGGAGGCCGTGCTCGACACGATCATGGCGCTGCAGGAGCTGGTCAGCTGCCATGCGGACAACCTCCACGAAATCGAAATTAACCCGCTGATCTGTCGTGCCTCGGGCGCCGTTGCAGCGGATGCACTCATCAGGATGGGAGAGAGACAATGACCTCTTCGAACGTGCTCACCGAGCGCCGCGGCGCGGTGCTCGAGGTGACGTTGAACCGGCCCAAGGCCAACGCGATCGACATGGCCACCAGCCGCGAGCTGGGGGAAATCTTCACCAACTTCCGGGACGACCCCGAGCTGCGCGTGGCGATCCTCACCGGCGCGGGCGAGAAGTTCTTCTGCCCGGGCTGGGACCTCAAGGCCGCAGCCAGCGGCGAGGATGCCGACGGCGACTATGGCAAGGGCGGCTTCGGCGGCCTGCAGGAGCTGCGCGGCCTGAACAAGCCGGTGATCGCTGCGGTCAACGGCATCGCTTGCGGTGGTGGGTTGGAACTGGCGATCAGCGCCGACATCATCTTCGCCGCCGACCACGCCTCCTTTGCCCTCCCGGAGATCAAATCCGGCACCGTGGCCGACGCGGCGACCCTCAAGCTACCCAAGCGCATCCCCTATCACATCGCCATGGAGCTGCTCTACACCGGCCGCTGGTTCGACGTGGAGGAGGCGCATCGCTGGGGCCTGGTCAACCGCGTCGTGCCGGGGGCCGAACTGATGGCCGAGGCGCGCAAGATGGCGGACGAGCTGGCCGCCGGTCCGCCGCTGGTCTTCGCCGCGATCAAGGAGATCGCCCGCGAAGCCGAGGACATGAAGTTCCAGGACGCGATGAACCGCATCACCCGCAGCCAGCTCGAAACCGTCGAGCGGCTGTACCGCTCCGAAGACCAGAAGGAAGGCGCCCGCGCCTTCGCCGAGAAACGCGACCCGGTCTGGAAAGGCCGGTAACGAGACGACAGGAGACACCATGCCTCTTCAGATGAACCGAAAACCCTTCATCACCGCTGCGATCACCGGCGCGGGCGCAACGCAGGACAAGAGCCACCTCGTGCCGCGCTCGCCCAAGGAAATCGCCGATGCCGCCATAGACGCCGCCAAGGCCGGGGCCGCCATCGTCCACTGCCACGTACGCGACCCCGAGACCGGCGCGCCCTGCCGCGATCTGGACTACTACCGAGAAGTGACCGACCGCATCCGCGCGTCAGAGGTGGACGTGGTGCTGAACCTCACCGCAGGCGTCGGCGGCGATCTGACCTTCGGCGATCCCGAGAGGCCGATGCAGCTCGATACGCCGAACACAGACATGGCGGGCGCGACCGAGCGCATGGCCCACATCCGCGCCTGCCTTCCGGAGATCTGCACGCTCGACTGCGGGTCGATGAACTTCGGCGACGGCAATTACGTGATGACCAACACCACGGGCATGCTGCGCGCCATGGGCCAGCAGATGACCGAGCTCGGCGTGAAACCCGAGATCGAGGCCTTCGACACCGGCCATCTATGGTTCGCCAAGCAGCTGGTGAAGGAAGGCGTGCTGGAAAACCCGGCGCTGGTGCAGCTCTGCATGGGCGTCCCGTGGGGTGCGCCGAACGACCTCAATACCTTCCTGGCGATGGTCAACAACGTGCCCGAGAGCTGGAATTGGTCGGCCTTCAGCCTTGGCCGCGATCAGATGCCCTATGTGGCGGCGGCGGCACTGGCAGGCGGCAACGTCCGGGTCGGGCTGGAGGACAACATCTACCTCGAGCGCGGCGTGCTGGCGACCAACGCGCAACTTGTCGAGAAGGCAGCAAGCCTGCTGAGCAACATGGGCGCCTCGCTGATCGGGCCGGAAGAGGTGCGCGCGCAGCTTGGCCTCGTGAAGCGCGCCGCCCCCGCGGCTCCGGCATGAGCCGCGCCGCGATCATCGGCGGGGGCGTCGTCGGCGGTGGCTGGGCCGCGCGCTTCCTGCTCAACGGCTGGGACGTCGCACTCTTCGACCCCGACCCCGAGGCGGACCGCAAGATCGGCGAGGTGCTGGACAATGCCAGCGCCGCGCTGCCCGCGCTCTATGCCCGCCCGTTGCCGCCCGAGGGCAGCCTCACCTTTGCCGCCTCGATCTCCGAAGCGGTGGCGGGCGCGGACTGGGTGCAGGAGAGCGTCTCGGAGCGGCTAGAGCTGAAGCACAGGGTGTATGACGAGATCACCGCGGCGCTGCGCGTGGGTGATTTCATCGCGTCCTCGACCTCGGGCTTCAAGGCCAGCGACCTCGCCTCCGGCGGTGCGCCGGTGGTGGTGGTGCACCCGTTCAACCCGGTCTACCTGCTGCCTCTGGCGGAAATTTCGGGCGATCCGACACTTTGCGACAAGGCCGCCGAGGTGGTTACCTCGATCGGCATGCACCCGCTGGTTCTGCGTAAGGAGATCGACGCCTTCATCGGCAACCGCTTCCAGGAGGCGGTCTGGCGCGAGGCACTGTGGATGCTGAAGGACGGCATCGCAACCACCGCCGAGATCGATGACGCGATCCGCATGAGTTTCGGCCTCCGCTGGGCGCAGATGGGGCTCTTCGAGACCTACCGGATTGCCGGCGGCGAGGCAGGAATGCAGAGCTACATCGCGCAGTTCGGCCCGACCCTCGACTGGCCCTGGACAAAGCTGACCGATGTGCCCGAGCTGAATGCGGCGCTTGTCGAAACCATCAGCAGCCAGTCCGACGCCCAGTCGGGCCATCTTGGCATCCGGGAACTGGAGCGGCTGCGCGACGACAATCTTGTCGCCATCCTGCGCGGCCTCCGCCGTACCGGCAGTGGCGCGGGCGGAGTGCTTCTGCGGCACGAGACATTGCTGGACAGGGGTGGCGAGCAAGACGGTCTGCCGATCACCCTGCGCCAGTCGGTACCGGTCACCTGGACGGACTACAACGGTCACATGAACGAGGCCGCCTATCTCGAGCTGGGCACCTGGGCCACCGACGGGCTGATGAAACTCGTGGGCGCGGATGACGCCTATGTCGCCTCGGGCAAGAGTTTCTTCACTGTCGACACCCGCATCCGCTACCTGAGTGAGGCGCATCGCGGGGACCTCCTGACGGTGATCACACAGGTGCTGGAGGGCGCGGGCAAGAAGATGAAACTCTTCCACCGGGTGACAAAACCCGATGGAACCCTTGCGGCCACGCTCGAAACCTTGCTTGTTCACACCGACCTCACCACCCGCCGCGCATGCCCGCCGGAGCCGCAGGTGGCGCAGGCGCTCGAAACCCTGGCCGCGGCCCACGCCGGGCGCCCCGCCGAGGGCGCCGGTGGCGCCGTCGGCCAACGCAACTGAAGACCGGAGACACCGATGACCATGTCCCCTGAAGAGAAACAGACCCGCGAAGAGCTCGCCGCCTGCTACCGGCTCGCGGCGCTGCACAGGTTCACAGACCTGATTTACACCCACATCACCGCGCGCGTGCCGGGCGAGGACGGGCATTTCCTGATCAACCCCTATGGCTGGCGCTGGGAAGAGATCACGGCCTCCTCGCTGGTGAAGATCGATGTCGACGGCAACAAGGTCGACGGCAGCCCGCAGCGGGTGAACCCGGCGGGCTTCACCATCCATTCGGCGGTGCACATGACCCGGCATGACGCGGCCTGGATCATGCACACCCATACCCGCGCGGGCGTGGCGGTCTCCTGCATGGAAGAAGGGCTGCTGCCGCTCAACCAGATTTCGCTGCAGTTCCACAATCGCATCGGCTACCACGACTTCGAAGGCATCGCGCTGGATCTGGAAGAGCGCGAGCGCATCGTCGAGGACCTCGGCGATCACCCGGTGCTGATGCTGCGCAACCACGGGCTCATCGCCACCGGCCGAAGCGCCGCCGAGATGTTCAACAACATGTTCTACCTCGAGCGCGCCTGCGAGATTCAGATCGCCGCCACCTCCAGCGGTCGGCCGCTGCGCATGGTCAATGACGAGATCGCCACCCGGGTGCACCAGCAGTACGTGCAGATGAACGAGGAAGATGGCGATCTCGAACTCGAATGGCAGGCGCATCTGCGCTCGATCGAAGGCGTCGGCCCCGACTTCCGCGGCTGAGCGAGCGACGGGCCTCTTACGCAAGCGCCTCGGGAATGGACTCTCGGCGAGGCGCGCTAGATCCGCCGAAAAGGTGGGCGTGGCCTGCCAGCGGGCCAAGACAGAAGGAAGGCAATCCAATGAAACAGGTGACAATCAAAGCGCCGGGCGGTCTCGACAATCTCGTCACGAGCGACACCGCGGAGCCTTCGGCTCCGGCGGCCGGTGAAATTACCGTGCGCCTGCGCGCCAGTTCGCTGAACTACCACGACTACCGGGTCTGCGCCGTCGAGGGCGCGCTGCCCGACGGTCGGATCCCGATGGCCGATGGCGCGGGCGAGATAGAGGCGGTCGGCGCAGGTGTCGAGGGCTTCGCAGTCGGCGATGCTGTGGTGTCCTGTTTCTTCCCCGACTGGCAGACCGGCGACGATCGCCCTAGCGATTTCTCGACCACGCCGGGTGACGGGCGCGACGGCTACGCCCGTGAGCGGGTCACGCTGCCCGCCTCCTGGTTCACCCCTGCGCCCGCGGGCTGGAGCCACGAGGAGGCATCGACGATCACCACCGCCGGGCTGACCGCCTGGCGCGCGCTGGTGGTCGATGCGGGGATCAAGGCAGGCGATACGGTCGCGGTGCTGGGAACCGGCGGCGTGTCGATCTACGCGCTTCAGCTTGCCAAGGCGATGGGTGCAACGGTGATTGCGACCTCGTCGTCCGACGCCAAGCTCGAGCGCCTGCGCGCGCTCGGGGCGGACCACGTGATCAACTACCGCACCACGCCCGAATGGGGCGAGGAGATGCGCCACCTCACCGGCGGGCGCGGCGTTGACATCGTGGTCGAGGTCGGCGGTCCGGCGACGCTGGCACAATCCATCGTTGCGGGGCGCCCGGGGGCACATATCGCACTGATCGGCGTGCTCACCGGGCGCTCCGGCGAAATCCCCACGGCATTGTTGATGGCGCGCCAGCAGCGGCTTCAGGGACTGATCGTCGGCTCGCGCCAGCACCAGCTCGACTTCGTCAAGGCGCTCGAGGCGCTGAAACTCCACCCAGTGATCGACCGCAGCTTCGCGCTGGCCGATCTCGCCGAGGCCTTCCGCTACCAGGAAAGCGGCGCGCATTTCGGCAAGATCTGTGTGACCATGTGATCTCGCGCCGGTCGCGGCATGGGCGCGACCGGTTGCCGCGCGCGGGCGCCGATCCGGCGGATGGCAGAGCCGGCGGCATGGCGTCTATTGTACATTTGTGCAATAAGAATCCCGATCAATGAAAGGGAGACAGCCCCATGCCCGCGCAGTCACCAATCCTCGGTGTATACCTCAGTGCAACGGCGGACCTGGATGCGCTTTACGGCGCAGCGCTGCGACAGTGTGCGACGGATGTCTTGCTGCGCCGCCCCGACCAGATCGACCGACCCGAGGACGTGCGCTTCGCGATTTGCTGGGAGCCGGGAGAGGGGGCTTTCGCGCCTTATCCGAACCTTGGGCTCGCCATGTCGGTCGCGGCGGGCGTCGACGCTTTGCTGGCGCATCCCGGGCTGCCCGACGCTGCCGTCGTCGCGCGGGTGCGTGATCCGCATCAGGCCGAACTGATGGCGGGCTATGCGGTGCATGAGGTGTTGCATTACGAGCGCGGCTTCGCCGAGATGGCGCGCAATGCCGCCAAAGCCCGGTGGCTTCCGCTTCGGATGAGGGCCCCGGGTTCGGTGCAGGTTGCGGTGCTGGGACACGGGACCATGGGCCGGGCGGTGGTGACCGGGCTGCGGGCCTTGGGATTTTCGGTACGCGTGGCCTGTCGCGGCGAACCGGCAGAGCGGCTGCCGGGTGTGAGCTATCTTTCCGGGCCGGGCGCCGTGGCGCGTGCGGCCGAGGGTGCACAGTACCTCGTCAATGTCCTGCCGCTGACGGCCGAGACCGAGAACGTGTTGGATGCGGCGCTCTTCGCGCGGCTCGCTCCGGCGGCGAGTCTGGTGCAAATCGGTCGTGGCGAGCACCTTGTGGAGACCGATCTCGAGGCGGCACTGGACAGCGGCCAACTGGCGGCGGCGACGCTGGATGTCTTCCGCGAGGAGCCGCTGCCGCCTGAGCACCGCTTCTGGCAAGATGCGCGGCTGCGGATCACCCCTCATGTGGCCAGCGACTCTCTGCCCGAGGTGGTGGCCGAGCAGGTGGTCGAGACGGCGCGGGCGCTGCGCGACGGGCGCCCGATGGGCTGTGCGGTGGACCGGGCGCGCGGCTACTGACCTTCTCGGGGCGGGCTCAGCGCCCGCTCGGCACCCGCCCCTCCATCCAGCGCAGCAGCAGGGTCAGAGTGCCGCTCAGGCACAGGTAGATCGCGATCAGCAGCAGCAGCGGCTCGTAGGTGAGGTAGGTGTCCTGCCGCACGCGGGTGATCACTGCATAGAGGTCGGTGACGGTGATTGTCGCGACCAGTGGCGTCGCCTTGAGTTGCAGGATGATCTCGCCCGCCAGCGTGGGCAGCGCGCGGTGCATGGCGCGGGGCAACCAGACCCGGCGGAACACTTTTAGCGGAGACATGCCAAAGGCCCGGGCAGCCTCGAGTTCGCCCCGCGGCACCCCAGCGAAGGCGCCGCGCATCACCTCGCCCTCGTAGGCGGCGAAGGAGAGGGCCAGTGTCAGGAAACCGTAGGGCCAGGCCTGCCGCAGGTAGGGCCAGAGCCAAGAACCGCGAATCTCGGGGAATTGCGCGAAGAGTGCGCCGAGGCCGTAGTAGATCAGCCAGAGTTGCAGCAGCAGCGGCGTTCCGCGGATCACCGTGCAGAAGCCGGCCGCCAGCCAGCGCAGGGGCGCCGGACCGGCGACCTGCACCGCGCCGAGCGGCAGCGCGAGCGCGAGGCCGGCGGCGATGCTCGAACCCAGAAGCGCCAGGGTCACCAGCAGTCCGTGGCCGATCTTGGGCAGGTAGGCGGGCAGCCAGCTCCAGTCCATCTGGGTGAGAATCGCCGCGAGCGCCGCCAGCGCCAGCGCCGCCAGGGCCAGGCGGTGCGGCATCAGCAGCGGCGCGAGTCGGGCGCGCAGGGGCAGCGCAGGGGCGGGGAGGATCGGAGAGGCGATGTTGATATCGGGCATGGGGCGCTCCTCAGGCGGCGGCCGGCAAGCCGCGGCGGGCGCGCCGTTCGAGCCAGCGCAGGCCGAGGTTCGAGATCAGGGTGAGCGCGAGGTAGAGCAGCCCCGCGGCGACGAAGAAAAGGAAATACTCGCGCGTCGCGGCGGCGGCCTGCTTGGTCACCAGCGTCAGCTCGGAGAAGCCGATCACGGCGAGCAGCGCGGTGTCCTTGGTGGCGATCATCCACAGATTCGCCATGCCGGGCAGCGCATGCGGTGTCATGGCAGGCAGGGTCACCCGGCGCAGCACCTTGAGCGGTGACATGCCGAAGGCCTGCGCGGCCTCGATCTGCCCGGGCGGCACGGCGCGGATGGCGCCGCGGATCACCTCGGTGGCGTAGCCGCCCTGCACCAAGCCGATCACCAGGATACCGGCGCTGAGGCCGTCGATGTCGACACCCTCGCGGCCCAGGGTGGCCATCAGCTTGTTCAGCAGATCGGTGCCCACGTAGTAAAAGAGCAGCATCAAGACCAGCTCTGGCACCGCGCGGATGAGCAGCGTGTAGAGTTCGGCGATATCGCGCAGCACGCGCCCGCCGTAGAGCTTGGCGGTGGCACCGAGCAGGCCGATGACGATGCCGAGCAGATAGCCGCCTGCCGCCAGTTCGACCGAGCGCAGGAACCCGGCGAGGAGCGCGCCGCCCCATCCCGGTGACGTGAGGGCGAGCAGGCTGAAATCGAAAGCATCGAACATCGTGCGGCGGCGTCCTTGATTATTGCAGTGCCCGGGCCGCGACGGTCGTGTCGCGGCCCGGGAAGGCGGCTTAGCTGCCGTAGATGTCGAGACCTTCGAAGTAGGGCTCCGAGATCTTGTCGTAGGTGCCGTTCTCGCGGATCGCCGCAATGCCGGAGTTCACCCGTTCGAGCAGCTCGCTGTCCTCCTTGCGAAGGCCGACGCCGACCCCTTGACCGAGGATCGCCGGGTCGCTGTTGACCGCGCCGCGGTACTCACAGCAGGCCGCGCCGGCTTTGGTGTCGAGGAAGGGCATCATCGCCAGCATGTCGCCGATCACCGCGTCGATCCGGCCCGCGGCGAGATCCTGCAGCTCTTCGTCCACCGTGGGGTAGCTGCGGATGTCGGCGGCGGTCTCGGAGAAATGCGTGCGGGCGTAGGTCTCGTGGATGGTGCCCACCGAGACGCCGAGATAGGCACCCTTGACGCCCTCGGGGGTGGGCTCGACCTTGCTGTCCTTGAGGGCGATCACGCCGGTCGGCGTGTCATAGTACTTGTCCGAAAAGGCGATCTGTTTGGCGCGTTCCTCGGTGATGCTCATCGAGGCGACGATCATGTCGATCTTGCCGGTGTTGAGCGCCGGGATGATGCCGTCCCAGGCCACCGGGGTGATCTCGCAGTCGGCCTCGATCTCGGCGCAGAGCGCGTCGGCAAAATCGATCTCCCAGCCGCTCCAGCTGCCGTCCGAGGCAGGGCTGTAGAAGGGCGCATAGGGCTCGGCGGCGATGCCGACCTTGTAAGGCTCTGCGAGGGCCGGGGCGGCGAGCGTGGCGGCGGCAGTGGCGGCAAGCGCGAGTGTTCTGAACATGGTCTCTCCTCTGTTGGTCTTGTCGTGCACCCGCGCGGTCAGGCGATCGAGCGGATGAATTGCTGCAGGTGCGGCGAGCGTGGGTCGCCGAAGATCTGTTCTGGCGAGCCCTCCTCCTCGATCCTGCCGTCCTTCAGGTAGACGACGTGGCTCGCCACATCGCGGGCGAAGCCCATCTCGTGGGTGACGAGGATCATCGTGCGCTTCTCGGCGGCGAGGTCGCGGATCACACTCAACACCTCGCCGACCAGTTCGGGGTCGAGCGCCGAGGTCGGCTCGTCGAAGAGCATCGCCAGCGGCTCGACCGCCAACACGCGGGCGATGGCGCAGCGCTGCTGCTGGCCTCCGGACATGTGGGCGGGGTAGGCGTCTTCCTTGTCCGCCAGCCCGACGCGGTCGAGGACCTGACGGGCGCGGGCGACGGCTTCCTCCTTGGGAATGCCGAGCACCTGCATTGGAACCTCGATCACATTGCCGAGCACTGTGCGATGCGGCCAGAGGTTGAAGTTCTGGAACACCATGCCGAGCTGGGCGCGGATGCGCTGCAACTGCGCGCGGTCCGAGGGCTCGAGCCCGCCGTCGCGGGTGGGGCGCATGGCATAGGGCTCGCCATGGATGGCGATCCGGCCGGCGCTGGGGGTCTCGAGCATGTTGATGCAGCGCAGCATGGTGGACTTTCCCGAACCCGAACCGCCGATCACCGCCACGACGTCGCCGGGGCGGGCGGTGAGCGAGATGCCCTTGAGCACCTCGAGACGTCCGAAGTGCTTGTGCAGGTCGCGGATCTCTACCGCCGGCGTGGCGTCTTTCATGGCTGTCCCTCTGCCGAATCCGGACGATCCCGGGTGGCTGCATCCCTTGCAATTTCTTCGCTGTTGTACGACTGTAAAACAAATCTCGACGAGGAAGTCAAAGTGACCATACGGAATGCGCGTGACAGGATGCTCTTGGCGGCGGGAGGCCGGGCGTGACCCGGCGTGTCTATAGCCGCCTGTCGCAGGACCGTCGCCGCACCGACCTGCTCGAGGCGACGCTCTCCTGCGTCGCCGATCTCGGGCTCGACAAGGCCGGGGCGCGGCAGATCGCCGAGCGCGCCGGGGTCTCGGCGGGGCTGATCCGTCACTATTTTCCCTCGAAGGAGGAGATGGTGCGCGCCGCCTACGCCTACCTCATGGGACAGATGACCGCCGCCGCCGAAGATTCCGGGGCCGGCGGCGCGCAACCGCCCGACGCGGCGCTGGCGGAATTCATCGCCGCCAACTTCGCGCCGCCCAGCCTTTCCGGGGTGAAGGTCTCGCTCTGGGCTACTTTCGTGGGCCGCGTGCGCGTCGATCCAGCCTATGCCGACATCCACCGCGAGGGCTACCGCGAGTTCCTCGACCTGCTTGAAGCCCGCATCCACCCGGTGCTCTTGGCGCATGGCTGCCCGGCGGACCCGGCCCGGTGCAAGCACCTGGCCATCGCGCTCAACGGGTTGATCGATGGCCTTTGGATCGAGGGGTCGCTCGGCCACGGGCTTTACGATGCGCGGCGGCTCTCTGGCATCGCGCTCCAGGCCGCCGAAGGCATCATGAGGCTGCCCGACACCACGCTGACGCGCCACCTGGCGCTCGAAGACGAAAGGACCTGACATGCGGTATGCCGCGATCACCGAACGCCTGCGCACCCTCGGCGGAGACAAATGGGCGGTGCACAACGCGGCCCGCGCGCGGCGCGACGCGGGAGAGGACATCCTCGAGCTGACCATCGGCGAGCCCGACATCGCCCCGGACCCCGCGCTGATCGAGCGCTGCGTCACCGCGCTGCGCGCAGGCCGCACGCAATATTCCAACGGGCGGGGCGAGCCAGGGCTGATCGATGCGCTGGTCGAGGCCTACCGGCCCCGGCAGCCGGATATCGGACCCGAGAACGTGCTGTGCTTTCCCGGCACCCAGACCGCGCTTTTCACCGTCATGCTGGGGCTGGTGGGGCCGGGCGAGGGGGTGCTGATCGGCGATCCCTACTATGCCACCTACGAGGGCGTGGTGGCCGCCGCCGGTGGCCACGTGCAGCCGGTGCCGCTGCGCATGGACCGGGGTTTCGTGCTGCAGCCGGACGACCTGCGCGCGGCCATAACGAAAGACAGCCGGGTGCTGCTGCTCAACACGCCGCACAACCCGACCGGCGCGGTGATCAACCGCGCGACGCTGGAGGCTCTGGGGGAAATCTGCGCCGAGCACGACCTCTGGATCGTCTGCGACGAGGTCTACGCGGAGTTGATCTTCGAGGGCAGCTTCGCCTCGCCGCTCGAGATCGCGGCGCTACGCGAGCGGGTGGTCGTGGTTTCTTCGATCTCGAAGAGCCACGCGGCCACGGGCTTTCGCAGCGGCTGGGCCATCGGCCCGGCGGACTTCTGCGCGGCTGTGCTGCCGGTCTCGGAAACGATGCTGTTCGGCAACCAGCCTTTCATCGCGGACATGACCGAGGCCGCCCTGCGCGGGGCCTTTGATACCTCGGAGCGGATGCGCGAAGCCTTTGGCCGGCGGGCCCGCATGCTCTGCGACCGGTTGAACGATGTGCCGGGTCTTTCGTCCCAGATGCCGCGCGGCGGCATGTTCCTGATGCTCGACGTTTCGGGAACGGGGCTCGATGGCGAGGGCTTCGCCTGGCGGTTGCTGGAGGAGCAGGGCGTGGCGGTGATGCCGGGCAGCGCCTTCGGCAGCAACGGCACGGGGCTGGTGCGTGTGGCGCTGACGGTTCCGGACGCAGAGCTCGCGCTGGCCACGCAGCGGATCGAGGCGCTGTGTCGGACGCTGATCGGGCGCGCCGTCGCCTGATCGATGGTGCCGGGTCGGCAGCTCGATGCCCCTGCCTATTGGGCGGTGGCAAGGCTGCGCGTGACGGGTGCGCGTCTACTCATCCATGGGTCGACCTTGTCCGAGAGATTGACCGCCCCACAGCCTGCGGCAGCGAGACGGGGATGCACTCTTTCGGGCCATGCGCCCGACGCGGTGAGTGACGGCGCCCTCATTTGCATGGAACTGACCGCCAGCACGGGGCACCGCCTGGGCCTCAGATATGGACGCGTGTCGCTGGCCCGCGGTCAGGTGAACTTTCGTCGAAGGTATCCGATATACGCCGTGGGGTCCGAAGCCGTCTTCCCCAGTCCGTCCAGGATTTCCGCCCGGCTGCGGCTCCGCCCGTGCCGCCAGACATCTGCCTTCAGAGCCTCGCGCAGCGGACCCGTCTCGCCGCGCCCGAGTCCGGCCGCGATCTCGGGCCGATGGTTGCGGTAATGCTCCATGATCTGCGCGGCGGTGATATTGCCAATGGTGTAGGTCGGGAAGGAGCCGATGTAGCCCGAGGACCAATGCACGTCCTGCAGGCAGCCGAGGCCATCGTGCGGCACCTCCACCCCGAGATCCTCGCGCATGGCGGCGTTCCAGACGTCGGGCAGGTCGGCGGGGTCGAGGCTGCCTTCCATCAGCGCCATCTCGAGGCGGACGCGCAGCATGATGTGGAAATCATAACTCAGTTCGTCGGCCTCGACCCGGATCAGTCCGGGCTCGACACGGTTGACCGCCGCGACGAACTCCTCTGCGCTGACATCCGAAAGCTGCTCGGGGAAATGATCGCGCAGGGTGCCGAAGTGGTGCTGCCAGAACTCCGGCGCGCGGCCGACGTGGTTTTCCAGCAGGCGCGATTGGCTTTCGTGCATCCCGAAGCTGGTGCCGCCGACGGCGTAGAGGCCGATCATGTCGGTGGTCATGGCGCTGCGGGTGAAGCTCGGGTCGACGCCCATCTCGTAGAGCGCGTGGCCGGTCTCGTGGATCGAGCCGAAGATCGACATCGGCAGGTAATCGGGCCGCCAGCGCGAGGTGATGCGCACGTCGCCGCGGGTCATGCTGATCTCGAAGGGGTGCACCGCCGTGTCCAGTCGCCCGTGGGCGAAGTCATAGCCCAGCTCGGCAACCAGCGCGCGGCAGAAGGCCTGCTGCTGCGCAACGGGATAGTCGCGGTAGAGGAACTCGGTCCGGGGCTTGGGTTTGCCGAGCGCGCTGTCGAGGATCGGCTTCTGCGCGGCGCGCAGCCGGTCGAAGAGCGCGGCAAGGCTGGCGGCCGTCTCGCCCGGTTCGAAGGCGTGGACCATCGCGTCATAGGGGTGCGCGCCAAAGCCGCTCGCCTGCGCGACCTGCCGCGCGAGGTCCAGCATGGTCTGAAGGTAGGGTTTGAAGAGGGCGAAATCTCCGCTGGCGCGCGCCTCGGCCCAGACCGCGCCGGCGAGGGCGGATTGCTCGGCCTGGCGGCGCAGCAACTCGGCGGGCAAGGCGGCGTGCCAGCGGCGCGCGGCCTGAACCGCCTGCGCCGCGGCATCCTCGCCGGTGCCGAGCGCGGCCTCTGCCGCGGCTTCCATTGCCGGGTCGAGGATCATCTCGCGGGCGATGCCCTTGAGCGTGGCAAGCTGGTGGCCGCGGGTTTCAGCCCCGCCGCGCGGCATCATCACCCGCGCGTCCCATTGCAGCGCGTTGACGCTGCAGAGCACGTCGTTGAGCTGGGCGACACGGGTCGAGAGATCGCTGGTCATGCCGCCACCTCCGTCGCGCCGGTGCCGCCGTCGTGCAGGTGGCAGGCGACGGAATGGCCGGTCTCGGGGGCCGCGAGCCGGGGGACCTCGGTGCGGCAGCGCGGCCCGGCGAAGGGGCAGCGCGGGTGGAAGGCGCAGCCCTTGGGCGGGTTCAGCGGCGAGGGGATCTCGCCCTTGATCGGGTGAAAGGCGGCGCGGCCGGTACCGAGCGTGGGCACTGAGGCGAAAAGCGCCTCGGTATAGGGGTGCATCGGGCGGGCGTAGAGCCGTGCGGCGCTGGTCAGCTCGACCACCCGGCCAAGGTACATGATCGCCACCCGGTCGCAGACGTGGCGCACCACGGAAAGGTCGTGGCTGATGAAGAGCGCGGTGAGGTCGAGCTCGCGGCGCAGGTCGATGAAGAGGTTGAGCACCTGCGCCTGGATCGACACGTCGAGCGAGGCGACCGCCTCGTCGAGCACCAGGAGTTCGGGCTCCATGGCGAGCGCGCGGGCGATGGCGATGCGCTGGCGCTGGCCGCCCGAGAATTGGTGCGGCAGGCGGTCGGCGTAGGCGCCTTCAAGCCCGACCTGTTCCAGCAGCTCGGCGACGCGGGCGCGCAGGCGTCCGGCCTCCACGATGCGGTGGACGCGCGGGCCCTCGGCGATGGTCTCGCCGACCTTCATGCGCGGGTTGAGGCTGGCAAAGGGATCCTGATGGATCATCTGCACGCGGGTGGTCAGCTTTTCTATGCCGTGATCCGCGCCCCGGGCGACCGGCTTGCCGCCCAGCAGGACCGCGCCCTCGGTCGGGGCGTAGATGCCCGACACGATCCGCCCGAGCGTGGACTTGCCGCAGCCGGATTCCCCGACGATCCCCAGCACCTCGCCGCGCGTCACCTCGAGCGAGACATCGGTCAGCGCGTGCACGGTGCTTTCCGAGCTGCGCCCGGTGATCCGGTCGATGCCGCGGCCCAGCAGGCCCGGCTTGCGGCTGAACCGCTTCGAGACAGTGTCGATCTTCAGCAAGGGGTCGGTCATGTCGCCTCCAGCGGGTGATGGCACAGGACGTGGCGGCCGTGCGCCTCGTGCAGGGGAGGGGCGGCGGCGCAGGCCTCGGTGGCGAAGGCGCAGCGCGGGCGGAACGGGCAGCCGGAGGGCAGGTTCGCGAGCTGCGGTGTCGCGCCGGGGATCTGCGGCAGCTTTGCGCCGGGCTCGTGCAGGCTTGGCACGCTGTCGATGAGCCCGCGGGTGTAGGGGTGGCGCGGGTTGCCGATCACCTGCGCGGCGGTGCCGCTCTCGACGATGCGGCCCGCGTACATCACCGAGATGTCGTCGGCGAGCGAGCTGACCACGGCGAGGTCATGGGTGACCCAGACGACGGCGGTGCCGGTCTCGTCGGCAAGGCGGCGCACCTCGGCGAGGATCTGCCCTTGGATCGACACGTCGAGCGCGGTGGTCGGCTCGTCGGCGATGATCACCGCGGGTCGGTGCAGCAGCGCCATGGCGATGGCGACGCGCTGGCGCATCCCGCCCGAGAGCTGGTGCGGATAGGCCTGCAGCCGTTCGGCGGGGGCGGGAATGCCCACGGTCTCGAGCGCCTGCCGGGCGCGGTCCCAGGCGGCGCGCTTGCTCATCTTCTCGTGCACCCGCACCGCCATGGCCATCTGGTCGCCGATGCGCAGGACCGGGTTCAGGGTCATCATCGGATCCTGGAAGACCATCGACACCTTGCTGCCGCGCATCCGGCGCAGCGCGTCGGGCGAGAGCGTTCGCAGGTCGGTGCCCTGCACCAGCACCTGACCGCCGGTGACGCGCCCCGGCGCGTCGATCAGCCCGAGCACGGAAAAGCCGGTGACGCTCTTGCCCGACCCACTTTCGCCGACCAGCCCCATGATGCGCCCCGGTTGCACCGAGAAGCTGACGTCGTTGACGGCGGTGACCGGGCCCTTACGGGTTTCGAAGCGGGTGGTGAGGCCGCGAACCTCGAGCGCGGCGGTCATCGCTGGCCTCGCGGATCGAGCACGCTGCGCACCTGGTCCCCGACGAGGTTGATGGCAACCACGGTGATCATCAGGAATATCCCCGGATAGATGGACAGCCAGTAGCGGTCCGAGTGGATGTACTTGAAGCCGTTGGAGATCAGCGAGCCGAGCGAAGGCTCGGTCAGCGGCAGGCCGACCCCGAGGAACGAGAGCGTGGCCTCTAGCGCGATGGCGCTGGCGACCTGCACGGTGGCGACCACGATCAGCGGCGGCATGACGTTGGGCAGCAGGTGCCGAAAGAGCACGCGGCGGGTCGGCAGCGGCGTCGAGCGCGCGGCCTCGATGTAATCCTTGCTGCGCTCGACCGTGGCGGCGCCATGGGTGGTGCGGGCGAAATAGGCGTATTGCGCGACAACCAGCGCGAGGATGATCTGCCCGACGCCCTGTCCCAGCATGGCCACCAGCACCAGCGCCAGCAGGATCGCGGGCATCGAGAGCTGAAGATCGACGATGCGCATCAGCAGGCTTTCGACCCGGCCGCCGAAATAGGCCGCGGTGAGCCCGACGCAGATGCCGGTGAAGAGCGCCAGCGCCCCCGCCGAGAGGCCGATGACGAAGCTTGTGCGCAGCCCGTAGAAGATCGCCGAGAGCATGTCACGCCCGGCGTTGTCGGTGCCGAGCAGATGGGTGTAGCCGCCCGAGCCGGTCTCGCCCGGATGCAGGAAGGCATCCATCCAGTCGAGCGCGGCCATGTCATAGGGATCCTGCGGCGAGACCAGCGGCGCGCCGAAGGAGACGAAAGCCAAGACCAGGATCACCACCAGCGAGGCCACCGCCACCGACGAGCGGCGGTAGTCGGCCCAGAAATTGCGCAAGCGCTGCGCGCGGGTTTCGACCTCGGGTGCGGGTGGCAGGGGCAGGCTGGCCTGCGGCATGGGAGCGGTGTCGGACATCAGGCTTTCCCCTTGAGGCGCACGCGCGGGTCGAGCCGGGCGTAGACGAGATCGACCACCAGGTTGATCAGCACGAAGAGGATCACCACCAGCACCAGGTAGGTGACCATTACCGGCCGGTCGAGCTGCAGGATCGAGTCGATGATCAGCTTGCCGACGCCGGGCCAGGTAAACACGCTCTCGGTGACCACGGCGAAGGCGAGGGTCGAGCCGAGCTCGAGGCCGAAGACCGTGACGATCGGGATGGAAATGTTGCGCAGTACGTGGCTGAAGACGATCTGCCGGTCGGGCAGCCCCTGCGCGCGGGCGAATTTCACGTAGTCGGTCTGCATGGCCTCGACCATGCCGGCGCGGGTGAGGCGGATCAGCAGGCCCATCTTGAAGAGCGACAGGTTCAGCGCCGGCATGATGACATGGCTCCAGCCGTCGGCGGTGGCCAGCGAGGTGGGGATGCCGAAGAGGCTGCCGACATCGCCGCGTCCACCAGAGGGCAGCCAGCCGAGATTTACCGCGAAGGCCATGATCAGCAGCATGCCGATCCAGAAGGTCGGCACGGAAAAGCCCAGAACCGACAGCGCCATGATCGCGCGGGCTCCGAGGCTCCCGGGCTTGTAACCCGCGTAGAGCCCCGCCGGGATGCCGATGAAGGTCGCGATGCAGACCGAGACGAAGACCAGCTCCAGCGTCGCGGGCAGGCGCGAGAAGACCAGATCGACCACCGGGATGTTGTAGACCATCGAGGTGCCGAGATCGCCCTGGGCGACGTTCGAAAGGAAGGTGAAATACTGCCGCCAGAGCGGCTGGTCGAGCCCGTACTGGGCGATCAGCTTGGCGCGGATCTCCTGCGTCGCGCCGGGGTCGATCAGCACGTCGATCGGGTTGCCGATGGCGTAGACGCCGACGAACACGATGATCGACATGGCGAAGACCACGACCACGGCCTGGGCTAGACGCCTGGCGAGATATCCTAGCATTGGGGCCTCTTGTCGGTGACGGCGCGCAGCGGAAGCGGCCCGCCGCGCGGTTGCAGGCAGGGGCGCCCGGGCGGGCGCCCCTCTATCAGCGGAGCGTCCGGATCACTTGGCCGGCCAGATTTCGTAGGCGCGGGTCTCCTGATCGACGCGCGGCGTGAACTCCAGAGAGGAAGCATCCGCCGCCCAGACCGTCTGCAGGATGACCGTCGGGATCAGCGCCCGGTCTTCCATCGCGATGTAGGATGCCTGCTCGTAGAGCTTGCGGCGTGCCTCCGGGTCGAGCGTCTGCGCTCCCTCGTCGAAGACCTTGTCGAACTCGGGGTTCGAATAGCCGGTGCGGTTGAAGTTGCCGAAGCCCTTCTCCTCGTCCGGGGTGTGGGTCAGCGCGCCGTAGGTGTAGGCGGCCTCGCCGGTCAGCGTGCCCCAGGCGGACATGGCCATGGTGTATTCCTTGCGCGCCGCGGCAGGGAAGAAGACGGTGCCGTTGAGCGCCTGCGCCTTTACCTTCAGCCCGAGCCGCGACCACATCTGGGCCAGCGCCTCGCAGACCACCGCGTCACCCGGGACACGGTTGTTGGTGCAGGTGAAGTCGATCTCGAACCCGTCGGGATAGCCGGCTTCCGCCAGCAGCGCCTTGGCCTGCTCGATGTCGTATTCACGCGCGCCGATCTCGTCGGAATAGCCGAAGAAGCCCTCGGGCATCAGCTGGTTGGCGGGGGTGCCGAGGCCTTCGAGGACGACATTGACCAGCACGTCGCGGTTGATAGCGAGGTCCAGCGCCTTGCGCACGCGCACATCCTGCAGCGGGTTGCCGTCGACCGGCTCGCCGTTGAGCGTGATCGGCTGCGGCTCTTCGTCAACGACCGAGGGCTGCACGTTGAGGATGTAGACCGAGTCCGAGATGAAGGTCTCGAGGCCGGAATCATTCTTCATCGCCAGGTAGTCGGAGGCGGGCACGTAGTTGATCATGTCGACCTCGCCCGAGCGCAGCGCGGCGACGCGGGCGGCATCGTCGGGGATCTCCTTGCGGATGACCTTGTCCCAGGCCGGGGTGTCGGCCCAGTATCCGTCGAACTTCTCGAGCACGAGATCACCCTTGGGCTGCCAGGAGACAAAGGTGTAAGGGCCGGTGCCGATGGCCTTGGCGCCCGAGTTGAACTCTTCGTTGCGCGCCTCCATGCCGGTCTCGGAGGGAACGACGAAGAGGCGGGTGAAGTCGTTCGGCAGGGCCGGGGCGATGCCCTTGGTGTGGACGCGCAGCGTGTAGTCGTCGACCACTTCGACGCTGTCCACGTACTTGGTGTAGAGCGTCATCGACATCGGGCCGGTGACCTCGGGGATTCGCTCGATCGAGAATTTCGCGTCCTCGGCGGTGAAGTCGCTGCCGTCGTGGAATTTCACGCCTTCGCGCAGCTTGAAGTCCCATGTGGTGTCATCGACGGCTTCCCAGGACAGGGCGAGGCCGGGCTTGAGCTGCAGGTTGTCGTCCACATCGACGAGCGTGTCATAGATGTGGCGCAGGGCCTCGGCCTGGCTGCCGAGGGTGGACCAATGTGGGTCGATGGAATCGGGACCGGCGCGCAGGCCGATCACCAGATCATCGGCCATGGCCATCGGGGCCGTGCCCAGCAGGGCCAAAGCCGCGACGGCGGACTTGAGTGTCGCTCGTGTCATCTTGAAACTCCCTTGTTGTGTTATTTGATGTTGATACACTGAGGTGAGTTGTTGATACGGTCAAGAAAATGTTGATACGGGTAGCTGCGAAGAGAGTGGCTGCATCAATAATGGGCACGGAAAAACATAACACTTGGCAGTTAAAGTGTTTAAATGCATTGTGACGAAATGAGCAAGAAACAGGCCCAACTTGATCAATCCCTGAACCGCATCGCCGAGGCGATCGACCGCGAGTCGTCGGTACAGGTCTCTGTCCAGCTGCGTGGGGCGCTGGAATTCGGAATCGCCTCGGGCGAGCTTCCCGCCGGGGCGCGGCTTCCCTCGGTGCGGGTGATGGCGGCGCGGCTCGGTATCTCGCCGGTCACCGTCAGCACGGTCTACGCGACGCTGCAGGAGGCGGGGCACTTGGAAGGACGGGTGGGCTCGGGCACCTTCGTGTCTGCCGGGGCGGCGGTCACCTGCGCCACGCAGCTGCGCAAGCTCGACGAACTTGTCGCCGAGCTGATCCGGGTGGGCAAGCAATGCGGCTTCAGTGCCGACGACCTGGCCACGCGGGTCTCGACCGCGCAGTCCCGCAAGCGCCGGGCGCTGCGCATGATGATGCTCGGCAACTTCCACGACGCGACCGAGGCCTATGCCGCCGCGCTGCGCCCGCGCCTTGCGGAAGGCGACGAGATCGTGCCGGGCGTGCTTTCCGAACTTCGCGGCGCGCCGCCGCAGGATGTCGATCTGGTGGTGGCCCCGCGCACCCTTCTCGGCGCGGCGCGCGAGCTGTTTCCCGGCGTCGCGGTCTACGGGCTGACGCTGATCCCGGACGAGGCGACGCGGGTGTCTCTGGCCTCGCTGCCCACGGAAGCGCGGGTGGTCGGCTATTCCTACTTCCCCGAGTTCGTCACCATCATGAAGGCGGGCATCCGGCGCTTTGCGCCGCATGTGTCGGATGTCTCGATGGCAGTGCGCGGCGAGCCGGGCGCCGAGGCGCTGATCGCCGAGGCCGATGTGCTCGTCTACGCCACCGGCACCGATTACCTGCGCGACAATCTGCGGCCGGGCCAAACCGGCTTTGAATATCGCCACACCCCCGACAACCAGTCGGTCCGGACCGAGCTTCTGCCGGCCATCGAGGACCATCGCCTGCGACTGACCAGCAAGAAGGAAGACTGACGTGAGGATTTCGGAAAGCAACTGGTTCGAGATCGAGAAATACCTCGAGACCGACGACCGCTGTGTGCTGCCGCTCGGCAGCACCGAGCAGCACGCCTACCTGAGCCTCTCGGTCGACTCGATCCTGTCGGAGAAAGTCGCCGCCGATGCCGCCGAGCCGCTCGGCGTGCCGGTCTTCCCGGCGCTGGCCTACGGGCTTACCCCCTACTTCATGGGCTTTCCCGGCAGCGTGACGCTGAAGCTCGCGACTTATGCCGCCGTGGTTCGGGACATCCTCGACAGTCTCTACGCCACCGGCTTCCGCCGCATCCTCATCGTCAACGGTCACGGCGGCAACTGCCCGGTACAGCCAGTCACCATGGAGTGGATGCAGGCCAACCCGGGCGCCCGCTGCCGGTTTCACGACTGGTGGCGCGCGCCGAAGACCTGGGCCTGCGTGCAGGAGATCGACCCGGTGGCCAGCCACGCGAGCTGGATGGAGAACTTCCCCTGGACGCGGCTGCCGGGCCGCGCGCTGCCGGATGAGCAGAAGCCCTTCGTGCCCTTCGAGCGGCTGCGCGATCGCGACGCTGCCGGGGTGCGCGCGCTGATCGGCGATGGCAACTACGGCGGCGTCTACCAGAAGCCCGACGCCGAGACCGACCGGCTCTGGGCCGTGGCCGTGGAAGAAACCCGCGCGCTGCTCGACGGGGACTGGGCATGAGCGCGCGTCCGATCCTGATCTGGGGCGCGGGGGCGATCGGAGGCATCCTCGGTGCCTATCTCGCCCGCGCCGGTCGGGCGGTGCACATGGTCGACATCGTGCCCGAGCACGTCGAGGCGATGCGCACGACCGGGCTGCGCATCGAAGGGCCAGTCGAAGAGTTTACCCAGGTGCTGCCCGCCAGCACCCCGGAGGAGCTGACCGGCAGCTATGACGTCATCATCCTCGCGGTGAAGGCGCATGTCACCGAGGCGGCGCTGGAAATGCTGCTGCCGCATCTGACGCCGGGTGGCTACGTGGTCTCGGCGCAGAACGGGCTCAACGAGAGGGTCATCGCGGCGCGGATCGGTGCGGAACATACCGTCGGCTGTTTCGTCAACTACGGCGCCGACTGGCTGGAGCCGGGGGTTGTCCTCTTCGGCAACCGCGCCGCGGTGGCGGTGGGCGAGCTTGACGGGCAGGTCACCGACCGCGCGCGCGAGGTCCATGCGCTGCTGTCGATCCTCGAGCCCGAGGCGGTGCTGACCGACAACATCTGGGGCTATCTCTGGGGCAAGATGGGCTATGGTGCGCTGCTCTTCTGCACCGCGCTGACGCCCGACAGCATGTCCGACGCCATGGCCCGGCCCGAGCATCGTGCGGTCTACGCGCAGCTCGGCCGCGAGGTGATGACGCTGGCAGCCGCCGAAGGGGTCACGCCGCTCGGTTTCAACGGCTTCGACCCCGAGGCCTTTCGCGCCGGGGACCGCGCGGCGATCGATGCCTCGATGGACAAGATGGTCGCGCACAACCGAAAGACGGCGAAAACCCATTCCGGAATCTGGCGCGACCTCGCCGTGCGCAAGCGCCGCACCGAGGTGGACGCGCAGATCGGGGTGATGGTCGGGCTCGGCCAGACGCATGGCATCGAGGTGCCAGCGCTGGCGCGGATGGTCGAGCTGATCCATGACATCGAGGAAGGCCGGCGCGCGCAGTCCGCCGATCTGGTGACGGAGATGCTGCCGCTATGCGTCTGAGTTTCGAGGGCAAGGTCGTGGCGGTCACCGGGGCGGCGCAGGGCATCGGGGCGGCCATCGCGCGGCGCTTCGCCGCCTCGGGCGCACAGGTCGCAGCGCTCGACATCGATATGGACGGCATGGCGCCGCTCGGCGCCGAGGGCATGGGCCTGCACGTCGCCGATCTCGGCAGCCGCGAGAGCGCCGCTGCCGCCATTGCCAGCGCCATCGGAGCGCATGGCCGGATCGACGTTCTGGTCACCTCCGCCGGCGGGGTACGCGGGCAGGTGGGTCGCCCGATCGAGGAGATCGCCGAGGACGACTGGCACGCCATCTTCCGCGCCAACGTCGATGCCGCCATGTGGTGCGCGCAGGCAGTGGCACCGGGGATGAAGGCGCGCGGAAGCGGGCGGATCGTCACCATCTCGTCGGGCGCGGGGCTGCGGCCCAGCCTCACCGGCATCCAGGCCTATGCCTCGGCGAAACACGCGCTCGTCGGGCTGACGCGGCAGCTCGCGCTGGAGCTGGGGCCGCAGGGGATCACCGTCAACTCGGTGGCGCCGGGCTTCGTGCTGTCGAACCCCTCGACCGAGAAACAGTGGGAGGCCTTCGGCCCCGAGCGCCAGAAAGCCGTGCTGAGCGGCATTCACACGCGGCGGCTCGGTCGGCCCGAGGATATCGCCGGGGCCGTGGCCTTCCTGGCCTCGGAGGCGGCGGAATGGATCAGCGGACAGGTGCTGTCCGTGGACGGAGGACATGCATGAGCGAGCCGCACGAATGGGACGAGGCGCAGTGGCGCGGGCTGGTGGGGCAGGTGCGCGCCGGGCGCAGCCTGCTGCCGGACCGCTGGCCGGGCGGCGCGCGCTGCGCCGTGGCGCTCAGCTTCGACAGCGACCATGAAACCAACGAGCTGCGCGACGGCGGCACCTCGATCGCCCGTCTCGGCTGGGGTGAATACGGCGCGCGCCGCGGCATCCCGCGGATCAAGCAGGTGCTCGACCGCTTCGACGCGAAGGCAAGCTTCTTCGTTCCCGCCGTCGCGGCGCTGCTGCACCCCGAGGAACAGCGGATGCTGGCGCAGGAAGGCCACGAGATCGGCCTGCACGGCTGGATCCACGAGCGCAACACGCAGGTGCCGCCCGAGGCCGAGCGCGAACTGATGCTGCGCTCTGCCGACACGCTGGAGAAGATCACCGGAACGCGTCCGGTCGGGATGCGCACGCCGTCCTGGGACTACTCGCAGGTCACGCTGAAGATCGCGCGCGAGCTCGGGTTGCTCTATGACAGCTCGCTGTTCAACGACGACGACCCCTTCGAGATCCTCGACGCGGGCGAGCCGACGGGCATCGTCGAGCTGCCGGTGGAATGGATCCGCGACGACGCCGTCTATTTCATGATGAACCGCTTTGGTGCGCAGCGTCCCTACACGCCGCCCGCCGACGTGCTCGATATTTTCCGCCGCGAGTTCGACGGGGCGCGGGCCGAGGGCGGGCTGTTCCTGCTCACCATGCACCCCCATATCACCGGCTACCGTTCGCGCATCTTCATTCTTGAAGAGCTGCTCGAGCATATCACCGCGACCGGCGATTGCTGGATCGCCACCCATGCCGAGATCGCCCGCTACTGCGCCGAAGAGGCTGGGCTGAAAGGACCGAAATGACCACCTATTCGCTTGCGATCCACGGCGGGGCCGGGACCATCCTCAAGTCTCAGATGACCCCCGAGAAGGAAGCCGCCTACGAGGCCGGGCTGGCCCGCGCGCTCGAGGCGGGCGAGGCGGTGCTGCGGAGTGGCGGCAGCGCGATGGATGCGGTGACCGCCGCGGTCTGCGCGCTCGAGGATGAGCCGCTGTTCAACGCCGGGCGCGGCGCGGTCTTCACCACCGAAGGCGTGCAGGAGATGGACGCCTGCGTGATGGACGGGCGCGACCGCAGCGCCGGGGCCGTGGCCGGGATCTGCGGCCCGCGCAACCCGGTGCGCGCTGCCCGCGCGGTGATGGAGCGCACGCCGCATGTGCTGCTGATCGGGCCCAACGCGCTGCAGGTCGCGCGCGATGCCGGGCTGCCCTTCGAGGAGCCGGAGTATTTCTTCACCCAGGCCCGCTGGGACGCCCTGCAGGAGACGCTGGAGATGCGCCGCAACGGCGAGGAGAGCGACGATCCGGCCCGCCGCCACGGCACGGTCGGCGCGGTGGCGCGCGACCGCGCGGGCAACCTCGCGGCGGCCACCTCCACCGGCGGGATGACCGCCAAGCTGCCCGGCCGGGTCGGCGACACGCCGCTGCCGGGGGCGGGAACCTTCGCCGAGAATGCCACCTGCGCGGTCTCGGGCACGGGGCATGGAGAGGTTTTCATCCGCTACACGGCGGGCAGCGAGATCGCCGCGCGGATGAGGTTCCTGGGCGAGACGCTCGAGGACGCCGCCAGCCATGTGGTGATGCATGACCTGCATGACCACGATGGCTCGGGTGGGGTGATCGCCGTGGCGCAGGACGGCAGCATCGCGATGCCTTTCAACTGCGAAGGCATGTACCGCGCAAGCGTGCGCGAGGGAGAGTCGCCTGTGCTGGCAATCTACCGCACCCCGTGACTCGTCGGGATAGCCGCCGCAATTGCCCTCGCCACCGCAACAGGCCTTGCAGATCTGCGAATGGCGGCGAGCTGCGGCCCGAGGCAGCTCCATCTTCGGCGCCAGTTCCTTGAGCGTGTGGGCCGCGAGCGGCGCAAAGACCGAGGGCTTGAAGCGCGGCGGCGCGCGCTGCGCAACCTGGTGACGACGGAGGTGATCCGCGGCGTCTAGGTTGTTGCCCGCGCGGACACATACTTGTCAGCGGCTGCGCTGATGCTCCAAGATCTGATTGCCGCCGGGCGCGCCTGTGGCCAAGCGGCCCTCAGCCCAGGAGATCCCGCAGACCCGCATAGATGAGCCGCAGGGCCAGCAGGATCAGGATCGTGTCGAGCGCCAACCGGAAGCGGTGATCGTTCATCCTGTTGAGCACCATCTTCCCCGAGACCGTTCCGAGCAGACCGGCGGCGATCATCGCCACGACGAACGCCCCCCATTGGGCGAAGGCGAAGCCGAGCAGGCCGAAGGTCAGCGTCTTGATCCCGTGCTGCACCGTCATCAGCGTCGCATGGGTCGCGACATAGGAGTGGCGGGGCAGCTCCTGCGACTTGGTGAAGGTCGCAACGAAGAGCCCCGTTGCGCCGAAGAACATGGTCAGGAAGCTCGACACCGCGCCGACGATGGCAGGCCAGTCGCGCAGCCCCTTGGGCGGCTTGGCAAAGACCGAGTAGATCACGAAGGCGCCGATACCGATCTGCATGATCGCCGGCGGCAAGGTCACCGCGATGACGCCGCCCGCCGCCGCGCCGATCAGCGAGCCGAGTGCAAAGGCCGGGATCACCGACCAGTGGATGTGGCGGAAGGTCAGCGCCGCGCGCCCGAAGTTCGAGCCAAGCTGGATGACGCCATGGGTCGGGATCAGCGCCGCCGGGGGCACCAGGCTCGCCATGACCGCCAAGAGGACACCGCCGCCACCGATGCCGAAGGCGACGGTGATGAAGGAGGCGGCGAAGCTCGTGCCGATGAGCAGGGCAAAGACCGCTTCGGTCATGCCGTCGGGCAGCAGCAGGGATGGGATCATGGGAGGTTTGCTCTTGCAGTAAGGTGCCGCAGGATCTCAACTATTGCGGCGAAGAACAAGGGGTGCGGGTCGTCTATCTGAAGCAGGAGGCCTGCAGGGGCAACGCCGATGAAGGCTCGTTCCAGCGCGGCGTTGAGGCGCCGACCCTCAGCCACGCCGCGCTGGCGCACCACCCGCGCACGATCGACGATGACCGGAGCTGCTCGCCAGGTTCCGGCCCGCCTCGCGCTCAACTCTGGTTGGGCGACCAGACCTCGGGATTGATCATCTCGATCGGTGCGCCCTCGGCGTAGGCATTTATCAGCTCGAAAATCTCGCCGAATTGCTTGTCGAGCTCCTCGGAGGTCACGAAACCCACGTGCGGCGTCGGGATCACCCGGGGGTGCGAGAGCAGCGGATCGGCGGGATCGGTGACGGGCTCTGCGGGGAAGACATCGAGCGCGGCCTGCCCGATGCGGCGCGCCTCGAGCGCGGCCAGCAGGGCACCCGGCGCAATGAGCCCGGCGCGCGAGGTGTTCACCAGCACCGAGTCCGGCCGCATCGCCATCAGGTCGGCCTCGGTGACCTCGCCCCGGGTCTCGGGCAGCAGGCGCTTGTGGATCGACACCACGTCCGAGCTTGCGAAAAAGGCCTCGCGGTCCTCGGGAACGATCAAACCATCGACGGCGGCGCGGGCACGGCTCGCCTCCGAGGCCCAGACTTGCACGTCCATACCGAAGGCACGCGCATACCCCGCCACCACCTTGGCGATGCCGCCGTAGCCGTAGAGTCCCAGCCTCTTGCCCGCCACGTTGCGCCCCATCGGCGCGTGGCCCTGCCAAGCCCCCGCGCGGGCCGAGGCGATCTGCCGGGGCAGGTGGCGCAGCGCCGCGATGATCAGCCCGAAGGTCAGCTCGGCGGTCGAGGTCGAGGGGCCGTCCTTGCTCATCTTCGAGCAAAAGAGGATGCCGGCACGGCTCAGCGCGTCTGTATCCACATGGCCATGCTGGCCGCGCATGGCAATCAACTTCACCCCATCGAGCGCTTCGGCAAGCTCGGCGTTGATCGTGGTGCGGTCGCGGAACAGCACCACCGCCTCGGCGCCCTGCAGTCGCGCGGCCTGGGCGGCGGCATCGGGGGCGCGGTCGGTCCAGACGGTGACCTCATGGCCGTCGAGCAGGGAAAAAGACGGCAGGCACCGCAGGTTGTCGTACCAATCGTCGAGTATGTGAACCTTCAAGTCGGGATCTCCAGGGCAACCGGGTGCGCGGTGCCGACCTGCGCCTTGCGATGGGCGCGGCGGATCACCGGCGAGACGACCCGGTCCGAGACCGGGACGCCCCACACTGCCGCACCTGCGCTCCAGGCGGAAGTCAGGACCGGCGCCC
>NZ_JAAGOZ010000071.1:0-3414 GCF_010499845.1 Salipiger sp. PrR007 | reverse complement strand
TTAAGTGCTGCCGCGCCAATGGTACTGCGTCTCAAGACGTGGGAGAGTAGGTCACCGCCAAACCTAGTAAAACCCACCGTATCTCTCCTAAACGATTTCATCCTGTCGCGGGATGGAGCAGCCCGGTAGCTCGTCAGGCTCATAACCTGAAGGTCGCAGGTTCAAATCCTGCTCCCGCAACCATCGTTTCCGACCAAGCCCTCGCACCACGCGGGGGCTTTGTCGTATACGCATCTCCCAAGGCCAGAATGCCCGCCAGATCACCGCTGAGCTCGATCCGGTGCCCATCGGGCGCGTCCGCTGACGGCATCATCCGGATCTCGGAGATCAGACTGCGCATCGCCTCGGCGGCCTGGACCCGAACTGCGGGGTCTGAAAGGGCATTGACCAGATCGCCGATCTTCTGGCGGTAGAGATCGCCGAGGCTCGGGTGCATCCGCAGGACGGCCGGCTCTGGCGCCTCCGCAACCTGGATTGCGAGGCTCCGCTTTCGATCCTCGAGCTCCGCCATCTTCTCCTTCATCGAGGGGTGATACATGCCGTCCTCGATGGCCGAGAGGAGACCGGCGATCTTCTTCTCGACCTGGGCGAGCTTCCGCTCGGCCCTCGCGCGCGCGGCTTGCGTGTCGGCTTGTGCCGCGTTCCAGGCCATGCGGTATTCCTCGACGAAGGTGTCGAGGAGGGCAGGGTGGAGCAGGCGTTCCCGAAGACCGGCCAGGACCCGCTCTTCGACTGCGTCGCGGCGTATGGTGGTTCGGTTGGTGCAGATAGCGGTTCCCTTGTTGCGTACCGCCGAGCACCCATACCGGGTCTTGTTGATGAGTGTGTAGGTTGCCCCGCAGCATCCGCATTTGATCAGTCCTGAGAGCAGGTAGCTCGGGCGGCGTGCCCGCTCGGGACGAAGTCCGCCGTCCTGAACCCCTGCGGGATTCATTTCCTCGCGGATCGCTCCCTGCCTGGCCTTCACCCGTTGCCAAAGATCGTCGTCGATGATCCGGAGGTGTTCGACCTGCCGGACCACCCACTTCTCTGGCGGGTTCAGCCTCGCCTGCCGCCTGCCGGTCGCAGGATCCTTGACGAACCGCTGCCGGTTCCAGACCAGGAGGCCGATGTAGGCCTCATTGTTCAGGATCCCGGTTCCGCGCTTCCAGTTGCCCGAGATAGTGGATGGGCCCCAGGTCCCGGCATTTTTGCCGTTCGCGGGGCTGCAGATACCCTCCGCATTTAGCGCAGCGGCGAGCGCGCGGGCAGACAGGCCGGCGGCATAGCCCTCAAAGATGCGCCGAACCGTGGCCGCCTCGTTCTGGACGATCTCGCGTTCCCCAGTGGTCACCGTGCCGTCGGTGCGAAGTGCTCGCACCGCACGATAGCCATAGCTGATGCCGCCCGCCGACTTGCCGTCACGCACCCGGCCTTCCAGACCTCGATGTGTCTTCTGGGCGAGTTGCTTGAGAAAGAGGGCCGACATGGTACCACCGAGGCCGATGTGCATCTCGTTGATCTCGCCCTCGGCCTTGGTCACGACCGATACATCTAGGAAGCTCATGCGCTTGTGCAGGGCTGCGATATGTTCCTGATCGCGCGACAGACGGTCAAGCGCCTCTGCGACAATGATGTCGAACTGGCCGTTCACCGCGGCCTGCTGCATCGTCTGGAATCCGGGCCGCAGGTGCGAGGCGCCACTCATCGCCTCATCGGTGAAGACCTCCACCACCCGCCAGCGGCGATCGGCGCAAAGCGACCGGCACACGCGGACCTGGTCAGTGATCGATGCGGCGGATTGCAGGTCGCTCGAGTACCGCGCGTAGATGGCGGCGCGGACAGGTGCATCTGGTGTCATGGCTTACTCCTTTGGATCGGAGGCTGCGATCTCGTCGCGCACGGCCTGCTGTGCGAGCAAACGGACGAGATGGCGCAGCGCGGGATGGAACGGCTCCGGCGGTTCGCAAACGACGGGACGCGACGACGTAGGGTCCAGGGGCGCCGCCGCGGGTGGCGTCTCCTCCGGGTCTGCGTGTCTTGTCCGTTCCCGCGCCACTGGCCGAGTTCTCCCGTTCCCCCGCTGGTACGTGCTGCGGGAGGTGCAAAATGGTGATGATCTGTCCGGGACCTGCCCCGGCTGCTGTTGTCATCATCATATCGCGAGCGCACGGGCAGGGTCGCCTGCCACGAGAGGGCGCCGAGGGGCGTTCGGTCGGGATTATGTGGAAAACTCGGGGGCGGGACATGCGGGGGCAGCATGGTGGCGAGACGAGACGCCCCGGCAACATGCGGGCTCGGTTGGTCAAAATATTACCTGAAGGGAGTTCTCCATATTACGGCAGGCACGGGCGGCTTTGATGCAGGATGGGGCGACCTTTGCCAGATGTTTGCGATTTGGTTTTGTGCCAACTGGACCTCGGTGCCCCTGCCATTGCGCATGTCCGTGGGCGATGATGGCCGCACGAGGCGAAGTTTGCGAATATCCTTTGTGCAAACCGAGGGCGCGCTCCGCGCCATCGCCGCAGTTTTGCAAATTCCTTTGTGGCAAAACGGGGCTCCGGGCGACGTGATCGCTTCTGGAACAGGGAAGCGCGTCAGGGGGGACGCACTCCCATGTCCGTGCTCCTACTCGGAGGGACCTCCGTTCAGGTCTGTCTCTGCAAGGTCCACCGGCTGCAGTCCCGAGAGCCGGGGGCGAAGGTCGGCCTCCTGAAGTTCGCGGTGCTCGACGAGATGTGCGGCCAATGTCTCGAGCAGATCGCGGTGAGGGGCGAGCAGGGCGCGGGCGCGGCGCTCGAACTGGTCGAGTTTGACGCGAAGGCGGTCGGCCTCATCTGCGGTCAGGCGCTGCATGTTCGCAGGGCCGAGCCAGCCATTGCCATTGATACCGAGCCCGAATTCCCGGTCGAACTGCAGCTGGAGCGCGGAGGCTTGGGCAAGATCGCTTTCGACGCTGCCACCGGCGCCCGCGCTGATCGCGCCAAGGCACAGGCGTTCGGCTGCGCGCCCGGCCAGAATGATTGTCAACTCGTTCTCGACCTCGGGTGCTGTTCCCTGGCGAATGGCCGAGGCGCGGGAGGTCGAACCGCCGTCTCGCGAGATCTGCATCCGGCGCACTGGTCCTGCGCCAAGCAGTGTCGCGACGATGGCATGTCCACTCTCATGGATCGCGATCCGGTGATCATAGCCTTCGGGGGCTGCCGGACGCGCTGCGATCAGCGTTGGGATGCTCAGGCGCTGGCCTGACCGCCGCGCCTGTGCCTGCGCCGCGCGGAGAGTCGCATCGATTGTGGCTGGCGTCTCGCCAGAGAAAGTGCGTGTGAGCCTTGCAAGATCCGGCTCCGTCGCCTCAGGCTGTCAACGGCGGAGCAAAAACCGGCCACGGGGCGGCGCAAAAGCAGGCCACTTTCTTGCGCGCTTGAGCCCGCCGGG
>NZ_JAAGOZ010000070.1:0-3453 GCF_010499845.1 Salipiger sp. PrR007 | reverse complement strand
ATGTAGCGCGCCCCGCCGTCGAGGTTCTGCCAGGGATCGCGCGGATCGACGCCAAGATCGGCGGCGGTGCCGGGCATCAGCTGGCAAAAGCCCATGGCGCCCACATGCGAGACCGCGGCGTTGTTGAAGCGGCTTTCCTGCTTGATGAGCGACTGAAAGAGAATGCGCCAGGTCAGCGGGGTCAGGCCCGCTGCACCAACACCGGCATGGGTTTCGTATTTCGCCGCCGTCTCGATGATCATCTGCTCGACGCTGGCATCGTCACCAAAGAGGCGCTGCGCATCGGCGCTGTCTTCCTCCGTCACCGGGTAGGTCTCAGCTGCGCTCGGAAACTCACCCGCGCCGCCTTCGAAGCCCGAGACATCGGTCGTGCCCGTCGTCTGCTCGAGGAAGCGCGCGTAGGCCTCCAGCTGCTCCTGGTGCAGATCCTGCTGCTCTGCGCGGCGCCCCAACTTTTCCTGCTGCCTGGCAAAGTCACGCTCGCCTTCGGAGAGCCGCGAGATCGCATTGGCAAGGTTCGAGCCGTCGACGATCGGCACACCCTGCGCCAGAGCGCTGGAGCCGGGGACTGCCACCAGCATCAGCCCGGCCACGCCCAGTCCCGCCGACCCGGTCCGCGACATCTTGGGTAGCCGCATGCGCTCAGAGCGGGGAGAACCGGCAATCATCCGCGTCCTCCGCAGCAAAACTCATCTGGGAAGGCGACGCGGCGCCTCGGCTGACCACGGCCCCGCGCGTCGCCGTGGCCGGGATGACTGCGTAGCTGCCCTCGGTCCGGAACGTGCCGGCGCAGGGCGACTTGCGCTCGGTCGAGACGCCAGCGACGCAGCCGACGAGGGCCAGCATCAGCGCGGCGGTGGAGAGGAGCTTTGTCATGCCATGTCCTTCCAGAAGTCAGGGTTGCGGCGCCACTCGAAGGGCGCGCGGTCCTCGCCCTTGGCCCCGCCGCCGAGCACGGTGACGAGATCCGGGCCGAGGCCGGAGAGGTCGAAGTTGACGAAGAGGCTGTCGCCGGCTGAGCGCAGCAGCGCGAGACGCAGACCGCCGGTGCTTTGCGAGACAAACTCCGCCTCGCGGTCATTGAGCTTGAGGATGCGGTAATCCTCGGGATGGGCCGCCGGGTTCGGAAACAGGATCTGCGTCGAGACCATTTCCGAGATGATCGCGCCGACGCTCGACTGCGCGAGATGCCCGGGGGTCTGGGTCAGCATCATCACCACGCAGTTCTTCTTGCGCATGGTGACGAGCCATTCCTGCAGGCGCTTCACGAACATCTCGTCGTTCAGCATCTTCCAGGCCTCGTCGATGACCAGAATGGTCGGGCGGCGGTCCTCGATGACACGCTCGATCCGCCGAAAGAGGTAGGCCAGAAGCGCGGTACGCTCGGTGCCGAGATCGAGCAGCTCGCTCATATCGATGCCGACGATATCCTCGCCGATTTGAATGCCGGTCTCGGCGGCTTCATCAAAGAGCCAGCCGAAGCGGCCTGCTGCTGTCCACTCGCGCACCCGGGCGACGAGATCACCATCATCGTCGGTCTGGTTCACCGCGGAGGCCAGGGCCGAAAAGCTGCGCAGCTCGGGCTCGGCGGCGACCACGCGGCGGATTGCGTCATTCAGCGCCACGGTCTGGAAGGTCTCGAGCGGACGGCCGCTGCGCGAGAGAATGTCGGCGGTCCAATCGGTCAGCCAGGCCGCGCCGCGGCTGTCGGTCTCGGTGAGGAAGGGATTGAAGCCCGTCGGCTGGCCGATCCGCACCGTGCTGTAGGTGCCGCCCAAAGCGCGCACCGCCATTTCGAGGCCGAGGTCCTTGTCGAAGACCACGACGCGCGCGCCGACGCGGCGGGCCTGCGCCATCAAAAACGCGGTGCCGAGCGTCTTGCCCGAGCCCGGGCGCCCCAGCACCAGCGTGTGGCCGCCCGAAGGCTCGGCGGTCCGCGATCCCGGCTCGTGGAAATTGAAGCGGTACTGGCAGGAGGACACCGAGGGCAGGACGGTGATGGTCTCACCCCAGGGCGATTGGTGCTTGTCGCGCCCGGGCGCGCCGGCGTGGAAGGCGGCAAAATCGGCGAAGTTGGTCGAGGTGGTCAGCGCCGCGCGGTGCCGGTAGCGCCAATTGCCCGGCGCCTGGCTGAAGAACATGGCGCGGGCGGCGAAGCTCTCGCGCAACAGCGTGGCGCCCGACTCCTGCCCGGCGCGCCAGACCTCGGAGGCGGCCACTTCCAGCGCCTTTTCGCTATCTGCCGTCACCATGACGGTGAGCTGGTGCTTGCCCAGCACGCCGCGCCCTGAGGCGATGTCATCGAGCAGATCGTAAAGCCCTGCGCGAAGGGATTGCGCAGCATCCTCGGTTGCCCCCATCTGCCGGGCAGTGCGGGCAATCTTTTCTTCGGCCTCGTTGTTGCGGATTGGCGTGAAGCTATTGGTGACGACGATGTCGTAAGGCAGCTCCAGCGCATCGAGCACGGTCGGCAGCGATTTGTTCGGCCAAGCCTTCACGCCAAAGATCGCGCCGAAGCGGCGGGTCATGCCGTTGTCGATAGCAAAGCGCTTCCCCTTGAAGAGATATTGGGCGTTGGTCATGGAGGTCGAGAGGAACTGGCCCGGTTGCCCGTGCATCGGCTGGAACGCCTGGCCCTGGACCGTGCCGAGATAGCCCAGCCAATCGCCGTCCGAGACGCGCAGGCGCCGAAATCCCACGGCGTGATACATCGCCTGAAGCAGACCCATGGCCTCGGCCATGCGCTCCTTACGCACCGCGAGATCGGCCTCGAACGTGGATTTGACGGCCCGGCCGAGCCCCATCTTCTGGCTTGCGCTCGGGCGCATGGCGAGCGTGAGCAGTAGAACCCGGCGCTTGAGGGATTTGGCTGCGATCGTCTCGCGCCAGCGCCGATCAATCTCCGCAGCAAAGCCATCCTCATCCATGGGCGCGAGATCGAGATCCGCGGGGATGGTGATCTTGTTGACGTAAAACCCGAAGCGCTCGCCGAGCTGGCCGACGAGGCGGGCAAAGCCCTGCGTCAGCGCCTCGATCTCCGGGGCCTCGGCGGTGAAGCTGTCGATGCCGCCGATGACGGCCGAGGCCAGAAGGTCACCCTGCCGCGTGAGTATGAGATCATCCTCGGGAGCCGAGAGATAGGGCAGGTGCCGCGCCACCGGCTCTTCGGCAAAGAGGCTTTCGGGCAGCACCGAGCGCAGCAGGGCGCTGTCCTCGAAAAGGGCGGAGAGGCGGTTAAGAGACATAGCGATCGCCCCCATTGCGCGTGTAGGTCCGGGTGCGCGGGGTGGTGGAGAGGACCCCGGCGACGATCTGGAAGAGATGGGGGTTCCGGTCGGCGACGAGCCAGAGGACCGGGTGGGCGATCAGGGCAATACCGAGGAACCGCACATCATCAAAAGCGACAAAGGGGATCACCGAGCCGAGCGCCAGGCTGATGAAATAGCCCAGCGG
>NZ_JAAGOZ010000069.1:0-3508 GCF_010499845.1 Salipiger sp. PrR007 | reverse complement strand
CGCGGGGAGGGTCACATGGGTCAAATCTCAATGGAAATTACGCGCTCTCCCGGGTCAGTTCTGGGTGGAAATCAACAGACCAGCGTCTCGCCGCCCGGATGATCGCCGTGCCGGACACGGAACCGGCCGAGGTGCTGCTGATCGGCACGCGGTCCGGGCCTGCGCGCCGAAGCCGCTTTTTCGACGCGATCAACGCCACCCAGGGCCTGCTCGAGTTGACCGCGGATTTGACGATCCTGTCGTGCAATCCCCGCGCGCTCGCCATGCTGGCCAGACCGGAGAGCGCGGTTGTCGGCCTCGCGCTGGCAGAGCTCAGCGCCACGCCCGACCAGACCGCGCCGCTCCTGCGCAGCATCGCGGCACGCCGGAGCGACTGCCACCGCCTGGATTTTCCCCTCGGCGACGGCAGCTGCAGACATGTCACCAGTAGCCTGGTGCCGCTGCTCGGCCAGTCGGGCCAGGTGGAACGCGTCTTTCTGGTGCTGCGCGACGCCACCGAGGAAACCACCGAGACCCGGCGCGCCCAGAGCATCGCCTCCGCCGTGGAAGAGACAATGTCAGTGGTGGAATTCGATTCCATCGGGACGATTCTGGAAGTGAACCCCTGCTACCTTGCGCTGACGGGCTACGCCGCAGAGGAACTCCTGGGGCAGAACCAGAGCATCCTCTGCGCGCCCTCTCAAACCGAGGATGCGGCGCAGGCCGAGTTGTGGCGCCGGCTCACCGCCGGCGAGATCGTCACCGGCACCTACAAGCGGCGCACCAAGGACGGTGGCACGATCTGGATCGCGGCCTCTTACACCCCCGTGCCGGACCGCGAGGGAAAGCTCGACCGGGTCATCAAGGTCGCCCAGGACATCACCGAGAGTATCCTCCGGAGCGCCGATCTTCGCGCGATGCAGAGCGCGCTCGACCGTTCGAGCGCCCTTGCGGAATTCGATTCATCGGGTGTGATCCTGCACGCCAACGACAACTTTCTGGCGGCGCTCGGCTACGAGTTCGAAGAGGTCGTCGGGCGGCGGCACCGCGACCTTTTCCCCGCCCGAGTGGCGCAGGGCCCGGATCAGCGCGACTTGTGGAACAAGCTGAAGGCCGGCAGCCCGCAGTCGAGGGTCTTGGAGCACCTGGGCAAGGACGGCGCAAGCGTCTGGCTGCGCGCCAGCTATACGCCCGTGCGCGATGGCGAGGGCAAGGTCGCCAAGGTGCTGCAGATCGCCTATGACATCACCGCCGCGATGCAGGAGCAGGCCGAGGTCAGCGGCAAGCTGGCGGCGATCGATCGAAGCCAGGCGGTGATCGAGTTCGCGCTCGACGGCACGGTGCTCGGCGCCAACCGGAATTTCCTCGACCTGATGGGCTACGCGGAGACCGAGATCTCCGGCAAGCACCATCGGATCTTCTGCGAGCCGGACTACGCCAAGACCAACAGCTATGCCGAGTTCTGGAAGGCGCTGTCGGAGGGCGACTACCACCAGGGCGAGTACAAGCGGCTAAGCAAGGAGGGTCGCGAAGTCTGGATCCAGGCCACCTACAACCCGATCCTCGATGCCTCCGGCCATCCGGTGAAGGTGGTGAAATTCGCCATGGATGTCACCGCCCGCAAGCGTCACGAACTGGACGCCCAGAACCAGCTGCGCGCCATCGACCGAAGCCAGGCAATGATCCAGTTCGACATGGAAGGCCACGTGATCACCGCGAATGATACCTTCCTGCGGACAATGGGCTATTCGCTGCGCGAGGTGCAGCACCAGCATCATTCGATGTTTTGCGACCAGGACATGATCCGATCCGAGGAATACCGCGACTTCTGGGCCGACCTGCGCTCGGGGAAATTCCAGACCGGCCGCTATAGGCGGCTCGGGAAATTCGGCCGCGAGGTGTGGATCCTCGCGACCTATTCGCCCCTGCTCGACAGCCGCAATCGGCCGGTGGGCGTGGTGAAATGTGCCCAGGACATCACCCAGCAGGTGACGCTCGAGCAAGAGATCCAGAGGCAGGCTGACCGGATGAACGGCATCGTCGCCGAGCTCTCCGCCTCGATCAACAAGATCTCCGAGGCCACCCGCGCCTCGCTCGACGCCTCCGATTCCACCACGCGGACCGCCAGCGATGGGCTGGAGTTCCTCAACGCGGCGATCGAAGCGATCGAGCTCATCGAGAAATCCTCGTCCGAGATTGCCGAGATCACCCGGGTGATCTCGGAGATTGCCAACCAGACGAACCTTCTTGCCTTCAACGCCGCGATTGAGGCGGCGCGCGCCGGCGAGCACGGCGTGGGCTTCTCGGTCGTGGCCGACGAAGTGCGCAAGCTGGCCGAGCGCAGTTCCAAGGCGGCCCAGGAGATCGGCAAGCTCATCATCATCTCGGGCGAGCGGGTCAACCAGGGCACGGCGCGCTCGCGCAGCGCCCTGCAGAGCTTCGAGCAGATCGTGAATTCCTTGGGCCACACCGCGGAGTCGATCCGGACGATCGCGGACTGCGCAAGCTCTCAGGAAAACGTGTCGAGCGTCGTTGTTAGGATGATCGCGGATCTGAACAAGGCCGTGATCGCCAGATCGGGAAAATCCGATGGCGCGTGACGCCACCACGCGGTTGGCAGGGCGCCGGATGCCCGCCGCACTCGAGATACTCTCGAATGCGGCGGCGTCCGCAAATTCGGCAGGGACAGCGCTGGGCGCCGTCCGCCCAGATGTACCGCCCCCGCGCGCCCATTTGGCCGATGCGCGCGGGGGGCGCCTGACCGGCGCCTGGGGGCCGCCTGTTGTTCGATCTGGCGCAATCGCGCTCTACGCCCCGTCCGACGTGCCGATCTACGCGGCGCTTGGCGCTCTTGCTGGCGGTGCCGCCGTTCTGGATCTCCTACGGAATGCGCTCCTTCTGGGCGCTGTGCTGGGAGAGAAGGGCGTGGTGATGAACATCTTCGTCGGGCTTGGCCTGCTGGCGGAACCGGTTCAGGTTCGGCCGCAACCCGGCGGTCCTGGTCCCGAGACGAAGGCCGCCGCATGACCCGCGCGCCACGCCGCATCCCGCCCAAGGGCGGGTACCGCCAACGCCCTGTCGGCACCGGCATTACCTGGATTGACGAGCGCTTCATCCAGGACTTCCACCGCTACAACATCTGGCCCCTGCGCGGGCGGGAGCGGGATGTCATGGTCGACAGCGCCATGGGCGTGCTGCTCTCGGGCGACATCGTCTTTGACGGCCCGTTGACCGAAGACACCCCTCACGCCAAGGCAGATGCCTACATCCGTTCGATGCAACGCCGCGCGGCTGCCGGTGCGGATCGTGCACAGCGGACATTTCCCGTCGGTCTCCGGCGAGCGGCTGACCGAGATCTTCCCCGACTGGCTCAGGGACACGCGCGTATAGAGGGCGTCTAGAAGGCGTCTAGAGCGCCCCACCCGGATTGAGCGGCGGCAAGGCGGCCTGCCGCGCGCCGCGCGCTTCGCGGGGGCGGGCCGCCTCGAGTGCGCCGCGCAGGCCGGTCCAGGCCGTGTCCCCCGCCCCG
>NZ_JAAGOZ010000068.1:0-3852 GCF_010499845.1 Salipiger sp. PrR007 | reverse complement strand
GCCTATGCGCCGCAGCGGGACTGGGCCTCGATCGCGGTCGAATACGCGCAGATGATGGGCTGGACCCGGCTCGAGGCCGGACGCTCGAAAGCCGCCGAGGCGCAGGGGAGCACCGAGGCGCCCGGCAAGGCCGCCACCGCCAAGCCGATCAAGGCCGCGGTCGAGCAGGTGTTCTTCAACGACGTGCTGGGGCTTCCTTACGAGCAGGCGACCGATGCGCCGGATTGGGAAACCCTGCGTGATCGGACCGAGCATGCCGAGCCCGGCGCGGTGCTCGAGCTCGGCGTGCTGCCCGCAACGGGTTTCATCTTCGCGGCGGGTGTCGACTGCCAGGATGACCGCCTCGAGGTGCACCTGGTGGCCTTCGGTGCGAACCGGAGGCGCTGGGTCATCGACTACAAGGTGATCCCGCACCACATCGGCGACGAGGCCGGCCGGGACGCGCTGAACGCCCTGCTGCGCCAGGAGTGGCGCACCGAGCTGGGTCTGCGGGTGCCGCTCGACATCCTCGCGATCGACGGCGGCGCCTATACCGACGACGTGTGGAGCTGGGCGAAACGCCATCCCTGGGGCCGGGTGATCATCGTCAAGGGCGGCTCCACCGAGAACGGCCCGCTGATGGCGCTCCAGAAGTTCGATCGGCGCAGGGACGGCAAGGTGAAAAAGGCGCAGAAACGCGCCTTCAATCTCAACGTCTCGTCTCTGAAAGCGGGACTCTACGCGCACCTGCGCAAGGAAGACCCCGAGGAGCGCGGCTTCATCCAGTTCGCCAGGGCGCTTGGCGACGAATACTACCGGATGATCACCGCCGAGAACCGCGTGCTGAGCCGGAACAAGCAAGGTGTGATGACCAGCCGGTGGGTCCTGGTCGAGCCGACGCGCCGCAACGAAGCGCTCGACACTATGAACTATGCCGAGGCCGGCGCACTCCGGAAGGGCTGGGCGGCGATGACCGACGATCAGTGGGATGCCCTGACCGCCGAGCGCTCGGCCCCGGCACCGGACAAGCAGCCGGACCTCTTCGATGCATCTCTGCCGCTCCTCGCGGGCGCGCAACCGAAACCCAAGAGCAAGCCGGCCCGCAAGGCCACGCGGCTCGCCGATCTTCTGAGGGAGCAAAATGGTGGATAACGAAACCCTCACGAAACGCCTGGCCGAGGCCGAGGAAGCGCTGCACCAGCTGCGGATCGGCGGTCAGGTCGTGGTTGTCGGCTACGACGGGCACCGCACCGAATACACTCCGGCCAATGCGGCGGAGCTGCACCGCTACATCTCCTCGCTGCGCCGCCAGCTTGGCCTGGCGCGCGGTGGCCTCGCGTCTCGCCCGGTGAGGTTCTGACATGGCGGTGCGTTCGCTGACCGAGGTCCCGCGCATTCCCCGTAAGCGCGGCGCGCTCCGCGATGCCGGGTTCGGCGGCTCCACCCCCTATGTCGCGGCCGACACCGGCATCGACACGCTTGCCGGATTCCTGCCCTCGAACCGCGCGGTCGACGCCGAGGTGCTGCCCGGGCGCGATCGCATCACCGCGCGCGGCCGCGATCTCGGTCGCAACAATGGCTGGGCCGCCGGTGCGATCGCCAAGGAAGTCGATGGCGTCATTGGCGCGAACTTCCGGCCGCTCCTGAAGCCGGACTGGCGCGCCCTCGGGCTCGATGCGGACTGGGCGCAGGAGTTCAAGGAAACCATCGAGGCGCGCTGGCGGACCTACGCGGATGACCCGCGCAAGTTCTGCGACACCACGCGCAGCCAGACCATGCCGCAGCTCTTCGGCATGGCCTATCGGACGTACCTCGTCGAGGGCGAGGCGATTGGCCTGGTCAACTGGCGGGCCCGGCGGCCGTTCAAGACGACGATGCGCGTCGTTGATCCCGACTTGCTGAGCAATCCGAACGGGGCATCGGACGAAGCGCGGTTGCGCGGCGGCGTCGAGATCACCCGCGACGGCGTCGCGCGGGCCTACCATTTCCGGCAGGGCCATTACGCGACCAGCTGGGCCGATGTCACGGACGCGATGACCTGGAAGCGGATCGGCCGCGAGTCCGCGACCGGACGTCCGCAGGTGATCCACTTCTTCGACAAGACGCGGGATGGCCAGACCCGAGGCATCAGCCGCCTCGCGCCGATCATCGAGCGGCTGCGCATGGAGGACCACTACAGCCGGGTCGAACTGCAGGCGGCGGTGATCAACGCGGTGCTCGCCGCCTTCATCAAGAGCCCCATGGGCCCCGAGTCGATCAACGAGATGTTCGGGGATGACGAAGGCATGCGATCGCTCATTAACTATCAGACCGAGCGCAAAGAGTTCTACGGCAGCTCGGGCGGGGTGAAGATCGGCGGCGCGCGCATCAGCACGCTCTATCCCAACGACGAGATCGGCATGGTGCCGACCGCGCGGCCCGCGGCGCAGTTCGCCGACTTCGAGGCGGCGGTGCTGCGGCACATCGCGTCGGGCATGGGGATCAGCTACGAGCAACTCGCCTCGGACTGGTCGAAGACGAATTACTCGAGCGCCCGGGCGGCGATGATCGAGATCTGGCGAGGCTGGACCGCGCGCCGCACCGCCTTCGCGCAGGGCTTCTGCCAGCCGTTCTTCATGGCCTGGCTGGAAGAGCAGATCATGGATGGTCATGTGCGCCTGCCACGCGGCGCGCCTGACTTCTACGCATTCTGGCCGGCTTATGCCCGCGCCAAGTGGATCGGACCCGGCAAAGGGTTCGTCGATCCGGTCAAGGAAGCGCAGGCCGCGGCGATGCGCGTGTCGCTGGGGCTCTCGACACTCGAGGAAGAGGCGGCCGAGCTCACCGGGACCGACTACGCCGACAATATGGAGCAAATCGCGCGCGAGGTCTCGGCCATGCCCAAGGGCACGCTGCACCCGGCGCAGGAAAGCTTCGCGAAGCTGCTGGGCCCGACCATCGGCCCGAGCTTGAGCCCCGAGGACTGACATCATGCATCATCCGCAAATCGCGCAGCGTGTGTTTCACACGCCGCTTCTGGCTGCGCCGACGAAAGCCGCGGCCTTCATCATGGGGCTCGGCCCACGCCTGGTGGGCGCCGAGGTTGAGGTGGTGGGCGCCGAAGCGTCGCCCGAGGCCTTTCGCCGGGCGCGCGCGTCCCTCCTCGACGAGCGCCTCGAGGAGGGGATGCGCAGCGGCCGGCTCGGTGCCTACCGGGTCCGCGACGGGATTGCTGTGATCCCGGTGACCGGCGCGCTGATCCACCGGGGCGGATGGATCGGCAACAGCTCCGGGCAGACGTCTTACGAGGGGCTCGCGGCGCAAATCGAGATGGCGGCGAGTGACGGCATGGTGCGCGGCGTGGCGCTCGAGATCGACAGCCACGGCGGCGAGGTCGCGGGGTGCTTTTCGCTTGCGGACCAAATCCGCGAGCTGCGCGAGAAAAAGCCGGTCTGGGCCTTCATCAGCGATCACGCCTTCTCGGCCGCCTATGCCATCGCCTCGCAGGCAACCCGGATCGTGATGCCGCGCACCGGCGGGGCAGGCTCGATCGGCGTCATCTGCATGCATGCCGACAAAAGCGCTTTGCTCGAGCAGATGGGCGTGCAGGTGACGGTGATCTCGGCTGGGGCGCACAAGGCTGATGGCAACCCCTATGCCCCGCTTCCAGAGAGCGTGCGGGCGGACCTGCAGGCAGAAATGGAGCAACTGCGCTCGATTTTCGCCGAGACGGTTGGCGCCGGCCGCGGCGCCAAGCTCACCGCCGAGGCGGCCCTAGCCACAGAAGCCCGCTGCCTGATCGGCGCTGACGCGGTCGAGGCGGGCCTCGCCGACGAGATCGCCAACCCGCGCGAGGCCTTCGAGGCCTTCGCCGATGACCTCTATGGCCGCAGA
>NZ_JAAGOZ010000067.1:0-3852 GCF_010499845.1 Salipiger sp. PrR007 | reverse complement strand
GCCTATGCGCCGCAGCGGGACTGGGCCTCGATCGCGGTCGAATACGCGCAGATGATGGGCTGGACCCGGCTCGAGGCGGGGCGCTCGAAAGCCGCCGAGGCGCAGGGGAGCACCGAGGCGCCCGGCAAGGCCGCCACCGCCAAGCCGATCAAGGCGGCGGTCGAGCAGGTGTTCTTCAACGACGTGCTCGGCCTGCCCTATGAGCAGGCGACCGATGCGCCGGATTGGGAGACCTTGCGGGACCGGACCGAGAATGCCGAGCCAGGTGCGGTACTCGAACTCGGCGTGCTGCCCGCGACGGGTTTCATCTTCGCGGCGGGCGTCGACTGCCAGGATGACCGCCTCGAGGTGCATCTGGTGGCCTTCGGTGCGAACCGCCGGCGCTGGGTCATCGACTACAAGGTGATCCCGCACCACATCGGCGACGAGGCCGGCCGGGACGCGCTGAACGCACTGCTGCGTCAGGAGTGGCGCACCGAGCTGGGGCTCCGGGTGCCGCTCGACATCCTCGCGATTGATGGCGGCGCCTATACCGACGACGTTTGGAGTTGGGCGAAGCGCCATCCCTGGGGCCGGGTGATCATCGTCAAGGGCGGCTCCACCGAGAACGGCCCGCTGATGGCGCTGCAGAAGTTCGATCGGCGCAGGGACGGCAAGGTGAAAAAGGCGCAGAAGCGCGCCTTCAATCTCAACGTCTCGTCTCTGAAAGCGGGACTCTACGCGCACCTGCGCAAGGAAGACCCCGAGGAGCGCGGCTTCATCCAGTTCGCCCGGGCGCTTGGCGACGAATACTACCGGATGATCACCGCCGAGAACCGCGTGCTGAGCCGGAACAAGCAAGGTGTGATGACCAGCCGGTGGGTCCTGGTCGAGCCGACGCGCCGCAATGAAGCGCTCGACACGATGAACTACGCCGAAGCCGGGGCCCTGCGGAAGGGCTGGGCGGCGATGACCGACGATCAGTGGGATGTCCTGACCGCCGAGCGCTCGGCCCCGGCGCCGGACAAGCAGCCGGACCTCTTCGATGCATCTCTGCCGCTCCTCGCGGGCGCGCAACCGAAACCCAAGAGCAAGCCGGCCCGCAAGGCCACGCGGCTCGCCGATCTTCTGAGGGAGCAAAATGGTGGATAACGAGACCCTCACGAAACGCCTGGCCGAGGCCGAGGAAGCTCTGCATCAGGTCCGGATCGGCGCGCAGGCCGTGGTTGTCGGCTACGACGGACACCGCACCGAATACACTCCCGCTAATGCGGCGGAGCTGCACCGCTACATCTCCTCGCTGCGCCGCCAGCTTGGCCTGACGCGCGGTGGCCTCGCGTCCCTCCCGGTGAGGTTCTGACATGGCGGTGCGTTCGCTGACCGAGGTCCCGCGCATTCCCCGTAAGCGCGGCGCGCTCCGCGATGCCGGGTTCGGCGGCTCCACCCCCTATGTCGCGGCCGACACCGGCATCGACACGCTTGCCGGATTCCTGCCCTCGAACCGCGCCGTCGACGCCGAGGTGCTGCCCGGGCGGGATCGCATCACCGCGCGCAGCCGCGATCTCGGTCGCAACAATGGCTGGGCCGCCGGTGCGATCGCCAAGGAAGTCGATGGCGTCATTGGCGCGAATTTCCGGCCGCTCCTGAAGCCGGACTGGCGCGCCCTCGGCCTCGATGCGGACTGGGCGCAGGAGTTCAAGGAAACCATCGAGGCGCGCTGGCGGACCTATGCGGATGACCCGCGCAAGTTCTGCGACACCACGCGCAGCCAGACCATGCCGCAGCTCTTCGGCATGGCCTATCGCACCTATCTCGTCGAGGGCGAGGCGATTGGCCTGGTCAACTGGCGGGCCCGGCGGCCGTTCAAGACGACGATGCGCGTCGTTGATCCCGACTTGCTGAGTAATCCGAACGGGGCATCGGACGAAGCGCGGTTGCGCGGCGGCGTCGAGATCACCCGCGACGGCGTCGCGCGGGCCTACCATTTCCGGCAGGGCCACTACGCGACCAGCTGGGCGGATGTTTCGGACGCGATGACCTGGAAGCGGATCGGCCGCGAGTCCGCGACCGGTCGGCCCCAGGTGATCCACTTCTTCGACAAGACGCGGGATGGCCAGACCCGAGGCATCAGCCGCCTCGCGCCGATCGTCGAACGGCTGCGCATGGAGGACCACTACAGCCGGGTCGAGCTGCAGGCGGCGGTGATCAACGCGGTGCTCGCCGCTTTTATCAAAAGCCCCATGGGCCCCGAGTCGATCAACGAGATGTTCGGGGATGACGAAGGCATGCGATCGCTCATCAACTACCAGACCGAGCGCAAAGAGTTCTACGGCAGTTCGGGCGGGGTGAAGATCGGCGGCGCGCGCATCAGCACGCTCTATCCCAACGACGAGATCGGAATGGTGCCGACCGCGCGGCCCGCGGCGCAGTTCGCCGACTTCGAGGCCGCGGTGCTGCGGCACATCGCGTCGGGAATGGGGATCAGCTACGAGCAACTCGCTTCGGACTGGTCGAAAACCAATTACTCGAGCGCCCGGGCGGCGATGATCGAGATCTGGCGCGGCTGGACCGCGCGCCGCACCGCCTTCGCGCAGGGCTTCTGCCAGCCGTTCTTCATGGCCTGGCTCGAAGAGCAGATCATGGATGGTCATGTGCGCCTGCCACGCGGCGCACCTGACTTCTACGCCTTCTGGCCGGCTTATGCCCGCGCCAAGTGGATCGGACCCGGCAAGGGGTTCGTCGACCCGGTCAAGGAAGCGCAGGCCGCGGCGATGCGCGTGTCGCTGGGGCTCTCGACGCTCGAGGAAGAGGCGGCCGAGCTCACCGGGACCGACTACGCCGACAACATGGAGCAAATCGCGCGCGAGGTCGCGGCCATGCCCAAGGGCACGCTGCACCCGGCGCAGGAGAGCTTCGCGAAGCTGCTGGGCCCGACCACCGGCCCGAGCTTGAGCCCCGAGGACTGACATCATGCATCATCCGCAAATCGCGCAGCGTGTGTTTCACACGCCGCTTCTGGCTGCGCCGACGAAAGCCGCGGCCTTCATCATGGGGCTCGGCCCACGCCTGGTGGGCGCCGAGGTCGAGGTGGTGGGCGCCGAAGCCTCGCCCGAGGCCTTTCGCCGGGCGCGCGCCTCTCTGCTCGACGAGCGCCTCGAGGAGGGGATGCGCAGCGGCCGGCTCGGTGCCTACCGGGTTCGCGACGGGATCGCTGTGATCCCGGTGACCGGGGCCCTGATCCACCGGGGCGGATGGATCGGCAACAGCTCCGGTCAGACCTCCTACGAGGGGCTCGCCGCGCAAATCGAGATGGCGGCGAGTGACGGCATGGTGCGCGGCGTGGCGCTCGAGATCGACAGCCACGGCGGCGAGGTAGCGGGGTGCTTCTCGCTAGCGGACCAAATCCGCGAGCTGCGCGAGAAAAAGCCGGTCTGGGCCTTCATCAGCGATCACGCCTTCTCGGCCGCCTACGCCATCGCCTCGCAGGCGACCCGGATCGTGATGCCGCGCACCGGCGGGGCAGGCTCGATCGGCGTCATCTGCATGCATGCCGACAAAAGCGCGCTGCTTGAGCAGATGGGCGTGCAGGTGACGGTGATCTCGGCTGGGGCGCACAAGGCTGACGGCAACCCCTATGCCCCGCTTCCAGAGAGCGTGCGGGCGGACCTGCAGGCCGAAATGGAGCAACTGCGCACGATCTTCGCCGAGACCGTCGGCGCCGGCCGCGGCGCCAAGCTCACCGCCGAGGCGGCCCTGGCCACGGAAGCCCGCTGCCTGATCGGCGCTGACGCGGTCAAGGCGGGCCTCGCCGACGAGATCGCCAACCCGCGCGAGGCCTTCGAGGCCTTCGCCGATGACCTCTATGGCCGCAGA
>NZ_JAAGOZ010000066.1:0-3945 GCF_010499845.1 Salipiger sp. PrR007 | reverse complement strand
ATGTAGCGCGCCCCGCCGTCGAGGTTCTGCCAGGGATCGCGCGGATCGACGCCAAGATCGGCGGCGGTGCCGGGCATGAGCTGGCAAAAGCCCATGGCGCCTACATGCGAGACGGCGGCGTTGTTGAAGCGGCTTTCCTGCTTGATGAGCGACTGGAACAGGATGCGCCAGGTCAGCGGGGTCAGGCCCGCGGCGCCGACACCGGCATGGCCCTCGTATTTCGCGGCGGTTTCGATGATCATCTGCTCGACGCCGGCATCGTCACCAAAGAGCCGCTGCGCGTCGGCGCTATCTTCCTCCGTCACGGGATAGGTCTCGCTCGCGCTCGAGAAACCGCCGACGCCGTCTTCGAAGCCCGAGACATCGCTGGTGCCTGTCGTCTGCTCGAGGAAGCGCGCGTAGGCTTCGAGCTGCTCCTGGTGCAGATCCTGCTGCGCTTCGCGGCGGCCAAGCTTTTCCTGCTGCTTGGCAAAATCGCGCTCGCCTTCGGAGAGCCGCGAGATCGCATTGGCGAGGTTCGAGCCGTCGACGATCGGCACACCCTGCGCCAGGGCGCTGGGGGTGGGGACTGCCGCCAGCATCAGCCCAACCACGCCCAGTCCCGCCGACCCGGCCCGCGATGCGGCTGATCTAGGTGCGCACTTAGAGCGGGGAGAACTGGCAATCATCCGCGCCCTCCGCAGCAAAACTCATTTGGGACGGGGAGGCGCCGCCCGGGCTCACCACGGCGCCGCGCGTTGCCGTGGCCGGGATGACCGCGTAGCTGCCCTCGGTCCGGAACGTGCCGGCGCAGGGCGACTTGCGCCCGGTCGAGACGCCGGCCGCGCAGCCGGCTAGGGCCAGCATCAGGGCAGCGGTGGAGAGGAGCTTTGTCATGCCATGTCCTTCCAGAAATCAGACTTGCGGCGCCACTCGAAGGGCGCACGGTCTTCGCCTTTCGCTCCGCCGCCGAGCACCGTGACGAGATCCGGGCCGAGGCCCGACAGGCCGAAGTTGACGAAGAGGCTGTCGCCGGCCGAGCGCAGCAGCGCGAGGCGCAGCCCGCCGGTGCTCTGGGAGACAAACTCCGCCTCGCGGTCATTGAGCTTGAGGATGCGGTAATCCTCGGGATGGGCCGCGGGGTTCGGAAACAGGATCTGCGTCGAGACCATCTCGGAGATGATTGACCCAACGCTCGACTGCGCGAGATGGCCGGGCGTCTGGGTCAGCATCATCACCACGCAGTTCTTCTTGCGCATGGTGACGAGCCATTCCTGCAGGCGCTTCACGAACATCTCGTCGTTCAGCATCTTCCAGGCCTCGTCGATGACGAGGATGGTGGGCCGCCGGTCCTCGATGACGCGCTCGATCCGGCGGAAGAGATAGGCCAGGAGAGCGGTGCGTTCCGTGCCGAGATCGAGAAGCTCGCTCATGTCAATGCCGACGACATCTTCGCCGATTTGGATGCCGGTCTCGGCCTCTTCATCAAAGAGCCAGCCAAAGCGGCCCGCCGCGGTCCACTCGCGCACCCGGGAGACAAGATCGCCATCGTCGTCGGTCTGGTTCACCGCCGAGGCCAGGGCCGAGAAGCTGCGCAACTCGGGCTCGGCCGCCACTACGCGGCGGATCGCGTCATTCAGCGCCACGGTCTGGAAGGTCTCAAGCGGACGGCCGCTCCGCGAGAGAATGTCGGCAGTCCAATCGGTGAGCCAGGCCGCGCCGCGGCTGTCGGTCTCGGTGAGGAAGGGATTGAAGCCCGTGGGCTGACCGATGCGGACCGTGCTGTAGGTGCCGCCCAAAGCGCGCACCGCCATTTCGAGGCCGAGGTCCTTGTCGAAGACCACGACGCGCGCGCCGACGCGGCGGGCTTGGGCTATGAGAAACGCGGTGCCAAGCGTCTTGCCCGAGCCCGGGCGCCCCAGCACCAGCGTGTGCCCGCCCGAGGGCTCGGCGGTCCGCGATCCCGGTTCGTGGAAATTAAACCGGTACTGGCAGGATGAGACTGAGGGCAAAACCGTGATGGTCTCGCCCCAGGGCGATTGGTGCTTGTCGCGCCCGGGCGCGCCGGCGTGGAAGGCGGCAAAATCGGCAAAGTTGGTCGAGGTGGTCAGCGCCGCCCGGTGCCGGTACCGCCAGTTGCCCGGCGCCTGGCTGAAGAACATGGCGCGGGCGGCAAAGCTCTCGCGCACCAGCGTGGCGCCGGATTCCTGCCCCGCGCGCCAAACCTCGGAGGCGGCCTCTTCCAGGGCTTTCTCACTGCCAGCGGTGACCATGACGGTGAGCTGGTGCTTGCCGAGAACGCCGCGCCGGGAGGCGATGTCGTCGAGCAGATCGTAAAGCCCGGCGCGCAGCGATTGCGCGGCATCTTCTGTCGCCCCCATCTGCCGCGCGGTGCGGGCAATCTTTTCTTCGGCCTCGTTATTGCGGATCGGCGTGAAGCTGTTGGTCACCACGATGTCGTAGGGCAGCTCCAGCGCATCGAGCACGGTCGGCAGCGACTTGTTCGGCCAGGCCTTCACCCCGAAGATCGCGCCAATGCGGCGGCTCATGCCGTTGTCGATGGCAAAGCGCTTTCCCTTGAAGAGATATTGGGCGTTGGTCATGGAGGCCGAGAGGAACTGGCCCGGTTGCCCGTGCATCGGCTGGAATTCCTGGCCCTGGATCGTGCCGAGATAGCCAAGCCAATCGCCGTCCGAGACGCGCAGGCGGCGGAACCCCACCGCGTGATACATCGCCTGCAGCAGCCCCATGGCCTCGGTCATGCGCTCCTTGCGCGCCGCGAGATCGGCCTCGAAGCTGGATTTGACGGCCCGGCCCAGCCCCATCTTCTGGCCGGCGCTCGGGCGCATGGCGAGTGTGAGCAGCAGGACCCGGCGCTTGAGGGACTTCGCGGCAAGGGTCTCGCGCCAGCGCCGGTCAATCTCCGCGGCAAAGCCGACCTCATCAAAAGGCGCGAGGTCGAGTGCTGCGGGGATGGTGATCTTGTTCACGTAAAAGCCGAAGCGCTCGCCGAGTTGGCCGACAAGGCGGGCAAAGCCCTGCGTCAGGGCCTCGATCTCCGGGGCCTCGGCAGTGAAGCTGTCGATGCCGCCGATGACGGCCGAGGCGAGAAGATCGCCCTGCCGCGTGAGGATGAGATCATCCTCGGGGGCAGAGAGATAGGGCAGGTGGCGCGCCACCGGCTCTTCGGCAAAGAGGCTTTCGGGCAGCACCGAACGCAAGAGGGCGCTGTCCTCGAAGAGGGCGGAGAGGCGGTTAAGAGACATAGCGATCGCCCCCGTTTCGCTTGTAGGTCCGGGTGCGCGGGGTGGTGGAGAGGACCCCGGCGACGATCTGGAAGAGATGCGGGTTCCGGTCGGCCACCAGCCAGAGGGCCGGGTAGGCGATCAGGGCAATGCCGAGGAACCGCACATCATCAAAAGCGACAAAGGGGATCACCGAGCCGAGCGCCAGGCTGATGAAATAGCCCAGCGGCAGCCCGAAGAACTTGGGAGGACGTGTCAGCCCGAGAAACAGGGGGTGCTCTTGCATCGTCATGCGCTCCAACGAAGAAGGCCTCCCGCGCCACGCGGGGCGGGGAGGCTCATGGCGTCAGGTGGCCGTGAAACCGTCGATGATGGTTTCGGCGGAGAAGACGATGACAACGCCGACGAGAATGACGAGAAAGAGCGGCCAGTTGAGGCGGCCGGTGAACATCATGTAGCCGGAACCCACGAGCGCGAGGATTGCGATCAGACGGCCGATGGGGCCGGTCAGCGCATCGACGATCGTGCCGAGCATGTTCTCGAGCGGATCGAGGTTCTGCGCCAGCGCGGGCTCGGCGATGAGCGCGAAGATGGGCAAGAGGTAGAGCAGTCCCTTCCAGTTGAGGGAGGTGAGGCGGCCTATAAGCCCTTTCGTGATCGTGGTCATATGCGGTCCTTACCGATGGTTGCCAGGTAGACGTCGAGCACTTTGCGAACGTGC
>NZ_JAAGOZ010000065.1:0-4535 GCF_010499845.1 Salipiger sp. PrR007 | reverse complement strand
GCGTCGATGTCGCGGGCGCATCCGATGGTCATCAGCTCGGCGGCGCGCGGGCCTTCGATGACGAAGCTCACCTCGCGGGCGGTGATCTCCACCAGGCTGTGCGGCAGGCGCGCGTAGACCCCGGCGCAGGCGTCCACGATGGGCGCGGGATCGGCGGCCAGCACCAGCCATTCGTCGGGACCGAGGCAGGCGAGCTCGACCGCGCCCTTCACGGTCTGCCCGATCTTGCGCGGCAGCGCCACGCCGAGCGCCTGTTCGAGCGGCGCAAGATCGCCGCGGGCGCGCAGCGAGAAGCGCGGCTTGGGCAGGATCGAGCTGACCTTGGCGGCCGGTGTCTCGACCTGCGTGGCGGGCGGGAAGGCGGAAAGCGGAGCGTTCATCAAGGCCTCCTCAGATCTTCAGGCGGGTGTTTTCGGGATCGACGAAGACCGTCGAGGTGATCTTGGCGGCGATGGTGCGCTCCGGCATCGGGATATGGACGGTCTCGCCCATCCGCCCGTGGCCGCCCTGCACCAGCGCCAGCGCGATGGGACGGCCCGCCGCATCGGAGTGGTAGGACGAGGTCACATGCCCGACCATGGTCATCGGGATCGCCTGCTTGGGGTCGAAGACGATCTGCGCCCCCTCCTCGAGCTTGCTGCCATCCTCGGTCAGCAGGCCGACCAGCTGCTTGCGGCCCTCGGCCACCAGGTCGGGCCGCGCCAGCCCGCGCTTGCCGACGAAGTCGGGCTTGGCCTTGCCCACCGCCCAGCCCATGCCCGCGTCGTAAGGCGTGACCGTGCCGTCGGTGTCCTGGCCGACGATGATATAGCCCTTTTCGGCGCGCAGAACGTGCATGGTTTCCGTGCCATAGGCGCAGATGTTAAATCGCTGCCCGGCCTCCCAGAGCACCTCCCAGAGCTTGCGCCCCATGGGCGCGGGCACGTTGACCTCGAAGCCGATCTCGCCGGTGAAGCTGACCCGGAAGAGCCGCGCCGGCATGCCCGCCACGGTGCAGTCCACGCAGGACATGTGCGGGAAGGCGTCCTCGGTCAGCTCGACGCCCTCGACCAGCGGGGCCAGCAGCCTGGCGGCCTCGGGGCCATTGAGCGCGATGGTCGACCAAGCTTCCGTGGTCGAGGTCAGCCAGACGTCGAGGTCGGGCCATTCGGTCTGCAGGTAGTCTTCCATCATGTTCAGCACCCGCGCCGCGCCGCCGGTGGTGGTGGTGACGTGGAACTTGTCCTGCGCCATGCGCCCGATGACGCCGTCGTCGCGGATGAAGCCGTCGTCGCCGCAGAGCAGCCCGTAGCGGCAGCGGCCCGGGGCGAGCTTGGTCCAGGGGTTGGTGTACATGCGGTTCATGAACTCGACCGCATCGGGGCCGACCACCTCGATCTTGCCCAGCGTCGAGGCGTCGAAGATGCCGACGCCGGCGCGGGTCGCCTTGCACTCGCGGCGCACCGCGGCCTCCATGTCCTCGCCCGGCCTGGGGAAGTACCAGGCCCGGCGCCACTGGCCGACCGGCTCGAAGACCGCGCCCTGCTCCTCGGCCCAGAGGTCGATCTGGGTCTTGCGCGTCACCTCGAAGTGGCCACCGCGGTGATAGCCCGCGAAGGCGCCGAAGCTGGTCGGCGTATAGGGCGGGCGGAAGGTGGTCAGACCGACCTGCGGCTGTTTCTTTCCAAGCGCATCCGAGGCGATGTTGAGGCCGTTGATGTTGGACATCTTGCCCTGGTCGGTGGCCATGCCGTTGGTGGTGTAGCGCTTGACGTGCTCGATCGAGCGCATGCCCTCGCGCACCGCCAGCCGCAGATCCTTGGCGGTCACGTCGTTCTGGTAGTCGACGAAGGCCTTGGCCTTGCCGGGGCTGAGGTCGGTCGGCAGCTCCTTGTGCGACACGCCGGTGCCGGCGCGGTCCTGCGCCACGGTGTAGCTGGCCGCGTCGGCGGAGGTGCCGAGCGCCAGCGCGACCTCCCGGCCCTTCTCGGCGCCGTCGTTCAGCGCCGCCGCGATGCCCCAGAGCCCGCGGCTGGCGCCGGCGATGACGCAGTCCTCCGGCGTGCGCTCGGGCAGGAAGGTGGTGCGGTCGTCGTCCCAGGCCAGCGTGCCCTTGGTGTGCGAGAAAAGATGCAGCGAGGGCGTCCAGCCGCCCGACATCAGCACCGCGTCGCAGGCGATCTCCTCGCCCGCGCCGACCTTGCCGCCCGAGACCGGGTTGAGCCGGATCGAGGCGACCCGCAGGCGGCCCTTGGTGGCGGTGGCGGTGCGGCCGAGCTTGACGGGGATCCCGCGCTGGCGCGCGCCGGTCAGCAGCGCCTCGTCAACGGTTTCGCGCGTGTCGGCGATGGCCTGCACCCTGGCACCGGCATCGGCCAGATCGAAGGCGGCGTACCAGGCGCTGTCATGCGAGGTCAGCACCATGGGGCGCTGCCCGACCAGCACGCCGTAGCGGTTGAGGTAGCTCTGCGCCGCGCCCGCCAGCATCACGCCCGGGCGGTCGTTGCCGTGGAACACCAGCGGCTTTTCCAGCGCGCCCTGCGCCAGCACCACCTGTTTCGCGCGCACCCGCCACAGCCGCTCGCGCGGGGTGTCGGCGGGCAGATTGGGCAGGTGGTCGGTCAGCCGCTCGCAAAGACCGATGAGGTTCTGGTGGTAATAGCCGATGGCGGTGGTGCGGGTCATGACCTTCACGCCCGCCGCTTTCAGCGCGGCCAGCGCCGAGGCGACCCAGTCCCAGGCGGCGGTGCCACCGATCTGTGCCTGCGGCTCCGACAGCAGCGTGCCGCCCACTTCCGGGTTCTCGTCGACCAGCACGACCTTCAGGCCCGCCTCTGCCGCCACCCGCGCCGCGGCAAGGCCCGAGGGCCCGGCGCCGACGATCAGCACATCGCAATGCAGGTTGCGCGAGGCGTAGCTGTCGGGGTCTTCCTCGGTGGGGCTGACGCCAAGGCCCGCGGCGGCGCGGATGAAGGGCTCGTAGACCTTGTCCCAGAAGCTGCGCGGCCACATGAAGGTCTTGTAGTAAAACCCTGCCGAGAAGAGCATATAGGCGGCATCGTTCACCGCGCCGACGTCGAACTTCAGGCTCGGGTACTTGTTCTGCGAGCTGGTCTCGAGCCCGCCCCAGATCTCCTGCACCGTGGCGCGGGTGTTGGGCTCAAAGCGGCCCGGGCCGCGGCGGGTGCCGATGAGCGCGTTGGGCTCTTCCGAGCCCGCCGCCACCGGCCCGCGCGGGCGGTGGTACTTGAACGAGCGGCCCATCAGGTGCACGCCATTGGCCAGCAGCGCCGAGGCGACGGTGTCGCCCTCGTAGCCCTGGTAGGTCTTGCCGTCGAAGGTGAAGTTCACCGGGCGGGTCCGGTTGATGCGACCCTTGCCTTCAACACGGCCGGAAACGCGATGGCTGCTCATTTCAGGCCCTCCTTCAGCGCGGCGAGATCGGGACGGGGCGCGCCCGCCTCGTAGGTGGTGAGGAACTTGTCGGTGATGGTATTGCGCACGGCGTTGAAGAACCGCCCGCAGCCATGCAGGTGGCGCCAGCGCTCGAAATGGTCGCCCTTGACGTTGGCGCGCATGAAGAGGAACTGCTGCCAGTCCTCGTCGCTCATCTCCGAGGGGGTTTCGGGGCGGGCGATATGCGCCTCGCCGGCGTAGGTGAACTCGACCTCGGGCAGCGTCTCGTCACAATAGGGGCAATGAATCAGGAGCATGGGCGTCGTCCTTAATGTGCAGACATCATCGCGCGCAGCTCAGTGCGCGACGGCGGCGGCGGCCGCTTCGTCGATCAGCCGGCCGGTGCGGAACCGGTCGAGGGTGAAGGGCGCGTTGATCGGGTGCGGCTCGTCCTTGGCGATGGTCCAGGCGAAGACATGCGCCGAGCCCGGGGTGGCCTTGAAGCCGCCCGTGCCCCAGCCGCAGTTGACGTAGAGGTTCTTCACCGGCGTCTTGCCGATGATCGGCGAGCGGTCGGGGGTGTTGTCGGTGATCCCCGCCCATTTGCGCAGCATCCGCATGCGGTTGAAGATCGGGAAGACCTCGGAGATCGCCGCGATGGTATGCTCGATCAGCGGCAGCCCGCCGCGCTGGGAATAGCTCACGTATTGGTCGGTGCCGCTGCCGATCACCAGCTCGCCCTTGTCCGACTGGCTGCAATAGGCGTGCACGGCGTTGGACATCACCACGCAGGGGAAGATCGGCTTCACCGGCTCCGAGACCAGCGCCTGCAGCGGCATGCTCTCGAGCGGCAGCCGCACGTCGGCGGTGGCCATCACCTGGGTGTTGTGGCCCGAGGCCGAGACCGCGACCTTGCCCGCCTTGATGAAGCCCTTCTCGGTCTCGACGCCCGCCACCGAGCCGTCGGGGTTGCGGCGGATCGCGGTCACCGCGCAGTTCTGGATGATGTCGACGCCGCGCGCCGCCGCGCCGCGGGCATAGCCCCAGGCCACCGCGTCATGCCGCGCGGTGCCCGCCCGCTCCTGCAGCGCGCCGCCCATCACCGGGTAGCGCGCGCCGCGCGAGATGTTGATCGGCGGGCAGTACTCCTTGCACTCCTC
>NZ_JAAGOZ010000064.1:0-4790 GCF_010499845.1 Salipiger sp. PrR007 | reverse complement strand
AAACCGGCACCGTCAAAAAACGTCACCGTCATCCACCTGCGATGTCGCTCAGCACTCAACTGCGATGTCGCGCCACATCCTGACCACCCGGCGTCATCGCACGCTGCGCTATGACGATCTGCGGCGGATGGGCGCCAGCCTCAAGCAGGCCAAGCCCTTCATCACCCTGCTTGACTGGCGCCCGCGCGCGCTGAGCGATGCCGCCGATCTGCGCGCCCGCTTCGCGCCGCCGCCTGAACAGCTCTCGCTCTTCTGATGCGCCGCGTCGCGTTGCCCGAGATCGGCACCTTCGAGGCCTGGCGGGATGAGGCGCGGGCGCTTCTGGGGGCAGGGGTGCGGCCCGAGGATCTGCTCTGGCAGCGCGGGCAGGGCGCGGAGGACCTCTTTGCCACCGACCTGCCAAAGATTGCCGGCGGGCCGGTCACCGTGCCGCGCGGCTTTGTCGAGCTGGCACGGCTTGCCGTCTGCCACAGCGACCCCGAACGCTTTGCCCGGCTCTATGCACTGCTCTGGTCGCTCCGGGACGACAGGCGTTTGCTCGAAGACCGGGGCGATCCGCGCGTCGCCAAGCTCACCCGCATGGCCAAGGACGTCAGCCGCGACCGGCACAAGATGACCGCCTTCGTCCGCTTCCGCGAGCTGGAGGTGCCAGGGGCGAACCGTCGCAGGTTCGCCGCCTGGTTCGAGCCGACCCACCACATCGTCGAGCTGACCGCGCCATTCTTCGTCAAGCGTTTCGGAGATATGGACTGGGCGATCTTTACCCCGGACCTGTCGGCGCATTTCGAGGGGGGCGCGCTTCGGTTCGCGCCGGGAGCGCCCAGACCCGAGCTGCCGCAGGACGCGACCGAGGATCTCTGGCGCACCTATTTCCGCAATATCTTCAACCCGGCAAGGCTGAAACCCAAGGCGATGCAGGCCGAGATGCCGAAGAAATACTGGCACAACATGCCCGAGACGCAGCTCATCCCTGAGTTGATCGCCACCGCCGAGGCCCGCGCGCGGCAGATGGCCGAGGCGGCACCGACGCTTGCTCCCGCCCGTGCCGGAAAGATCAGCGCGCGCCTGCGCCTGCCCACCACCGAGGTAACAGAGGAAGTCGGCGATCTGCACGCGGCCCTCTCGGCCTGCCGGCGCTGTCCGCTGTGGCAGGACGCGACACAGCCGGTGCCGGGCGAAGGGCCCCCGGATGCGCCACTGATGATCGTCGGCGAACAGCCCGGAGATCGCGAGGATCTGGAAGGGCGCCCCTTTGTCGGCCCGGCCGGTCAGCTCTTCGACAGCATCGCACAGCGTGCCGGACTTGACCGGCGCAGGGCCTATGTCACCAATGCGGTCAAGCACTTCAAGTTCACCCCGCGCGGCAAGCGGCGGCTTCACCAGGCGCCGAACAGCGGCGAGATCCAGCAATGCCGCTGGTGGCTTGATCTCGAGCGGAGCCGGGTGAAGCCGAAGCTGATCCTCGCTCTGGGCGCGACGGCAGTGGAGAGCCTGACCGGAGACCGCCGAGCCCTGATGGCCCGGCGCGGCGGTCTCGAACGCACCGAGGATGGCACCCCGGTGCTGGTCACGCTGCATCCGTCCTATCTTTTGCGCGTGCCCGCCGCAGAGCGCGCGGCGGCGGAGGCGCTCTTCGAGGCTGACCTGAGACTTGCGGTGCGGGAACTGGCTGCCTTGGCGGAGCAGCCGGACCGCTGAGTCAGCTGGCGCGGCGCACCGGTTCGACCTTCGGCTTTTCGCCCGGCTTTTCCGGCGGATAGACGAGCCCGGCCGAGATCACCAGCTTGGCGGCATCCTCGATGCTCATCTCCAGTTCCACCACATCCTCGGCGGGGAAGTAGAGCAAGAAGCCCGAGGTCGGGTTGGGCGTGGTCGGCACGAAGACCGAAACCAGGTCTCCCATAGCGTCGGCGCGGGCGAGGATCTCACCCTTGGCCCGGGTCGAGATGAAGCCGATCGCCCAGATACCCTTGCGCGGGTACTGCACGAGGCAGGCCTTTTCGAAGTTGCTCTCGGTCTGGGCGAAAACCGTTTCGGCGATCTGTTTGATTCCAGAATAGATCGAGCGCACCACAGGGGTGCGGTCCACCAGCGTTTCGGCAAAGCGGATCATCGAACGGCCGATCAGCCCCTTGGCGACCCAGCCGACGAGGATGGTGAAGACAAGAAAGAAGATCACGCCCACGCCGCGCAGGTTGATCCCGATGTACTCCTCGGGATTGAAGCGCTGCGGCACCAGCGGCAGCACGAAGCCGTCGACCCAGCCGAACAGGGTCCAGATCAGCCAGATGGTCAGGCCAACCGGGGCGATCACCACCAGCCCGGTCAGGAAGCTCGCCCTGAGGCTCGCGAAGATGCCGGGGCGGCGGGGCTTGTCGTCGAAGGGCGTGTTCATTCTTGTTCCGGAGACAGAGGTGTTCCGAAACAAACTAGGGGCTCGCGCGCCGCTTCACAATGGGCGCGCGAGACTGTGATCCGCGCTGTGGTTTACGCGGCGGGCAGGGCGCTCATTTCCGCCGCGATGGCCGCGCCGAGACGGGCGTTGTTCAGCACCAGCTCGATGTTGCTTTCGAGCGAGCGGCCCTCGGTCAGCTCGAAGATGCGCTGGAGAAGATACGGCGTGACCGCCTTGCCGTGGATGCCATGCGCGGTCGCGTCTTCCATGGCCCGGGCGATGATCGGCATCATCGTCTCGCGCGGGATCTCGGCGCTTTCGGGGATCGGGTTGGCCACGAGCTGGCCGCCGGGCAGGCCGAGGGCGCCGCGCATCCGGTGCGCCTCGGCGATCTGCTTTGCGGTGTCGAGCCGCAGCGGCGCGGCGATCCCGGCCTCGCGCGACCAGAAGGCCGGCAGTTGGTCCTGCCCGAAGGCGATCACCGGAACGCCAAGGGTTTCGAGCACCTCCATGGTCTTCGACAGGTCAAGGATGGCCTTCGCGCCGGCGGCGATCACGGTCACCTGGGTCTGCGCCAGCTCCTGCAGGTCGGCAGAGATGTCGAAGCTCTGCTCGGCGCCGCGGTGCACGCCGCCGATGCCGCCGGTGGCAAAGACTTCGATGCCCGCCAGCCGCGCCGCGATCATCGTCGCCGCCACGGTGGTCGCGCCCGTGCCGCCCCGCGCCATGCACACAGCCATGTCGGCGCGCGAGAGCTTTGCCGCGTGCTTGGTCTGCGCCAGCGCCTCGAGCTGCGCGTCGTCGAGACCGACGCAGAGCTTGCCGCCTAGCACCGCGATGGTCGCCGGGGTGGCGCCGCCGTCGCGGATCGTCCGCTCGACCTTGCGCGCCATCTCGAGGTTCTGCGGCCAAGGCATGCCATGGGTGATAATGGTCGATTCCAGCGCCACCACGGGCGCGCCCTTGGCAAGCGCGTCGGCGACAGGGGCGGAAAGATGCACGAGGGTCATGAAGTCACGTCTCCGGATACGTAGGTTGCGGCGGCCGCCAGCGCTTCGTCCAGCGCGGTGGCACGGTCGGCGCCGCGCAGTTCGGCGGCGATATGCGCCGCCATGAAAGTGTCGCCCGCACCGGTCACCCGGGTGACCAGCACCTCGGGCGGGCATTCCGAAATCACCCCCTCGGCGGAGGCATCGGACGCGGGCTGGCCGCCATTGGTCACCAGCGCTCGTGCGGCACCGCGGGCAACGAGCGCCGACGCGGCCTCGGCGGAGTCGCCGAAACTCTGCATGCAAAGCAGCCCGGCTTCCTCGAGGTTCACATAGAGAACCCCGCGACCCGCGCGCAGGAAGGGGGTCAGCCGTTCGGCCTTGCCGGGGCTCGCCGGCGCGATGCGCAGGTCCGCGGCGGCAAAGGCGGGCAGGCGGAGGATCTCTTCCAGCAGGCCCAGCGTCAGGTTGCCGTCGAGCGCCACCGGCCCGGCCCAGGGCGCCTCGGCGCTGCCGAGCGGGCCGTCGATCAGCGGCGACAGGATACGGGCGCCGGATTGCTCGAGCGAATGGGCGTCGGCGATCGCCGCGATCAACCCGTTCGCGCCTTCAACCGCCATATACATGTCGGTCGGCAAGTCCTCGGAACGATAAAGATATTCCGTGACGCAGCCGAGCCGCTCGCAGGCGTCCACCAGCTCGTGACCATTGGGATCCTGCCCAACGGCGCTCAACAGGCCCGGGGTCAGCCCGAAGCGGGTGAGAGTCATCGCGATGTTCATCGCCACACCTCCCGGCAGGCGAATGATGCGCCCGGGCACGTCGGAGCCCTGGCGCATATGACTGGCAGAGCGGCCGATCACATCCCAGAGGACGGAGCCGATGCAGAGGATATCCGGAGTGCTGCTCATGCTGTCCTTGTGACCGAGCCTCCGGGCCGGGGCAAGAGGATTGATGCAGCGCCGCCCGGTGGTTACGCCATCGGCGAAAATGCGCAAGGCAACGGTGCGGCAAGGAAGAGAGGAAAGGACCAAGCGAAGATGCAGGCTGGACCATGTCCTGCAAAGCGCGGCCACGCCAGACGTATGGCGGATCGGGGAAACCGCGCTCGCGGACCTGTCCCAAGGGCAGATTTTCGCGAAGACACAGTGGCTTTCGCTCGATACTTGGACGCGCGGCCAGATCGCTCCCGCGCCAATGCCTCCGCCGGCGTCGAGTTGGCCGACGTCATGCGAAACGGCAGTTTCGGCGAGGACAACGCCTCAGCGCACCCGATTTGGAAGATCGGAGAGCGCGCCGAGAGCATGGCGGTGGGTTGGCAAACCAACGTGTGAACTCACGCCGAAGCGCAAAGCCTGATTTCCTATTCTATGTCAGTCTGTTCCGGATATCCACGAGCTTAGCCT
>NZ_JAAGOZ010000063.1:0-5115 GCF_010499845.1 Salipiger sp. PrR007 | reverse complement strand
CATGACCCGCTCAGCATAATCCAAGGTGGGTCACTTCTCGATGGAAACCCCGGGTCAGTTCTGGGTGGAAATCAACAGGCCGGATACATATGAGCGATTTCCGAAGTCGTGCCAAATTCTTGATTGCGAACAGCAGCCGGCACATACATCAGGGCCGGTCAGGTCATGACGGGCGGCCACTGGTCGTCCCTTCGCTATGTCGGCTTCCTGCGCATCGCTGCCGTTCGTCCTGAATGCAGCGAACTTCCGGTTTCCACCCATATATGTCGGTTCCTGCCCGCATGCTGGGCATTTCATAGAGGTTCGCAGGAAACTCCGAAGGCGGGAAGATGCCGCAGTGGAAGCTGGCACCGACTCGCTAGTCTGGACTCGCACCGCTGCCAGATTGGTGCCGATCGGCCTGTTGGCGCTTCGATGGAATACGCTATCTGGAAGAGGCATGAACAAGGTCCTCCTTTGCATCGCCCTCATGCTCGCCCCCTGCCAGATACTGGCCCAGAATGTCGTGACCGAGGCCGATGCGTTGCCCACGCTTGCGGTCGAGGACGTACCTGACGACGTGGCCGTCGAAACTCGCCTGCGGGCAATTCTCGGGGCTCTGGAATTCGGCGGGATCACGGTCGGCGTCGACGCCGGTGTCGTATCGCTGACGGGGAATGTCACCGACCCATCCATCAGCGAGAAGGCCGAGAGCATTGCCGAGCGCCTCGAGGGTGTCGTTGCGGTGAACAACACGCTCACGGTTTCGGACGACCTCGCCCATCAGATCAATCCCGCGGTTGATCGCTTCCGGGCACGGGTCGCGCAACTGATCTCCCGTCTGCCCTTGCTGCTGCTGGCGTTCGTGGCCTTCCTGGTAATCATCACGGCAGGCATCCTCGTGGCGCGAATGCGGTTCTGGGACCGCATCTCGCCCAATGCCTTCATCGCCGAGCTTTATCGGCAGGCGTTCCGCGTGGCCTCCGGGATCGTCGGCATCGTGGTTGCGCTGGATGTCGTGGGGGCGGCGGCTCTGCTGGGCACGATCCTCGGCGCTGCGGGGATCATCGGCCTGGCCATCGGCTTTGCCGTCCGCGACACGGTGGAGAACTTCGTAGCGTCCGTCATGCTGAGCCTGCGCCAACCCTTCCGCCCGAACGACCTGGTCGAGATCGAAGGCGACGTCGGCCGGGTGATCCGACTGACCTCGCGCGCGACGATTTTGCTGTCGCTCGACGGCAATCACATCCGCATTCCGAATGCGACTGTCTTCAAGGGTAAGATCGTGAACTACACGCAGTTTCCGGCGCGGCGGTTCATGTTCGACATCGGCATTGACCCTGATGCTGATCTCGAGGCGACGCGCAGCCTGGCTCAGGCAACGCTGAAGGCGCTGCCCTTCGTGCTGGACGACCCGGAAGAGCTCGTCTGGATCGAAAACATCACCGAGTCCGGTGCGATCCTGCGTGTGACCGGCTGGGTCGACCAGACCGCGACCGGCTTTTCCACGGCACGCGGAGATGCCATTCGCTTGGTCAAGACCGCTATCGAAGAAGCCGGCGTGGCGATTCCTGACACGACTTATCGCATTCGCCTCGAAGGGGCGGGACTACCAGCGGCGCCTTTCGAACCACTACCGCGCAAAGCGCCAATGCAGCAGGCGAGCTCTGCCTCACCGGAGCCCTCGGTTCACAAGTCAGAAGAAGCGGCGCTGATTCCCTTGGTCGATGCTGAGCGCCAAGACAGTGATGACCTCCTCGCGAGGAGCGCGCCGCGTGAATAGGTGGCGGGCGCTCATGCAGATTGATTAGGCCGAGGCGGCATGACGAACCGCCATCAGCCCACTACCGCCGCTTGTGCCAGCCGTTGCATATCTGAACGCTCTGACAAGAAGGGCGGAGAGCCGACCTTCGCTGCGTCTTGGACGAACGGCAGAGATACGCAGGAAGCGGAAATCTAAGTCAATGGGACTTCGCCGACCCGGCTTGGCGCAGGCGGCCACCTACAGACATTCTTGGAGTAGGCATCTAGGCTGTGGGGGCAGACAGTTGGTTCAAGATCATCTTGAGCATTCAGCTATTTGACCGACCTCTTGCAAACCAAAGATCCAACGAAGATAGTTGCGAGGCAAATAGCCTGATCTGAGGAGTGCGAAGTTGATCGAGAAGATAGAGTTGACGAACTTCAAAAAATTCAAAAGCGAGACAATTGCGCTAAAACCGCATGGCTTGTCCTTGCTGGCTGGCGGAAATAACTCCGGAAAATCAACTCTGCTTCAAGCCCTTGCTGTATGGGACTTTTGCATAACGGTGTTGAAGAATGAAAAAGGTGAGGCTGCTCTCACTCCCGCACATACTGGTCAGGGCGTTGGTCTTTCGGATGATGAATTCTCTCCAATCCAAATGCCTTCCCTCTCGCACCTTTGGACGAACCTGACAAACCAAGTCAAAGGCGCTGATGGCTATACGCTATCAATCAAGCCAACTTGGCAAGACGCCGCAGGAGTCGAGCGCTTCCTACAGATTAGCTTGGCCCTGGCGAATGATCGACTTTTCATCAAACAAACAAGCTCGAATATAGAGGCCGGAGAAGAAACTCCCCATATAGCATTTGTACCTCCATTTGCTGGAATCACAGCCAAAGAGCAGAGGATGAGTGTCGCTCAACGGAGATCTTTGACAGGCAGCGGCTTAGTCGGGGGGACAATAAGAAATTTACTTTTCGAGCTGGAGAGCGAGAACCAGCGGCAGCGAGAAACGTTAAAGGATGAAAATGGAAGGATTAAAACGTCACAACTTAAGAAACTCAGGGAAACTGATCCATGGGAGCTACTTCAATCCGCTATGGGGCGGTTCTTCCAAACAAGTCTTTCGGTCAGCCCATTCAATGATCTTTACCAGAGCTACATTCGCGTAAGCTTGGTCAAGGGTAATTGGGAAGGGACCAGAATAAAGAAATTTCCTAAGTTTAAACCTCGAGATTTGATGTCCGAGGGTAGTGGTTTCCTTCAATGGCTGAGCGTATTCTCGCTTGCTCTCGACCCAGAAACAGACGTCCTTCTGCTAGATGAGCCTGATGCACACCTGCACTCTAGTCTACAAACTTTGCTGCTTTCCGAACTTGAGAGCATTGCGGCAAGGCTGGAGAAGCAGATCTTACTGGCGACCCACAGCACAGAGATCCTTCGATGGGCCGATCACTCGAAGATCCTCAGCTTTCGGGGTGGCAAGGTCAAGTACCTCGGCGATGACGCAGCAAGGATGGGCCTGTTTGCCGGTTTGGGGAGCGAGTTCTCTCCTCGCCTTGATCGGCTAAAGAAAAGCAAAGCTCTACTTCTCGTGGAGAACGAAAGTGATGCTCGGTTCTTAAAGATAATGGCAGCCAAGATCGGAAAGACCATTCCAGACGATGTGGTGGTTTGGGCATGGACCGGCTCATCCAAGGAGCGAAAGCAGCTATTCCTTCAGCTGAAAGGTGACATCCCCGAACTCAAAGCAGTAAGCATCCGAGATCGGGACAGTCTAGAGCAGAAAAATGTGGATGAATCAACCTTGCGGGACAAATCGGAGAAAAATGCGGAGCCAAACTTGAAGCTGAGAGTGTGGCAGAGACGACATATTGAGAACTATCTCCTATGCCCGGATGCCATTGCGAGGGCGGCGGGCAAGACCACTCAAGAGGTGCGCGATTTTTTTGCTGATCACCATGCTATAGCTATTCCCAATAATTTCACGGAGCAAAACGTCGTTCAAGCGATCAAAGATGCCCACGGAAAATTTCTGATGGAAACCAGTGAGAATTCCGTGGAAAAGCAATTCAAAGTATCTAAGATTGACGTTGCCAAGGCGCTGACCGCTGGAGAGATTTGCGCCGACGTTAAAGTCGTAATAGATGACATTCTGGCAATGTAGAGAGCCGCATGAGCTACAGCCATATTCATTTAGTAGAGCTTTCCATCGCGTACATTTTGGCGCAGCCGCGTTGAAATGAGTAGTGGAGAACGACGACTTCGGGCCATCACTTCGATCAACAACGATCTGGCTTTTCTAATCCGTTGATCGTCTGCGCGGCCGAGTTGATTTCACTGTTGGGTGACGCTTTGGCACCGGGGGGCGTTCGACTCAGTGCCGCCGCAGATGAATGAATCAAACGCTGACTGCACTGCTGGACTGCTGAAATAATAGATGCCTTCTACGAAAATCAACGCACCTAAGGCGAAGATGAATCCTTTCCGATATGCGGGCAGTCGAGCCAAAACGGTGACCGTCAAAATGAGAAGGGTAGCGATAGCAGCGTAAAAAAAGGGGCCGGAACCAAAGATTATAGCTATCATCGCCGCAAAAAATCCATCTAGGCATCCAATGGCAGCTCTGACCCAAAATGCGGCATTCTGGATAATCCCTCGATGCGTACCCCATTCAGATTTGAGAATACTATATGACCAGACGGGCCCCAGAGATAAACCAATAATAACTGCGTTTACAATCTCTGACGGAATGTCCGGAGCGCCTAATAACGTTGATATGAATGCGCCGACATCAGCTGTAATGTCGTTCCAACGAAGAATGATCTGGTGTACCAGCGTCGCTAAATCAAGCACTGCGAAAGGTAGGTATTGGGAGAGGAAGGTTAGAAGGGCCATGGCTGACACTGCACCGCGGACAAGCTGCGATGTCTTAATAAATTCCCACATACAACCTCCAAAACCTCATTTCTGCTTAATAGCATCTAGATATCACGCGGCATAGCATTGAGGTGCATGCACTAGAGAAAGCTGGGCACGCGCAGCACACAGCATTAGGGTGCCGCACTGCAAATCTTCCTGCATACCACGCAGCACAACCCCAAAGATGACCGGTTTGGGGAAGCTGCACTGCAGCGCCCCCCTTCCGCGTAGGACGGCTCTGGGCCGGTCACGTCATGACGGGCGGCCGGCGATCGCCTCATCGCTATGTCCACTCCCTGCGCACTGCTGACGCATGCTCGAACGCTTCCCGGAGCGAGTCTGGTGAGCGCCGGCGCCATCACTCATGGGTGGATGAGTGCTAGGGATGTTTCCTGCGGCGCGACAAACAGGATGAGATTCCGCGTCAATCAGGATGAGACGCAGCGGCGTGTGACCGCTTCCGGCCGGGC
>NZ_JAAGOZ010000062.1:0-6401 GCF_010499845.1 Salipiger sp. PrR007 | reverse complement strand
GCTTAGGGGTCGAGGGGAAACGCCAGTCTCCCCCGCCCACACAAACGCTAAGCGTTTGTATAAGTGGGCACTTCGTGGTTGCACCCTGAATCAACCTTTGCGAGAAATCAACCGTTCTCAATCGTGCGGAGATAAGAATGGCGCGCAGCATCGATCAGCAAATTGCGGAAACGCAGGCCAAGTTGGCCCGGCTGAAGGAGAGGCAGAAGGCCAGCGAGACCCGCCGCAAGATCATCGTCGGATCGGTCGCGATCTCCAACGCGCTGAAGGATCCGGAAAAGGCCCGGGCGCTCGCCGCCCTGCTGCGCCGTGCCGTGACGCGCGAAGTCGATCAGAAGGAAATCATCGGCCTCTTGGAAGAGCTCGATGACGCCGCGGCAAAGGCGGAACGACAATGAGCGCCAAAGATCCATTCCAGATCCTCGCCGATGAGCTGACCCTGATCCGCAAGGACATGGACCAGCTCCAACGCACCAGCCTCGACAAGAAGGACGCACAGGCCCTGCACCAGAAGTTGGCCGAGGGGGTCGACCGGATGCACAGGGCCGCTTCCGAGGTCCACCAAGCCATCGACAACCGCTTGGTGACCGTCGCAGCCTACCTCAAGGAAGAAGCCACCAAAGCCGCCGAGAAGGCCGCGAGAGACGCCATCCTGAAGGCCCATGACGAGAGCATCGACGCCGCCCGGAACCTCACACAGGCCGCCGGAGAGGCCCGTAGAGAGGCCTGGCGCTACTTCGGGGGGTTCTGGGTCTGGCTGGTCTCTATGCTCGCTGTAGGGGCCGTTCTGGGCCTTCTGCTGGCTTATGGGATGGAAACGGCCAAGTCTGCCCTCTCGGTCAATGATCTGGTGAGCTACAATTGCGGCAGATCGTGGTTCGGGGGGCAGGTGGTTGAGCAGGACAACGGGTCCAGCTTCTGCGCCTTCTGGATCACAGAGTAGAACCGGTGACAGGGGTCACTCCGGCCATTGCGCGGCAGACCAGTCGCGCGACGTGTGGATGACCCGGACAATCGCCAAGATTTCTTCGCCGCCCCTCTGACTAATCGCGTAAGCGAGGAGCCTGCGCTGACTTCCCCGAACAATCGGTTCTAGAAAAGCGGCTCAACGCAGGTATCGGCGCTCTTTTTTGGTGATCCTGCGAAGGACCGCAGCGAGCAGCAACGTGTAACCCAGCAGGATAAGCCCCAAGCTCAAGGGGAAAAGTGTTGTGCGCGACTGGAATCCTGAGAAAACGGTGCCGGCGTAAAAGCGGTCTGAGAGCAACAATCCAGTTCCCAGGGCCAACGATGCGTAGCCTGAATAAGACATTCTCAAACCAGTTTTCATGCTTAGACTTCCACACGTCACGTAGTTTCATTCAAGGTTTTGGATTAACGCAGATTTTCAGCATTCAGTTTCAACCCCCCAAAATTTCACTCCTTCATCTCGACGTGTTCGCCCCACCTTCCGGTTTGTTCGTCCCTCCACGCGACACCCAACATTAGAGAACTTAAAACAGACACGCCGGAGGGTATCCCTTCCCCTCCCTGCCTGACCCACCCCATCCCTGGTAACTCGCACCGTTGGTTAAGTAGCGAACTACTTAAAGTACCGCCGAGACTAACACTTGGATGCAGGCTCCCTCGTCGCCTGCGTCGTTCAAAAACTCCCCCCTCGCCCGATCGCTCGACCAGCGCTATGGGGCGCGCTCCCGATCGAACGAGCGGGGATTTTTTGCCCTCCTATAGATCATTAGAAGGCGCAAAATTTTCTTCATTTTAAATCAATTACTTGGCAGGGGGGGGTAGGTCACAGCTGTGACCTACCCCTAGGTCACAGCTGTGACCTAGGTCTGGTCGAAATTAGTGCACGTATGGTCAATATTTGACGGGACAGAACTAAACATCCATGATCTACATGCGCCCACAAATGAGCGAAATTTAGTCACGTATGAGCTAGGGGTAGGTCATGGATGAACCAGGTCAGCGGCAGCCGGAAACTCGAGCCACGCTCCCATCCAAGCCAGCACGGGGACACTTTGTGCAAACGGATCGGGCAGCGCACGAGGCTTGGGCGAGATTAGGAACGAAACACCCGGCAGCTTCGGCATTGCTACACGTATTGGCGGCAAATGTCGGCGAACAAAACGCGGTTGTTGCCTCACACAAAGTTCTAGCCAAGCTCATGGGGTCGTCTGCCTCGACCGTGAAACGTGCCCTTAGAACCTTGGAAGCCGGAAACTGGATTGAGGTTCAGCAGATCGGTGCTAGCGGCACCGTAAATGCATACGTCATCAACAGCCGTGTTGTCTGGACCGAGGCCAGAGACCGCTTGCGCTACGCTCGCCTGCAAGCCGAAGTCCTGCTGGCCGAAGATGAGCAACCCGAACCCATCGTGGCAGACAAAGCCGCTCTGCACCGACTGCCCCGCATTGGTGAGATGCAAATCCCCTCTGGCAGTGGCTTGCCACCGATCTCACAGCCCAGTTTCCCAGGCATGGAAACCGATCTTCCAGGAACACCTGGGAAAGATGAAGAGTAAACAGGTCAACACCATGAATACTGGCAACTGCGAACGATAGGAAACCCCATGGTGTACACCCTTGGAGAAGCTGCGAAGGCCACGGGGAAGTCGAAGGCAACCATATCTAAAGCCATAAAATCAGGCCGCATATCCGCCTTCAAAGACGATACAGGTGTGTTCAGAATAGATCCGTCCGAGTTGCACAGGGTTTACCCCCCAACACCTCAAAATCACAAAAAGGAAACACCTGAGAAACCGCAAGTAAACAGGGAGGAAACAGGCGAACTCAAGGCTTTACAAGCGCGTCTTGAAGCAGCTCAAGAACGGCTAGCCGACAAAGAAGCCGTAATCTCAGACTTGCGAGAGGATCGGGACAAGTGGCGACATCAGGCCACGGCACTCTTAGAAGACAAGAGGCCTCGCGGGCTCTTCAGAAGGCTTCTGGGGCGCTGACGTACAAGTATTGTTTAGGGCAGGTTAGGTAAGATGCCGGGGGCACTCCTTTAGCAGGGGAGCGCCTTCAGATCCCATTTCCGTAGCTCAGTAGTATCCCGCTTCTCTCTGGTGCCTGACCGCCAGCACCACGGCCTGCTCGCCGTCGACGCGGTAGAGAACGACATAGCCGCTTTCGCCGAACGGGATCAGCCATTCCCGAAACTCCGGATCCATCTTGTCGGCCGGACGGCCGGCGCCGGGATGCGCGGCCACGACCTGCATCCCCTCGCGAATAGCCCGCACGGCACGGGAGGCCGCCTCCGGATTTTTCGGAGCCAGGAAGCCATGGCAGCGCCGGACACCCGCAAGGGCCTCCGGCGTCCAGATCAGGTGTGGCATTCAGGAGGCTCCACGTCCTGGCCGGCCTCGAGCTGGGCCAGCCAGTCGTCCGCTTCGGCCTGGGTGACGTGCAGACCAGTGGCCTGATACGCCGACCATGCCTCCGCGGCCTCCTGCCGGAACGCTTCACGCTTTTCCTCGCGCTCGACATATTGGGCGATCGCTTCCCGCATCAGGTAGTGCGGAGTGCGGTGCTGCGCCTTGGCAAGCTGGCGCATCCGAGCGTGAACATCGGCGTCCAGCTTCACCGCGACGGGATGGGTAGCAGACATGGAATAGCTCCCTGGGTATTACGAGGTAATACCTCTTATATAGCATGGCCCAGCACTGGAACCAGAGAGATCCCCAGCCTCGCGGAGACCTGAGCGGCTCAACCCTGAGTAGCTGGGAGTCGGGGAACGGGTTTTATGGGGCGCGCAGCAGCGCGGCCCGCCCTCGTCTCGCGGTTGTGCCAAAGGGAGCAGTAGGGATGGCGAGGCCCCGGTCGGCTCCGCCGGCTATTCGGGCCCGTGACCAAAGGTCAGGTTCACTGTCTTTGCTCCCCTTGACGGGCATTTCAAACCAGCGATCTTATCCCTGATGATCCTGCATGACGTATCTGCGGCGGCAGCCCGCACGCACTGGGCCCGCGGGCTGACCACGGACCTGATTGTCCAAGCGGCAGAGCAAGAGCCGAAAGTCGATATCATAGCGGCCGCATTGACCGCAAAGAGCGGGCGCAGCCTCGTTGCTTTGCAACGCGCGGCAAAACGCATTGCCCGGCACCCAGGATGCGCCGCCGCACGGGCAACCAAGCAAGATCGGACCCGGGCCCTCGAGGTGGTCATTCGCGGAGCCCGGCGGGACTCGGAGTTGCGCTATGCCGATCAGCAAGATGGCTTCAGGCAGGACCTGGTGCGCTACATTCTACGTCAGCTTACGGCCAAGGAGACTAAAGACTCCATCGTCGTTTTGACGCGCCACACACTACAGCGATGGATCGAGCGCGGCGGCGCCGGAGATCCGCGCCAATTCTTGCTTCAAAAGCTTGATCGCGCCATCGTCTACGCGCTTCAGGACGCGGACTTGATCGCGGCCACCTCCGCAATCCTCGCGGCGAACTTGCAGGACCAGGGAGCACAGTCTGCCCGCTTCGGCGTTCCCGATGAGCGCGGCGGATTATGGATTGCGGGGCTTTCTGGATTTGCGACCCAATCTCCACACGTGAAGTATCGCAGCCTGCTAGCTTTCCTCACATATTTGGGCCAGGACATGATGAGCGGGGCGCAGATCGCGTATCGCAAGCGCGCCGTCGACCAAGGTCTCTTCGCGGCTACGCGCGACTTCCCAGATCTCTTTCGCCCGCGCGCAACGCGGGACGTGCCCTAAGATTGTCTGACCTAGTGAGCGCGGCGAGCCCGTAACCGGGGGTCATCTCTGACGCCGCGCCGGCCGCAGTGTGATTAGATCCGTCCCACCGCAGGGCGCGCTCGTCGCGCTCCCTATCACGATATCACGGACAAGCGATTCTCATGGCTTCAAAATGGCAAGGCGGTGAGCGCGATCCACTCCGTGAGTGGTGGGGGATCAGGACCAAAAACTCCGGGCCTGGTATCGGCGACGGATCACGCTCCAATTTTTCTTGGGAGCAGTATGGCTTCACGTGCAATCAAAAGGAGAGTGAGCGCGTCACCTGACCTGAAGCTCGGGCGCCTTGAGTTTCAGAAAAGCTGACGGGAAACGCCGCAGCAGCATGATGCTTACAACTCGTGGTCATAGCCCCGATCACGAATGGCATGACGCTCCTGCTCGAGGTCGTTTTCGAGGTGCCTGTCACGCTGCCGCTCTTGGGCTGTGCTCACCTCGTAATCCTCTCGTTCCTGTCTATAGCTCGAGAGCCGTTCTCTGAGAGCGTCACGATCCACCCCGGAAAAAGCAGAACGTAGCCGCGCGGCAAGACCTTCAGAGGTATCCCGTTCTGGGACCTCGACCTCCGGCAGCTCCTGTTGCCGTTCCTGGCGATCGGCCCAGGCCTCGCGCAGGCGCGTCGCGAGATCGGCAGGCCGGTCCTGGTCAGTAGCTACTCCGGACAACGCCAGCTCGGCGCGACCGCCGCCCAGCCGATCCAAGGTGCGCTCGGCGGCATGGTCGAGCCAATCACGGACATGACCCGCCAGCTCCTGCGCCACGCGGGCGACCTCGACCGCCTGCGCCTTGATCTCGTGCCAGGCGCGCACTCGGCCGACCTCGTGGCCGCGCTCTTTCATCTGCCACGCTCCCGGTGAAAGCTGCGGCAGCGGCTCGCGGTCCAGCGAGATCGCCCGCACGGTCTCGCGCAGCTCCGTGCCCTCGTCGCCGCGCTCCCGCGCCTCGGTCGCCCATTCCAGTGCCTCCTCCCGCTGCGCCTCGAGGGTGCGGTGGTCGATGCGCTGCTCGAGGCCGGCGCGCTCGAGGGCGTGGTTGCTGCCCACCGCCCACGCCTCGCGCCAATGCTCGAGGAGCTCGACCTTGTTCCAGTCGCGGTTCTTGGTGGTGAACCCCTCGGCGCCGATCTCGCGCGTGGTGAGCAGGATGTGGGCGTGGTGGTTGCGATCATCGCCGTCGCGCCCGGGCGCGTGCAGGGCGATATCCGCGACCATGCCGCGATCCACGAACTGTTCTTGGGCGAAGTCCCGGACCAGCTCGACCCGCTGCGCGTGGGCCAGCTCGGCAGGCAGGGCCACGCGCACCTCGCGGGCCACCTGGCTGTTCTTCCGGGTCTCGGCGCGCTCGACCTGGTTCCACAGCTCGGATCGGTCGTAGGCCCAATCCGGAGCGTGGTCGGGGGCGAGGATCTCGGTGTGATCGACGCCGCTGCGCCCCGCGTAATCGAAGGTCAGCCCCGTACGGTGATCTTCGATACGCTCCGCCGCCCGGTAGGCGATAGCCGCCGTGGCGGAGCGGCCCTGACTGCGGGAGATCATCGTGGCTCTGAGATGATAGATCGCCATTCGGGGCCGCACTTCGCTTAGGGGTCGAGGGGAAACGCCAGTCTCCCCCGCCCACACAAACGCTAAGCGTTTGTATAAGTGGGCACTTCGTG